>NZ_AUGA01000079.1:0-23347 GCF_000426785.1 Bradyrhizobium sp. th-b2
CGGCGCCGTCGTCAATGGCGCTTCGGCCACATCCCGCGGCGGCACAGACGGCCCAATCTCGACCGGCACCAACGGCGCTACACTCGTTTCACCGTGCTTGCAAAGCTCTTTGCGCCACCTGAACAGCTGGCTCACATGAAGGCCGGCCATGCGAGCCACCTCGGAAACAGTGGCTCCGGGCTCGAACGATGCTGCAACTAGCCGTTCCTTCTCATCCTGTGACCACCGACGCCGCCGCTCGACCGATGTGATCACCTCTGCCCGCGAAATCGTCATAGCGCTTCTCCTAGGATTACCCCTAGGACCTGCAGCGCTCGCGTCCGTCAAACAAGGCGGCCCTCAATGGAGGGATACCATGCGAGCGCCTCCGTCCGCGACGCCTGGCCCGAACATCCGGAACTAGTCCGGCAGGCCAGCTAGCGAGCGCAGCAGCGGCACGCTGTCTTTTGCGATGATGCCGTTGGGCAACTCCATCATCTTCTTCAACGCCACGTCGCGGCGCTCGCCGAGCTTGGCGCGGTCGTCGACGGTCAGGCCCTGCATGACCTCCTTCAGTCGCGAGGCGCCGAGGTTGGTGCAGTAGGCGGCGCTGCCCGGCTGTTGGCGCCAGGACGCGTCGAGATCGCCGGCGTCGACCCCGTCGAAGCCGATCTCCTCGATTAGGCCGATCACCACATCCTTGGCCCGCCGGTCGTCGCCCGTGACCGGCAGGGCGATGCGCTCCGGCGAGCCCTTGGGGCGCCCTTGATTTCGGAGGCTGTCAATCGAGATGTTGCTGAACGCCTTGACGACCGGTCGTCCCAGTTGCTCGGCGACCCACCTCGTCTCGGGCATGCCGCTTTCCAACGGCTCTATGCGTCCGTCACGCATGGAATAGTAGTTGCCAGTGTCGACCACGATGAGGTCGTGGCGCGCGCCATCGAATAGATTGGCCGGAAATTGCTGGATAGCCTTCATCGGCACCGAGATGATCAGTACATCTGACTGCTTGGCGACATCGACGACCGACACCGCCGTCGCGCCGACCTCCTCCGCCAGGTCGGCGAGAGTCTCGGGGCCGCGGGAGTTTGCGATCCGCACGTTATGCCCCGCGTCCTTGAGCTTTCGTGCGAGGCAGGCGCCGATGTTGCCGGCGCCGATCAGACCGATTTCCATGGTTTCTCCGTTCTAATGGCTTTGCGTCCTTGCGGCCCGCCCCTCTGGCAGACCTTCGGCGGGTCCCCCGCTGCGCCCAGTCAATGAATGTGACCTAGGCCAGATATGGGGCTATGCATGTCGAAAGCGCAAGAACGCCTAGCGACAGGACTTAGTCAGATGGGTAGGACTGCCTCGGACGGACAAATTCTGAGAGACAGCCGCAGGGTCGGAAAGGTGCTTGCGCGCGTTGGCGACAAGTGGAGTGTGCTCATCATCGTACTTCTCGGCGGCGGGGCCCGTCGCTTCAACGAGATCAAACGGAGCATCGAGGGCATCTCGCAGCAGATGCTGACAAGAACGCTGCGAGGGCTGGAACGTGACGGCGTTGTCAAACGAACAATACTTGCGTCCAGTCCCCCTCAGGTTGAATATGGTCTGACAAATCTCGGTCGGTCTCTAAGCAAGCCGGTGCTTGCCCTCGGGAAATGGGCGTGCGAGCACATCGAAGAGGTCAACGAAGCGCAGAAGCTGTTCGACGAGGGAAAGCGGCATGCGGACTAGCGCCGGAAGATGCTGGTGCGCCGCGGTGTGCGAACCGAATGACATCCGAGGAGCTCGCGCGACGACGAATGAGTTTCACGTCCTCTGACCGCCATGCCCGCTTTGGGTCAAACTCGGAAGTCGGAACGCGCAGCCGTGAGGTCCGCTTCACCCCTGACGTCGGACTTCGATAGCCAGTGCGGCATCTTCCGAAGAGGGCCACATCCCGACTCACGCGCCGCGGCAAATAGCTGCTTCGTTCGATTAAGTGGTGCCGAAGCAGCAAAGGCGGGTTGCGCTCAGCCCAAACTTAGTGCCGAAACTGCCGTGCTGCTTGAGCATATCCAATCCGGCGTTCGGGCGGAATTGGACATCGCGCCGTACCCCGAGCGAGTATCAGGCGCACGTCGTCGGCAAAGACTTGCTCCAGAACGTCCTGTTGCGCAGGACTTCCTCCGAGACGGTACATCCCTGTCGAGGATTGGTTTCAGGAGGTCGACGGCACGGGAGTGTTCACCTCGCCGATTCGCCAGCGCTCCCTCAGATATGGCCAAAGCTGTAGTTCCAACGACGGCCCCTGTCGCCAAGACCGAACGAGCGCATCGCATCAAGCGTCCTACGGCGCGGAACTTGCGGACGCGCCACTTTGCCCTATGGCCACTCCATTGCTAATGCCCTCGCTCGGGGACAATCTCGACTAACGAGCTGGTCATTAGGTGGATTTCGGCTTTCGAGGATCATGTGTCCGCTTTTCCGAATTTGCAGATCTTGCACAAGCTCATGGTCGCGTTTGCGGCAGTAGTTGCGATCATATTTGTGAGCAGCGCGATTGTATACGACAGGCTTCGCGTGATCGAAGCGACCAAAAATTTGCGGGTCCACACCACTGACGTGTTGGACACGCTAGACATGGCACTAGAGGCAATGTTGGATCAGGAAATCGGTGTGCTCGGCTATTTGCTCACCGGCGACCAGAAATTTTTGGAGCCCTATCGTAAGGGCGGCCAAGTCTTCGGCGTGGCGATCAGGAGGCTAAGGGACCTCACCTCGGACAACCGCGCTCAGCAGAGCCGGCTTGATGAATTAAACGAGCTCGCGACGAAGTGGCGCTCGGAGGTCGCCGAGCGGAAGGTCGCGCTGATGGCGAACCCAAAGACGCGCGAGGAGGCACACGCGTTGACGGCCTCGGAGGTCAGCAAAACCGCAATGGACCTCGTCCGCGGCAAGCTGGACGAAATCGACACGGTTGAGCGCGACTTATTGGCAAAACGCGACGTCGTGCAGAAACAGGCGTACGCGACTGCATATGCAATGACCATTCTCGGCGGCGCAGCCTCGCTCATGACCGCAGTGCTGATGGGCGTTCTACTCACGCGCACCATCACGATGCCGATCACCCGAATGACCAGCGCCATGGCAGCATTGGCCAGGGGCGACACCAGCATCGAAGTCCCCGGGGTTGGCCGGGGCGATGAAATCGGTGCGATGGCGGCGGCGGTTCGAGTGTTTAAAGAGCGCATCATCGAACGCGAGCGGACCCAGGCAGAGCTCGCGCACTTCAATCGCATCGCGACGGTGGGGCAGCTGACGGCCTCGATTGCCCATGAGGTCAATCAGCCGATTTCCGCGGCGGTCACCAACGCCGAGGCGGCTCTGCGCTGGTTGGGTGCCCACCCGCCCAACCTCGATGAGGTCCGTCAGGCCCTCACCTGGATCGCCGCGGACGGGAAACGGGCCGGGGACATCATCAGCCGGATCCGAGCCCTGATCAGGAAGGCGCCACCGCCCAGGAGCCGTTTCGACCTCAACGAAGCCGTCCTCGACGTCATTGCCCTGGTCCGGAACGAAGTGCTGAGGCATCGCGTCTCGCTGCAGACGCAACTCGCCGGGGACTTACCGCAGATCGAAGGTGATCGCATTCAGCTGCAGCAGGTGATCCTCAACCTGGTCGTCAATGCCGTCGAAGCCATGGCCAGCCTCGACGAGGGGGAGCGGGAGCTGCAGATCAGAACCGAAGCGGACGCCGTCGGCGGCGTGCTCGTCAGCGCGCTGGATTCCGGCATGGGATTCGAAGCGTCGAGCATGGACCACATCTTCGAAGCCTTCTACACAACCAAGCCCCATGGCATAGGCATGGGCTTGGCCATCTGTCAGTCGATCGTCGCGGCGCACGGGGGACGGATGTGGGCCACCGCAAATAAACCTCGGGGCGCCATATTTCAGTTCACCCTACCTCCGAAGCAGGCCGGGACTGCTTCCGCCGAGCACGATGGCCAAATGCCGTTGGGGTGAGGTTGCGGGTCTTGAGGAGCGAAAGCGTTGTGGCAATGTCAGCTGCGTCGCCTTGCGCTCGGATATCGCTTTGGGGCGATGATGGCGCTCGACCACGACGCTTGCTAGCACCCCGGCCCGGGTAGAGTCCGACGACGCCGACCTGTGCTGTGGAATTGGCCAAATAGCCGAACTCCTGTGCGAAGTTTGGCCGCGTCGAACGTGAACATCGCGGCGGCGCTGCCGACGTAGATGGCTGTTGCGGCCAGGCTTATTGAACTATTTGCGGACCAATCCGCGAAGTGGACCAAAGTCTTCAAGATTCTGAGACCACGGCAGCATGAGCCCGCCGATCGGCGGTTTCTAGCCAGGACCGTTTGGGGTCAAACTCGGAAGTCGGAACGCGCAACCGCGACGTCCGCTTCACCCCCGACACCGGACTTTCGATAGCCGGCGCGGCACTTCCGAAAAGGGCCAAAAGGCGACATGCCTGCGGCTGATACAAATTGGAGGGGCGCCTCATAATCCCGTTTGTTGAACAGTGCGTTGAATGCTCGAGGACAAGCGTTTTGTTCCTTTCTTCCATCGACGCCATCTCTCATGCTCCTTCCTCTCGCCGATTAGCTTATCTCGTCGACCCGGTCCGGGTAGAAGGCGACGTAATCCTTGATCTGCGCCATCGCTTCAAATGGCGTCTCATAGGTCCACACCGCATTGAGGGAGCGATCTCCGCCAGCCGGAATGCTGTAATAGGAAGCGTCACCCTTGTAGGGGCAATACGTCGTGTGTCCACTTCGCACGAGCGCGGCCATGTCGACATCCCGACGCGGGATATATTGAACGGCCGGATAGGAGGCTTCGCGAAGCGTCAGCGCATCGCAGGTGTCGGCGATGATCTTTCCGCCAACTTCGACCACGACACGAGATGGATTTGCCTCGATCGAAATGGGGTGGTCGGACCCCGGAATCTGCAACGCTTTATCAGCCATGATTTGCATCCTTTTCAATTGGAAACGGGTACCTCTGGACGCCGTGTAACTCCGGCGTCCAGAGAGGTCAGCGACTCTTGCCGCCATCGACGTTGAATACATGGCCCGTGATGAACGATGCTTCGTCCGACGCGATGAAGGCGATGGCGTTCGCGACCTCCTCTGGGCGGCCGAGGCGATCCATCGGAACAGTCGTTACCAAAGCCGCCTTGTTCTCCGGCGTGCCCGTAAAGCGGGTCAGCATGCCGGTATCGATGGGACCAGGCGCCACGACGTTGACACGGATCCCCGATCTGACGGTCTCAAGCGCCACCGACTTGGTGATGCCTTCGACCGCATGCTTGCTGCCGACATAGACAGAGGCGCCAGCCGCACCCTCGTGACCGTAGGTCGAGGAGATGTTGATGATGTTGCCGCTGCCCTGTCCTAGCATGACGCGCACTTCATGCTTCATGCTCAGGAGCACGCCGAGAACATTGGTGTCGAACGTCGCGGCGTAGCTTTCCGTGGTCTGGTCCGTGATCGGGCTGGGTTTACCCTCGGTGCCGGCGTTGTTCACCGCGATATCGAGACGCCCGAAGCGTTCGACCGTGCGGTCGACGAGACGGCGGACATCGTCTTCCTTGCGCACATCGGCCTGCACGAATTCGGCTTCGGCACCGAGCGAGCGGAGTTCGCCAACCAGCGCCCGGCCGGCATCCGCCTTTCGCCCGGAAACAACGACGCGATGGCCAGCCTTTGCGAACGATACGGCCGCTGCGCGACCTATGCCTGTGAGCGCTCCTGTGATCAGCACGACTGACGAGGACATGATTATCTCCTTGATAAAACGAGGTTTTGATCCGCCGGGCCGTCTCCGGAGGGAGATCGTCCGGCGTTGGACCCAAAATGGGTGCTCCCAAGGGTTTGAAAATCTGGCCATGGTTCCAAATATATCGGACACGAATGTCCGAAATGGAGTTTTGTGGATGGACAGTCTGGGATCACTCAATGCCTTCGTTCGGGCGGCGGAGGCCCGAAGCTTCACCGTCGCGGGACGGCAACTTGGCGTGTCGTCGTCGGCGGTCGGCAAGGCAGTGGCGCGGATGGAGGAGCGGCTCGGCGTGCGCCTCCTCCATCGCAGCACGCGCAGCATCACGCTAACCGCGGAAGGTGCGCTGTTCCTCGAGCGCTGGCGGCGCATCTTTTCTGAAATTGAAGCGGCCGAGCTTGAACTGACGCAGAAGCACGAGGCCCCGCGCGGCACACTGCGTGTCAGCCTGCCATTGGCTGGCATGCTGATGATGCCAACTCTCGCCGCGTTCATGCGGGCCTATCCCGAAATAAAGTTGGATCTCGACTTCAGCGATCGGGTCGTCGATGTGATCGAGGAGGGTTTTGACGCCGTGGTGCGCTTCGCTGATGTCGGCGACTCGCGTTTGATGTCCAGGGCCTTGGGCACATATCGTCGGCGCCTCGTGGCTGCCCCGGCCTATCTGGCGGCCAAGGGTGTCCCTCTGACCCCCGACGACCTCAGGGCTCATGCCTGTCTGCACCACAAGTTTCCGACCAGCGGAAAGTTCGAGCGATGGCCGCTGCGGGGCGAGCATGCCGGCATCGAGAGTGAACTGCCGAAAACGGCGGTGGCAAGTACGCTTGAGCCGCTGATCTGTATGGCCGAGCAAGGCCTGGGTATCGCCTACATGCCGGACTTCGCCATAAGCCGGCAACTTCGCGAAGGTCTGCTCGTCACCGTGCTCGATGACTACACCGATCGCTCCGGACCGCTTCGGGTGCTATGGCCGTCGAACCGCCATCTCGCTCCCAAGCTCAGGGCATTCGTAGACTTTCTCGCAGCGAATCTTGTCCCGGCCGTCGAAGGCGAAGCAGGATAAGGGTCGATCTCGATCGGCGCGGGGGGTGAGCAATGTCAGTGGCACTTTGTGACCGCCTCCGCGGTCCTGAGGTTAATGTACAGCTCGGATTTTGTGGACTGCGTAACAGGCAAGTCAGCCAAACTTTTCTCGGTCGTCCGCTTAGGGTCAAACTCGGAAGTCGGAACGCGCAACCCTGACGTCCGCTTCGCCCTCGACACCGGACTTTCGATAGCCAGTGCGGCTTGTCCGTGAAGGGCCAAACGCGGAAGTCGCCTTGGGGCGCGAGATATCTATGGTATCATTCCGGGCAGTGGCAAAGCACGGGAGGAATATAGAATGCTCCGGCACGTCATACTGATTTGTGCCTCGCTTGTTCTGGCGGCCAATCCGGCCAGTTCGCAGCAATCTCCGCCGAACACCGCGAATGCAAAGCAGATCGAAGCACTGGTCAACAAAGCAGCGGCTATCGTAGACACCAAAGGAAAGGCGGCTCTCTCCGAGTTTCGCGAGCGCGGAAGCGAGTGGTGGTCCGGTGACGTCTACATATTTGCCTATTCGCCCGACGGTACGGTGCTTCTTAATCCGGCCACTCCGGCTCGGGAAGGACACGCGTACCACGGAGAGACAGATAAAAAAGGCAAAGCCTTTCACGACGAACTGATGAAGATGGCGCAGACGAAGGGATCAGGGTGGGTTGACTACTGGCTGCCAAAACCCGGCCAGACTGAGCCGTCGCAAAAGTGGAGCTACGTTAAGGCGGTGAAAGCCGAAGGCGTCGCTTTCGTCGGCGCGGGCTTCTATCCCTAGTGTCCGGGTTTCAACTTAGTCGGCGACCGAGTTCTGCTCCGGGTCAAAATCGGAAGTGTCTCCGCCTTAGTGGCACGTCCGTTCTACCCTCGAAAGCAGACATGGAATTCGGAAAGCGCGGCCGGTAGCCACGTGTGCCAGCGATAAGCATCGGCATACGAAATCATGCAGGCTCGTCAAACATAAACGCTGGTTTACTGTTTAAAGGCGATCGGTGGCCGCTTGCGTTCGTCAGGGTGCGGTCAACGGTGTAAGGGCGGCAACATGTATGTCCGTGTTTTGAGCGAGAGCCGCTTGGCGGTCGGCAGTGATCCAATGGCCCCGTCTGCGTCCATTGACCTCTCAAAAGAGACCGTTGATCCGTATGATGAGCCAAAGGTTCAGACGCTCCTCGAACCTTTGCAGCCAACTAACATTGCTCGCGCTTCCCGTCGTTCAGGTGAGTATTGGTTGGAGATTAATCGCAATCGCTCTGAATTTGGCTCATTGCGCGAGTTGCTCGGAGAAGGGCTGCGATCGATTGAGGCCTCCCGTCCGGGCACGCTAGAAAAACTCTCACACGTGAAGCCAGGTACAAAACGTATCGTAGCTCGTGAGAGAAGGATGCTCTTCGATTCCGAACACCTTTGTGATGAATACGGCGACCAACTCATCGAAGGATGGTGGTACGGCACGAACAACTCGTCTCAGGAAACCTACAGATGGCTTGAGCGCGCTTGCGACTGTGCAGGATTAGAGTGGGGGAAGGATTTACGTACGAACTTATCCCATTGAGGTGACGCCGTTTGATAGTGCTATGAGCCGCGCGAATCTGAACATCACTAATGGGAAGGAAGCAACAGTGGCAAAGACGTACTCACTTGAAGATCTTCGATCGATGACCCCCGACGCCCGCGCCGTTCTCTACCAGAACGCCACGAAGCGATTGGATCAGGGAGGGCAAGCGATCGTCGATATGATAGAGCAGAATAACCTGTCGCTCAGCTCTGGCGACATGCTGAGTAGCGATCCCGACTACATTCGCATGGATGAGATTATTTGGGCGCACAAATCTGAAGCTCTCAAGGCGGTCGAGGCGGGGCTTCCCGCCCTAGCTGGCATCGAGCCTTTCATTTGCGAAGAGCTTGGCGAACGATACCGTCCGCAAAATGGAGGCACCATTAACGCCGGCTATCTCACGGCAGGTCTGATGAGACACCTCGGCTTTGTCGATGATGGCCCTGGACAAATGCCTCCGGGTAGCGTTGCGAAAACCGCAATGAAATGGAAACTGAAACCCCGGTAGACAGGCTTAGGTTTTCAGTGAGACAGCAGCGTCTTTCAATCAACAACCAAGCGTCCGAAGTAGAGTCGTTCAAGCGCTTTTCTAACGAGACCCCTGTCTCGGTTCCGCAGCCTCAAATGCCTCTAATAACAACCGAGCCCGAAAGCTCGGGCGGCAGCGCAGCTATAGTTATCCCGGAGAACGCGTATGTATCGGAACTGGTCGGGTATCAGGAAACTTCTCGCCCTTATGTCCGCAGTATTGAGCTGCATGTGAAGCCGTTTCCCAAACCTCAAGGTTGAGCTAAACTAGCGCGTCGCGATTTGATTAGGGTGCCGAGCGTATCGAGAAGTTAGCCGCGCTTCTCGGTTTTTGACGAAGGGTGGGAGGCGGTGATCTGACTAGCGGGGGCTGCTGATGGTCGATTATTTCATCTATGAAAATTGGACGCATGATCGGGCTCGCATTCACAAGGGCGAATGCGGGTACTGCAATGATGGCCGTGGGACGCAGGCCGGATCGTCCCCCCGCAACGGAAAATGGCATGGTCCGTTGAGCCGCGATGACGCATATCGATTGGCTACGGAGCTGAAGCGCGCGGACACAAAGGCTTGTCCGAATTGCGCGCCTTAGCGAGACCGGGAGAACGTGTATGGATGAAGCGCAAGATCATCTTACTGTAGCTGAGAAACGTTCTTGCCAATCGATCCGGACCAAGGATGCAACCCTGCGGGCTTTTGTTGAGCGAGAGCGCCTTTCCGACGCCCTCGATGTTCGGCATTGGCTTCGCTACCTGACCGGTATCAAGCATTCACTCGGAAACCTCAATAACGATATTGGCTTCGTTGCCACTCTGTTGGCGAAGGAATATCTCATTCGTCGATTTGGCATTGCGGATTTTGACGCGGCTGGAAAGGCACAGGGCGCATCCGGCATCGACATTTTGGCCCGAACCGCTGACGGCCGAACTGTTGTTGGCGAACTAAAGACGACGAAGCCTTACCAGCCCGGGTTTGGCGCGGCACAGCGCGCCAGCATTCTCAAAGATCTTGCGCGACTTGCTCGCACAACTTCCGATTGGCGGTTTATGTTTGTGATTGATCCCGATGCCTTTGGGGCTTTGTGCAAGAGTAATTTTGCGTCCAAGGCCCCCGGCGTCGAAATCGTTGATCTAGTCAGTGAGGCCAGTTTCATCTGCAAATGAAGTGTTACCCGCGTTCGTGTTGAAGTTCTCTCGCTTTTTTTAGAGGAACGATGCAATGATCCGGTTCAGCAACGACGATTTGAGTTATCTGGCGTGGATGGCGGCTCACCCCGATGGGTTTGTTTTGAATGTCCGATGCGTGGCTGACCCTGATTACGTTGTTCTACACCGGGCATCTTGCGGTAGCATCTCAACGGACAAGCAGGCGCCGGCAGCATTTACAGGACGCGGCTATGAAAAGATTTGTGCAGTCAGTGTGGCGGAGCTTGAACTCGCCGCCAAACGTGAGGGGCGGAATGATGGTTCGTTTTCGAAGCGATGCGGGCTCTGCCGGCCATGAGCGATAAACAGAGCATAGGTCGGTTTTCACCGAGCGGCGTTTTGATTGCAGATGATTTCAGAGACAATCTCATTATTGACAGATACGATCCCATTTTTGCAGACATGCGTGCGAGCAAGATTAAACATCTGAAAAGCGCAAACAGCGAAGATGCGGTTACTTGGAACGTTTTCCGTTCGCTACGTCAAATTGCGCCACAGGTGTGGCTGCCCGGCTTGTGGGAACGAGCGTTGCCAACGATAGCTTGTCCTACTGACCTAAGGGCTGTGGTTAAGCTATGGCAAAGCGTTCCGCCTCCACTCGGATTGCTCGACGGCGGAGACGAAGGACATTCCGAGATAGATGTCATCATAGAGGCGTCAACTTGGGTTTGGTTTATTGAAGCGAAGTATCGGAGTGACATTTCACTAGGAACAACCACGCGGCCTCAGCGAGATCAAATATTGCGCAATCTCGATGTTGGCAGTTGCTATGCAGGCGTTAGGGAGTTCTTCTTCAGCCTGTTGATTGCGAGCGAAGGCGCTTCACCAAAAGGGGTGGAAAAGATGTCCGAGTATGCCGACGTTTCTGTCCCGCGAGATCGGCTCGTTAAGCATCGTCCCGACGGCCTGAAAAATTTAAGGGCGGCTGGATTGCTGACTTGGGCCGCGCTTGCGGATGTACTCGCAGAGGCCGCAAAGGCTGCCCATCAGGATGATGAACGCATTTATGCGAAGCGAGCTACTGAATGGCTGCGCGAGCGCGGATTTGGCGGCTAGCGCCGTCGTGAAGAGCTCGTCTAGGTTGAGTGCTCAGCGCGGGCGGTCTTTATTTTTAGAGCGAAGAAAGTTGAAGTTCGATGCCGCTTTATACAATAAACCAAGACAAGCTAGAGCCGGTCTCCGAGACTTCTTACACGCAAGAAGCAATCCTGGAGAGGAAGCATCTTCAAAGCCTCTTGAGGCAACACATTGCCCCACTTGGTGATGACTTGATGGTCCTGTGCGATGAGTTCTCCAATTGGCAGGACAGTTCGCGCCGCATCGATATCCTCTGCCTTACCAAGGAAGCGCAGCTAGCAGTCATCGAACTCAAGCGAACTGAGGATGGTGGGCACATGGAGCTTCAAGCCATCCGTTATGCCGCAATGGTGTCGAGCATGACGCTCGATCAAGCCGTGCTCGCCCACTCACGTTATTTGAATGACGATCTCGAACGAGCCAAAAAAGAAATTCTGGAATTTCTGGAATTCGATGCCATCGAAGAAGTCGAGCTTTCAGGGGATGTCCGAATTGTTCTTGCAGCCTCTAATTTCTCGGACGAGCTCATCACGTCGGTGATGTGGCTGAACAAGAGCGGTTTGGATGTCGCGTGCATCCGCCTGAAGCCGTACAAACTAGATGGAAAGGTGTTGATTGATGCCACTCAGATCGTGCCGCTTCCCGAAGCGATGGACTACACGATAAAAATCCGTGAGCAGAGCAGGGAAAAGAGCAAGGTCAAAACGGCGAGACAGGAAATATTTAGGAAATTTTGGTCGCAGCTTATCGAGCGGTCTATCACTAAGAAAATCGCCCTACTGGCAAACCGCAGCACATCGACTGACCACTGGATTTCCGCAGGGATCGGCCGAGCCGGCTTTTGGCTTAGCGTTTCCCTCACTGAAGACCGCACCCGGGTGGAGTGCTACATTAGCGTGAAAGAGGGCGAACAGGCCAGTCTTGCTGCGTTCAAGGAGCTTTACGGCCAACGTCAAGCACTAGAAGCGAAATTCGGAGATGAGTTGGATTGGCAGGAACTGCCCGGTCGCAAAGGATGCAGAATTTGCAAAGACCTTAATGGAGGATGGCGGGCGCCCGAAGTTGAATGGCCCGCAATGCAAGATGCTATATTGGAGACGCTACATCGACTAAGGGGAGTACGCTCTCGGTTTCACTCAAAGGATCGGGTACGCGCAGTGAATTTAGTCACGCGGCAAAAATCCGGTATTGGCGCAAACGTCACAAGGGTATCTCCGATAATGACCGAAGCCTTGGAGGCGCACATCGCAGCATGAAGGCAGCTTTTATGTCCGCTGGGATCGGGCTGGCTGCCGGTCTCTGCGCAGAGTTCGCAATCGCTCTTAGCTACATAGCTAAAAATGGGCTCCCATCTGTCTGATGTTCGATTTCAGAAGTTCACGACCCGAGCACCGAACTATCATCACCTTCGTGACCGAAAGTTAAAGAATACCAAGGCGACCCAGTCGCTCACCTGACAGGCGCCCGAACAAGGATCGTCGACACCCAGCCAAACAGCGACATCGAAGAACCGCTTCGGGTGGCTTTATTGCCTCCAAGATCTAAGCCGCGACCTGAGAACGCCGCGTCCCTCCTAAACTCCTCTTTCGAAGCGCCAAAAGGGTAGTGTCTCAGTTTGAAATCTATCCGACCGGTTTCCAACCGGCGCGCCTCGCACTGATCGCGAGACTGTTTGCCTGACGAAGGAAAATAGCCTTCGGCTCTTTCATCGTGGCGAACTCGCTGATGAGATTTTCGACGTCTTCCCACGTCATGTCCGTTCGAAAATCGCTCGTATTTTCAGGTCCGAGGAAACGAACCTCTACGTTGCCATCCTGCTCATTGCGGATCACGCTGTATTCACGCCTCTTGAACGGCGATTTCCCCAATCGAACTAGTTCCATTCGCGCTATCCCTTGCCGGCTTACCGCTCAGTTTGAATATTTCCGAAGACGGAAGATGGCGATGGTTTCGTCGCCGACCTTGACGGTCTTTAGAAGCGAGCCGACGAACTGCTTGTTGCCCCTGACCTGCACAAGCCGCCAGCCTTGACCGGTTGACATCCGTTTCCCCCTAGTACCCGCCTTTCCATAGACGGAAACTTTCGTTTTCTTGACTGCCACTTTCTCTCCCTTGCGGGGCTTACCGCTAAACATTAGCCTACCAATATAATTATTGGAAAGCTGATTGGCGAAGTCGATGGCCACACCGTGGTCCATGAATTCCCCAGCGTCGAGGCCGTCAAAGTTTGGGCGCGCGGCGCTGGCTTGGTCGACTTTAAAGATCAGACGGCACGCGGAGAGGCTTGGCAAGGTTCGGATCAGTTGTGGAACCAGTCTGGACTACAGACAGCGGAACGACGGCAACGCGAGTTCAACCGCGATGCCGCCCGAGTTCGAGCTTTCCGAGGTATCGAAGATAAGAAGGGATATCTCTAGCGCCCCGAGGTCCTAAAGGCGAGAAGCGCCCCGGCGACGTGATCGGTGCCGCTGTCATGATCGGCAAGATCGTATAGGGACGGCCCGAAACAAGAGCGACTGCGGCCTTGGGTAAGCGTCGCGACTGTCGCAATCATCGTCGCGAACCCGCTGCAAAAATAAAGAACGGCCGCGCTATAGACTAGGAAGTGATCAGCGCCCACCACGTGCTTCACGAGTTGATTTAGTCGAGCAACCGCGCGCCTCGTCATGCGACAGCACCGACATCAGGCAATTGATGGCATATGGCGGCGACATTAGCATCGAGAGCCGGACCGTTCTCACGGCGGCCGAGCCATTCGATGTGGCCGGCGACGTGCGCCGGCCACACGCTCTCGCACCAGGCCAGAAATATCCCCCAATGCCCGCCGCGTTGTGTTCAAGAAACCGCGTTTACCATGTCGTCGCTGTCTTCGTTCCGCTGACCGAAGTAAGCACGGATCAGATCCCGCAATCGGACGCTGCGCTCATCTTGGAAGTCGGTGAGGTGGACCAGTCCCTGTACGTCGTAGACCAAATCGAGCGCTGGGTCGTATTGGCAAGTAATCAACACCTGCCATCTCTCGATGTATTGCCGATGCATCTTGTCTCCATGCCAGGCATGCGTGATCATTCCCGGGACGTATCCCACATTGCGTCGGATATTGACTTCAGCACGGCGTTCCCAGTTGAGAACTGCCGCCCGGTATCCTGGGGAAATGCCGTTTGGCAGCGAGAGGGCTGCTCGGCCAACCAGTCCCAGCGCCATATGGTGGTCGCCGGCGCCGAGAATTGCGACTTCCAAGATCCCGACCGTGTTCAGAAATGAGCGCCGCGCCGCCCACGCGTATCCCGGATGCCAGAACTGATACTTGTCGCCGACCTTCGTGCCCCGCGTGCTTGTCGGCGGCACCGCACCACCCTTGATGTACTGGTACATAAAGCTGGTGTCGGTCCGCACGGTTTGTCCCTGAGGACCCATGTCGATTGCATGGCTAAACATCTGCACGACATCAAAGTGCTGCAGCTGGTGCACGGTTTCGATAAAGATGTCGCGCCGCTGAAACTGAATGTCGGCATCGATCCACGCGACGTACTGCCAAGAGGGCACGACCCGACTCAGATGTTCAATGCCAAGCCTGATCGCGTTCTCCTTGACCCAGAGTTCCTGCTTCATCCGTAAGCGGAGGTGGAACGGATTATCGGCGTCGGTGATCACGAAGGGGCGGTCGCCGAAAGCGACCTCCACTGTAACTAGCACCGCGCCAAGCTCACGGATATGGGTAGCGAAGCTCTTGTAGTGGTCGTATCGCCGCGTGAAGCGCCGCGGATTAAAGACCACGGTAACCGCGTAGAGCTGCTGGTTGGATGCAAGTGAAGAAAGGCCAGTGGTGACCTTCATGGCCGCCTTGTGTTTGCTAAGCATCTCGAACCTCGTGAAGTTGCTCGCTGATGCCGCTTTGTTGAGCCTTGATGCCCGCAATGAGTAGGCCTAAGACCGCAAAGGGACCGCAAAGAGACCGCAAGAGACCGCAATGGCCCGCAATCCAGCAGTTAATTTCTATCGCCTTCGATTTGCGAAGCTCTTCGCGCGGCATCTTTTGGAAGGCACCGGCGCGAAAAACGGAGAGCGTTGGACCAATGAGGCTTTCGCAAGCAAGGTGCAAAGCACGCGGGTGGGAAATGAGTTCGCATCGCCAACCAGCGTAGGGAATTGGCGCAATGGCAAAAGGTTGCCCGCCAAGATAGAACCGGTTTTGCAGGCGTTTCCCGAGCAGGTGCGGGAGGAACTACGAA
Source organism: Bradyrhizobium sp. th-b2 (assembly GCF_000426785.1). NCBI lineage: Bacteria > Pseudomonadati > Pseudomonadota > Alphaproteobacteria > Hyphomicrobiales > Nitrobacteraceae > Bradyrhizobium > Bradyrhizobium sp. th-b2. The sequence continues at coordinate 15,420 of NZ_AUGA01000079.1, forward strand.
AGGCGTATAAAGCGGCGCTCGCGGAAAAAAATGATGAGGTCATTCGAAAGGCGAAATCGGATCCAGCTGGCGGAACATGGATTCCTCGTGATGATCAGTTTGCTCTAGATCGCACGGTGCGTATGACGGACAAGCGTGCCGCAGCGAATCCGAACCAGCAGCAGTTGCAATTTGCCATCCGCTTAATTGTCGAAGACTTAGCTAGTAGGGCGATGCACCTCTCCAATTCCCAGAGATGGGGGGGTATAACGACAGCAGTCGATGCGTTTCGGGCCGTAGTAGGTCTCGACCCATTGCAAGTTCCGGAACGGCTTGGGGAAGCCTATGCATTGTTGCTACGGATTGGACGATTTCTTGAGACGGACGCCCGTGTGCGGGCTGAGCCAATGCTCGCGGACGGTCCGCTCGACCCAGACATTTATGGTTCGCTTACCGATCTTGTGCGAACGGCCGCGCCATGGCTACGAGGTTTTCCAACGGTCGCGGCTATGGATGATGCAGCAGGAAAGGCTTTAGTGCGAACGGACATCATACAACCCGTTCGTGAATTCATCCGCATTGCGCGAAAAGAGGAAACTATTTCTGCCCACGATGCTGACGAGGTCGGATCGCTCGCCGAAGCTGCAGGCGCCGAAGATTTTCAGGGCCAAAAAGCTGCGGCACGCGCCGTTGGATCGGCGAAAAACCTTTTGCTCGCTTCTGCAGTTATCGCGGCTGCCCAAATCAAGGCAAGTTTAGAGGCGGATGCTCTTTCGCGCTCAATTCTCGCTCAGCGAGTATTCGCGTCTCTCGCCTTAGCTGAGGATCAGATCGAAGCCATTGCTTTGACGCTCCCAGACGATTTGCGTTACGCGTTGCGGGCCCTCATTCAGGAAGGGCAACAGCTTGGTAAAGCATCTTCTTCATCGCCGATCCGCAGCACGCCAAGGAGCTTCAGCTCCCGCGATCGCTTCCGTGACCTTGAGATTGCCCCGGAAATGGTCGTGGTACCGGCCGGAGAATTCATAATGGGCTCGGCAGATGGAGAGGGCGGTCAATACGAGCATCCCGTCGTACTCGTGAGCTGGCACGATGCGCAGGCGTATGTGGCGTGGTTGAGGGACCGGTCGGGAAGTAATTACCGGCTGCTGTCCGAAGCCGAATGGGAATATTGCTGCCGAGCCGGCACCGCAAGCGCGTACAGCACGGGTGGGGCCATAACAGCCGAGTGTGCCAACTTCAATGAGGAGTGGAGGGGTACGACCTCCGTTTTCAAGTATCCGCCCAATCCGTGGGGCCTTAGAGACATGCATGGCAACGTTTGGGAATGGTGCCAAGATAATTGGCACGACAACTATTACAGCAAGCCGGCCACGGACGGTTCAGTTTGGCGAGACAATGCTCCCCTCCGCGTTATTCGCGGAGGTTCCTGGGACAATCTTCCTCAGGACCTGCGCTCCGCCTACCGCGTGGGAGACCATCCCGACAGTCGCAGCATCGTTGTCGGCCTCCGTGTCGCTAGAACGCTTTAAATCCCTCGCCGTCCGGCGTCGAAATACCCGTGTCGCATCGCGGTAACCTCCTTCGGGCGGGAGGCTACCGACATTCCTTGGCGCTTCAGGATGCGTTCCTGCCAGATCGCTCGGTGCTCAGACAAGACTACTTGTGGCAGCTGGTTTCTGTATGTTGTGTTGGGAGCTCGAGAGAAATGTTCGGAGTCATCGCGCATGGAAAGAGCAGCCAAACACAACAGGCAACCGCAGCGCCCAAGTGCCGAAGCGATCAGAAAGATTGCCGAGGACAAGCGGCGCTCGCTTGCGTCCCGACCTCCGGAGTCGGAGCGCAAGCGCTCCAAGCAGGTTGAAGAAGCTTTCCTAGACGGATTGCGCGGTGGCTGGTCGGTGTCAAAGTCTGCGTGGGCAGCTGGAATACATGAGCGGACCGTCAGACGTTGGAAAGCTAATTCAAGTGCATCTGGACAAGAGGACGGCTCCTATAAGGATGACTTTGCGGAACGTTGGGCGCTTGCCTATGAGGCCGGCGTCGATAAGCTAGAAGACGCCGCCATCCGTCGCGCGGTGGAAGGCGTTGAGAAGCCAGTTTATCAGGGTGGTGTTCTCGTGGGCTCAGTGACCGAATATTCCGACACGCTGCTTGGCCTGATGCTGCGCGGCAAGCGGCCCAAGGTATACAACACCGAGCGTCACGAGCACACCGGCAAGGACGGCGGCGCCATCAGCATGAGTCTCCATATCGAGTTCGTTGAGCCTGGGGACAAGAAATAAGCGAAATTACATGAGGGCGATCGGAAGGTAGCGCAGCATTATGACATCGCGCCATTACCGTGCCAGGGGATCTACGCGCGTGCGTGGAATTCCGACCGGTCCGGTCCGAAGTACCTCGACGCACTGATGACGCGGGGCTCGTCGTCCGAAGCCGCGGACGGATCGAGGTGCAGCCCGAAGACACGCGCGAGCGCGCGAGGTTATCATTCTACTACATTCGACTATTTCACGCGCGGGGGCGGGAATAGCGGGCGTACGAGACCACCTTAAGATAATCGTTGAAATTCGCTCGGACGCGACGCGGCCGCCGTAGTTCCCCTAATTTCACTCGGATCTTATTGATGACGGCCCGAGACAAGAACCAGCCCATCCCTTCGCCAATCACGTGCGAGACTGCAATTGCTTGGTTTAGGCAGACCAAATCTTCCAGATTTTCCGGGGAGGCAACAGACGGAGACGTGTCGTCGTTCGTCAAGATCGTCAACGACCTGCCGGCCTATAGCGAACGAGAACTGAAAATCATCGATCCGGAACTCCCGATAGAGCAGCTAACCGAGTTCGACGAGCTAAACGCGACGGAGTTTGGGCAAGTTCCCAGCTTTCAGCATGCTTTGACGACGTTGCGCCAGAAACTTCCTGACGTGATAAACACAATTCAACGCAACGATATGGATCCTCTAGGATTACACAGACTGAAACAATTAGAAGCGGCCCTGACAAATCTGGCTAAGGACGCAGCCTACTTTTTCGATCGATCCAAACCGGGCGGCAGGGATCAGTCGTGGCACGTGCACGCCCACGTCCTGCGGCCTCAAATTGAGGGAATCTTGAGAAAGCTTGGACGGGCACAAATATCTGTAAACCCAAATGGGCCACTAGTTCTCGTATTGGCTTTTGCGCTGAAAGCGACCACGGGCCGAAAGTTCGCTGAGCATACGATTTCCACTGAACTTAAAAGAGCCAGACGCCGGAGGGGTTCACGAAGCCACCCCAAACCGTGAACCCCTATTAGGCGCCCCCCTAATCTTTATCCTCGCAGCACCCCAACCCGCTTCGAGGAAATCAGACGTGAATATTTCTTTTCCAACCGAACACGAGGCACCTGAACCGCTGTTGACCATAGGCGCTGCTGCGGGCCGCCTTTCACTGCCGCTGTTCAAGGTCCGAAGAGCCGCAAAAGCGGGTTTGTTTCCGACTTACACACTGTTCAATGGCCGGCGCTTAGTCCGACTTTCCGAGGTGATTGCGGCGATCGATGCTTCCCGAAGCGGAGGCTCCAATGACAAGTGAGTCGCACGAAGCCTCCGACTTGCCTCGTGATCCAATGGACGAGTTCGATCTTCGGGAAGCGGCGGTGCTGGCCGCTCGGCTTGGCCTATACCCCGTCATGTCGATCCGGTTGACGGTTGTCATCGAAATGCCCGGCTACGGCCGCTGTCGTACTCATTTTCCACGCGAGACGGACCAATGAGTTTCCCGTTTGGCAACGACGCCGAGAGGTACTGGGCGAAGCCTCTCAGCGTCATTCCGTTGGAGCCGGCGACGAAGAGGCCGGCGTTCGAAATTACCAACTGGACTGGTTACTGCGACAATTTGCCGAAACCAGATAAACGAGCGCGCTGGCTGACCACATGTCGCGATCACGGAATTGGCCTGTGTCTGGGGTGGCGAATTTCCAGTGACTTTCGTATCGCAGCCGTGGACGTCGACGACAATGCTCTCGTCCGAGTAACAGAAGCCATTTTAGGTAGCTGCATCTGCGCGAAGCGCGGTCAGAAAGGAATGACCTTCTTCGTCAAGGTGCCCAATGGCGCCCGAGTAAAATCGACCACGATCAGCAATTTTTCGAACAAGGGCGTGATCGACATTCTGTTCGGTGGCAAGATGACAGTCCTTCCCCCGTCCATCCATCCGCTGACGCGACTGCCTTACGTCTGGTCAAGTTTGCCTCTGTTAGACATCGACTTTGGAAACCTGCCGGTTCTCGATGACGTAAAGCTCAATCTATTGAGGCTGGTGATCGGCTCCGAGCATGCGCCGAGCATTTTGTCGGGTGAGAACACGCATGAGCCAGGATTGCGCCTAACTGCCCAACTGGTCAGTGCAGGCTGCGAACACGATATAATAGAGAAGATTTTTGAAGCTCTATTGCCCATAAGCTATGACGGCAACTCGCTCGTTGAACTGTCCGAATGGATTCGCAGTGCTCAATCCAAAAACTTTGGAGCTACTGAGCGAGGCGAAAAGAGGCCGTCAATAGCTAGCCGACTTTTCGCGTACGTCGAAGCATCCGGAGCAACTCTATTTCACGATGAGGGAATGAAGGGCTACATGTCTGTTCCTTCGGGCGGTGGGATCAGGCATTTCGGCTTGAGATCGTCTGAGGCCGCCATGTGGCTGACTAAATTATTTTATGATGCCGAAAAGACAGCGGTCGGCGCTCGCGCGCTTGAAGAGGTGGTCTCCCTGCTTACTGCGAAGGCGCAGTTCGAGGCTCCGCAGTATAAGACTTATCTTCGGGTCGGTGGAACGAGGGAGCGCATCTCGATCGATCTCGGCACAGATGATGGGTCTGCAGTCATCTTGACGGCGGGCAGATGGGTGATCGCGCCGGACAACGAAACAAAGCTCGTTCGTTCGGCTGGATTTGCAAAATTACCCGAGCCCACAAAAAGCGGTGATTTAAGCGACCTAAGAAGTCTCCTGAGCCTCGACGACGATGCATGGGTGCTTGTCCTTGCATTTCTTTTGCTTTGTTTGCGACCGAGCGGTGGCTTCATGGTTCTGCTTGTGGAGGGTGAGCAGGGAAGCGGTAAGAGCTTCCTGTGTATGGTCATTAAGAAAATCATTGACCCAAACCAAGTCGAGAAGGGACGGCTACCAGATTCAGAGCGCGATCTGATGATCCACGCCAAAGACTATTTTCTTCTCAGCTTTGATAACGTGTCGGGGATGAAAGGCGACATCTCCGACGCTCTTTGTATCTTGGCGACAGGCGGGGGTTTCGGAACTCGCAAGCTCTACACCGACGACGAGCAGTTCGTATTCAATTTTTGTCGACCCGTCATGATCAATGGTATTGCTGATTTCGTTAATCGCCCTGACCTTTTAGAACGCTCAATCCCTCTCCGGCTAACCGCCATGTCCGACCATGGGAGGCGGACAGAGGAGGAAATGCTGGATGAGATTGACAGAATTCTCCCGGGCATACTTGGCGGGCTTTACGAGATCGCTGCGCGTGCCATTGGTGCCAGGCCTGATACATCCGTTAGGCCCACTCTCCGTATGGCAGACTGTGAACGGTGGCTCCTCGCATGCGAGCCTCACACTGGTCTAGAGAAAGGGAGCTTTATCAGAGCGATCCGAAATGCTCAGGACGAGATCTCGATCGAAAGAGCGCAGAATGATGTCGTCATTGCACCTTTGCTAGCCCTGCTGAAAGACGGCCCGTTCGAAGGGACGGTCGCCGAGTTGCACCAACGGATTGCCTCAGGTGATCAACGTGCCGATCGCTATTTTCCGCCGACGCCCGCCCATCTGTCAAAGCATCTCACCCGGCTGCGGCCCGCTATGACTAAGGCAGGCGTCTTGTTCGCGTTCGGTCCCAGAACGCACCAGGGTAGGAAGTTGAGGGTGTGGCTGGTGGGACAGGAGGGCAAGGCGGCGACGCCGTCGCCCTTCTCTCCTGGCTATTGACCGTTGGGTGCGGCGTGACGCCGGTGTTGCCAGAAATAGGGGATTTCACCTTCTTCCAATGGAAAGGAGAGGGAGTGGAACCCCTCCCCTTGGGTCACGCGCGCGAGCGCCTGCTGCGGCAAACAGCGTCACGAGCATCACACGGGGGCGACCCCATCATCGCTCGTGATGGAGCCAATGCCGTCCGACACGGGCCGAGAGGGGCTTTGGGGGCTCTCGGTTACATCCCCGGTTGCAGCGGACTGCGCTCTGACAACTCCGGAATAATTGCAGCCGTCCTTCGACCGAGTTTTTCTCGTCGTTTTTGAATGCGGGGCAGCTATATGGGTAGCTCGGTCAATCTCACGAGGCGCGAGAGAAAGCGGAAGCTCCAGAACGGGGCCACCGTAGTACAGACTCGCTATGTCTTGAATTATCGAGAGCCACGTACCGGTAGACGCCGCCAACTGTTCTTCGAGAAGCAGAAGGACGCCCAGGCGCGTCGTAACCAGATCATCGCCGAAATCGAGACGGGAACGTACGCCGCGGACCGCAATCGCGCCGTGACCGTGCGGGAAATCGTCGCCCGGTGGCTGGAGAGCAGACAGGGCGAGATCAAGGACGGCACCCTCGACGGATACCGGAGAAGTGCGGCCAACATCGTCGGCCCTCTGCTGATCGGAACGCCCCAGGAGCGGACCCACTACGCGCTGACGGGGGAAAAGCCAGAGCAGGCCAAGACGGCACGTCTCCTGGGCGATTTCAAAGTTCAAGAACTAAGTACCAGCGACATTCGGTCTTGGCATAAACTGGTAGCTTCCAAGGTGGGCTGGTACTCGGCCAACCGAGCCAAGATGTTTCTTGGATGTGTTCTCGCTCTGGCCGCCGAAGACCTCAACATCCGCCCGCCGGCCATGCCTCGAAATCTCGGGCGTGGGAAGCCGAAGACCAAAAAGGTCCTACTGACAACCGAGCAGGTCTCGAAGGTCGTCCAAAATGCCCTTCGTGACCGCGAGCGGGGCCTCTACGTCGCTTTCCCGTTCCTTGCCGGCACGAGGCCCAGTGAGCAGCTTGGGCTGCTCTGGGAGGACGTCGACTTGGAGGCGAACGTCATTCGCATCCGCCGCATGCAGGAGCGCGACGGCACCATCACCAACCTGAACAAGACTATCGCCGGAGCCCGCGACGTGCCCATGGGTAACCTGCTACGTAGCTTGCTGCTTGAGTGGCGGGTCGCCTGCCCGCGTCGTGACGGCCAGCTGCATCGTGTGTTTCCCGGCCTAGGAAGCCCCCAGGAATGGCCTCTGCCACGGGTCGGGGGTGGCGGCCCCCTGCTCTATTGGAATTTTCGACGACGGTTCTGGGTGTCTACCCTGAAGAAGCTCGGGCTGCCGCTGGTGACGCCTCATAGCGCGCGCCATTCGTTTATTTCGACATTGCAGGCGCAAGGTATCGAGGTTGGCCTGGTCGCGAAGATCGCCGGCCACGCGAACGCCAATGTCACGCTGGGGCACTACACGCAGGCCGTCCGGGGTGGGGAAGCTGCGATAGCCGCGCTTGAGGGCGCATTCAGCAGCAGCTCGTGACGTCCGGGCAGCAGTATCTGTTGACGCGAGACTTCGTTAGAACTGGCTTCTCGCCCCGAACACCCGTTAGCGTAGATAGTCGCCCGTTAAGAAGCTTCCAGGCGACTGATCTGGAATCGTAATTTGGCTGGAATGACGTTCTGAGATTGCAAGGTTTTGGTGTTTTGTGCATCGGAAGCTTGCAATTTCGTTTTCGAGATTCCCTCGACGGGCGAAGCATGATTCCCTGTCCGCATCGGAGGGCACGATGCGGCCGAAGAAGCACAAAACGACGGGAGCGAACGATTTTTTCCGGGCGCGGCTCGACCAGATCATCAATCTGAAGCACGAGCTGGTCCGGCTCACCGGCAAGATCGATTGGGACTGGATCGACGGCGAGATCGCGCCGCTCTACAGCGAGAAC
>NZ_AUGA01000080.1:0-21797 GCF_000426785.1 Bradyrhizobium sp. th-b2
TGAAATGGACCCCGATTTTGGGACCAGAGGTTAAGTTGGAAAAGGGCCGCTCCGTTTGATAGACGGAGGGCATGATGACGACGAAGACGAGACGCAAGATCGACGCGGCACTTAAGGCAAAGATTGCGCTGGAAGCGGTGCGGGAGCAGGCGACGGTGGCCGATCTGGCCCAGCGCTATGAGGTTCACCCGAACCAGATCTATGCCTGGAAGAAGCAACTGCTGGACCAGGCGGCGCGGGCCTTTGATGCGGGTGTCGGGCGCGAGAGCGAGGAAACGCGCGAACGCGAGATCGAGAAGCTGCACGCCAAGATTGGACAACTGACGGTCGAGCGCGATTTTTTAGCGCGGAGGTCCGGAAGATGAGCACGCCGGACCGTCGAGGAATGCTCGATCGCGCCGACAAGGCGCTGGCGATCCGTCGGCAATGCCTGTTGCTTGGCATCGCGCGCTCCGGGGTCTACCGGCCGCCCCGGCCGGCCAACGACAACGACCTTGCCCTGATGCGGCGGATCGACGAGCTGTTCATCGCCTGGCCGTTCCTGGGCTCGCGGCGAATGACCGCGCTGGGACCGAAGCCGAACACGACGAAGCCGGCGCCGGGCCACAAGATCTATCCTTATCGTTGCGCAACATGACGATCGACCGGCCGAACCAGGTGTGGGCCGCCGACATCACGTATCTGCCCATCGGCCGTGGCTTTCTTTATCTCGTCGCCATCATCGACTGGGCGAGCCGTGCGGTTCTGGCGTGGCGGTTGTCGAACACGATGGACGTCTCGTTCTGCGTGGCGGCTCTGGAAGAGGCGCTGGCGAAGTACGGCAGGCCGGAGATTTTCAATACCGACCAAGGCAGCCAGTTCACCAGCGCGGCCTTCACCGGCGCGTTGGCGGGCGCAGGGATCAAGATCTCCATGGATGGCCGCGGTCGTTGGATGGACAACGTCTTCATCGAGCGGCTGTGGCGGTCGCTCAAGCATGAGGACATCTATCTCAAGGGCTATGCCGACGGCCGCGAGGCCAAGGCAGGGGTCGCGAGCTGGATCGCCTTCTATAACGATCGTCGCCTTCATCAGGCGCTCGGCTATCGCACGCCGATGGCGGTCTGGCGCGAACGGATGCAGGCCGCGAAGGCTGTGGACATGGTGGACAACGCTGACGCGTTGACCACATGCCCTCTGTGGACGCCCCCGGGGATGCAAGAAGAATCTTTCGTCAAGCGCTGCGCTGTAGTCGGGGGCTGACATCTGTCCGGCCTTTAATGCGACCGTCATTTGTCGCGGGCCCGTATGGGAGTTCGCGGATCAGGTCCAAATCACAGCGGCGTGCTTAGATAGCACTTGGGCATGTACTGGTTTTCCCAACCCCGTCTCTCGACTGTTGCGCCATACCTTCCGTTTAACCTTCCTACATCTCGACGACCTCTGACCGGACGGCTATGCCGCCACAGCCGGAGCTTTATAGACCCCACCGTTGGCCATCAGAGCCCAGACGACGCGGGCCATCTTGTTTGCAAGAGCGGTGGCTACCAGCATAGGTGGCTTGCGGGCAATCATGCGCCCGAGCCACGATGACGGTGAAGTGCCTCGCCGCCGTGCCTGCTGCACGACCGCAGTCGCGCCGATGATAAGTAACCGTCGCAACGTTCGCTCCCCCATTTTCGACGTCGCACCCAGCTTCTGTTTGCCGCCCGTGGAGCGCTGTAACGGGGTCAACCCCAGCCATGCGGCGAAGTCGCGTCCGCACCGGAAGCTTCCGGCGGCAGGCGCAAGGGCAAGCAACGCCGTCGCCGTCATTGGTCCCACGCCTGGGATTGTCATTAAACGGCGGGCATCTTTTTCTTTTCGGGCGCGATGGGTGATCTCGCTGTCGAGTTTCTTGATCTGCATTTCCAGCGTCACCATCGTCTTGATCAATATGTCGAGTACGAACCGTGCCGCTTCGGGCACATTTGTTTTTGGATCCATTGCGCGCTCGACAAGCTCTCCGACATGGGCCGTTCCCTTTGCCATGATCACCCCGTATTCGGCGAGATGACCACGCAAAGCATTGATCGCCTGGGTCCGCTGCCGGATCAGCAAGTCGCGGGTCCGAAACACCACCGCGCTCGCTTGCTGCTCTTCACTCTTGACGGGAACGAAACGCATGGTCGGCCTCTGCGCTGCTTCACAGATCGCCTCTGCATCGGCCATGTCGTTCTTCTGCCGCTTGACGAAGGGCTTCACGTAAGCCGGTGGGATCAGCCGCACTTCATGGCCGAGCTTGCCAATCTCACGAGCCCAGTAATGCGCGCCCGAGCAGGCTTCCATCGCCACGAGGCAAGCCGGCTGCTCGGCAAAGAATGCCAGCAGCTTATTCCGGCGCAGCTGTTTGCGAAAAACGACCTTTCCGGTGGCATCGGCTCCATGGGCTTGAAAGACATACTTCGCTAAATCTAGTCCAATCGTGCTAACTTCGTTCACGGACGCTTCCTCTCTCGTGATGGCTGTTCAACACCCTTCACTTTGGCACATCGATGCCGTCGAGGGGGCGTCCACCCCATCACAGCAACAGCAGCAGACAGAGTCTCTGGCAGCGTGATAGGAAGTAATCAGGAGCGGTCAGTTTCCAACTAACAAACCGGCTCAAGCGGTCCCGCTCCGCGGGTCCATTTCACGACAGCTGGTGCGATCGGAGGCGAGCTGCCAGAAGCATCTCGCCCCCGTTCGAGGTCAGGCGGCCGCCATCGAAGGCCGCTGTGACTTTCTTGGCGTGAACGGTTGGAAACGAGAATGGCAGAATCGTATCATCGGTCATGGCGGGCGTGGCGTTCGCGGTTGAAGGTGATGGGGTGGCTTTGCAACCGAATCCTACGCCGCATCAGCGCTTTACACCACGCTCGCCAGCCCTCAGGCGCACTCTTGCGAAATCGTAGAGGCTTTCGCCGGCACTTCCCCAGACTGCGCTCGCCGGATGGTTCCGGTCCTTCGTGCCCAGGGCCCAGGCCGTCGGCGTGAGCCCTCCAGCCTGAGCTCACGTCTCCGGCACGTTTTTGTAGAACACTGCTGGAGCGGGATGGCTCCCGGAATTTCATTCCGGAAGATCTTCACGCCCTGCGCAGGAGGCATCTCGGCAATTTCTTTCGCGCGCCGTGTCAGCGCAACGTAGTGATGCTACAACTGGGGCGCGACCGCGCGAATCACCGCATCGACCTTTCGGCCGAATTCCGCACGAAACGTTTCATCAGCGTCCAGGCGCTCATGGAATGAGCGTTCATGTGCGCGTCCAGCCGCCTTGCTAAGTTCGATCCAGCGCTTTGCTACATCACCATTTGGCGCGAGGCCCAAGCGTTTGACGATACTCCCAATCTGCCTGCGATGGTTGAATTTCGGTTTGAGCGCCTTTTCAACCCGCTGCAGCGTTGCCTCGTCAAACCTTCATGTCTTAACGTCTGCAAAGGGTCAGGCGGGCGTTCACATTTTGTAGCAGGCCGACTACGAAAATACCGCGTCTCTCTCTCTAGATATATATATAGATATATATAGATATATATAGATATATCCCAGCGCAACGTTTGCTGGGCGTCAACGTACATCTTCAAATGGAGCGCTTAAACTGCGCGCCGACTTTATCGTAGATGGCCGTTGATGATACCGAACTCCAGATACGGTGGCGCCGTTTACAATCGCAATACTCACGCAGATAAACGCTGCGCTCCGGCAACACTTTGGGGATCGTCACGGATCGCACGCATCATCTGCGAGCGGCGCGAGAGTCCCATCTTGCCAAAAATATTATGGATATGATGTTTGACGGTCGATTCGCTCAGCGCCAAGTCACGAGCAATTCTCTTGTTGGAACGGCCCCGTCCGACAAGCCGAGCGACGTTTTCCTCGCGAGGTGTGAGACCCGAGAGATCGAAAGCCGGTTGCTGCGGCCACCACGTCAGCCTCATGCTCACGCAGGCCAAGTGCTAGTCTAGAAGGGGCAGTAGCGGATGGATGATGTGGAAGTCGCGGATTTCGTCCAGATCGATCGCCTGGGTCACATCGATAGCGGCGGCGTCGAGGGACGGCTTGCGGCTCGCCAAATTCGCGCAACAGCGACAGATCCCAGACCACGTCCGCAACGCGCGGCGAGGAAAATATCTCCGAGCTGTGTTGCCGCGAGGGCATTGCCGCCTCGATGTATTCCGGCTGGTCCAAGGAGTTCCTCGAGGCCGGCAAGCGCCGCCTGGCGGGCGACACGGCGCGAGCTGCGACCTCCGGCGAGGTGAAGGATCTCCGCCGGGAGGCCGCCGCCCTGAAGGAGGCCGTAGGCGATCTGACCCTGGAGAACCGTCTGCTCAAAAAAAGCATGAACGGGGATGGGGAGGACGAGGCATGAGGTATCCCGCCTCCGAAGGCCGAGATCCAGCTGGTCGAGCAATCGCATCTTCCGGCCAAGCGCACGCTGGACAAGCGCGCTATCCCACGCGCCACGTTCTATCGCTGGTATGATCGCTACCGCGAGGGGGGCGTTGAAGCGCTGGCCGATCACCGGTCTCGACCAGACTGGGTCTGGAATCGCATTTCCCGACGAAGTGCGGGGCCAGATCATCGACCTGGCGCTGGAGTTACCTGAGCTGTCGTCACGCGAACTGGGCGTGCGGTTCACCGACGAACGAAAGTACTTTGTATCCGAGGCGTCGGTCTATCGGCTGCTGAAGGCGCATGAACTCATCACCAGCCCGGCTTATGTGGTGATCAAGGCCGCGAACGAGTTCAAGGACAAGACGACGGCCGTCAACCAGCTCTGGTAGACCGACTTCACCTACCATCAAGATCACCGGATGGGGGCGGTACTATCTCTCGACCGTGCTTGACGACTTCTCGCGCTACATCGTGGCCTGGAGGCTTGGTCCCACCATGTGCGCTTCCGACGTCACGGCCACCCTCGACCAGGCACTCGCTGCATCCGGCCTTGACCACATCGCCATCGCGCACCGGCCAAGGCTTCTCAGCGACAATGGTTCGAGTTACGTGGCGGACGATCTGGCCAAGTGGCTCGACCAGAAGGGCATGCAGCATGTGCGCGGTGCTCCGTACCATCCCCAGACCCAGGGAAAGATCGAGCGCTGGCATCAGACGCTGAAGAACCGCATTCTGCTTGACAACTACTACCTGCCTGGCAATCTCGAACGGCAGATATCGGCCTTCGTCGAACACTACAATCAAGTTCGCTATCATGAGAGCCAACGATCCGACCGCCTTGCGCGCTCCGGTGAGCGCACGTTCCGTCTGCGTCCCGGCCTCAAATTCCATGACGGCAGCGCGGTGACGTCGGCCGACGTGATCCCCTCGCTGCAGCGTGGACGCCGAGCTCGAGCGGCTGCGCGACGGCTTTGCCCGCACCGCGGCGCCAGGCTGGGCGAGGCGCGACACGATGGGCCAAAAGCTGTTCGAATTCGTCGCCGAACTGAAGGCGGTCGACGAGCGGACATTCCGTATGTTCGCGCATTTGCTCTTCCTGCCGCCTTACAGCCCCGATCTCAATCCGATCGAGCAGGTCTTCGCCAAACTCAAACACCTGATCCAAGCTGCCAAGCCTCGTGACATTGAGGCAACCTGGCGAAAAGTGGGCGAGCTCCTCAATCTCTTCTCCGCTGAAGAGTGCGCCAACTATCTCAAAAACGCAGGATATGTTTCCGTGTAAAAACAGCATGCTCTAGTCGATGCCGTTGGTCTCGCTCCACCCCATTGACTCCGGCCGGGCATAGTGCCCGTCGCCACGGAACGTAATTCGCGTGTGGTGCCACCGCGTCCGGATATGCCGTACCAGGCGGCGCAGATGGGCACGCACCTCGACGCCGCCCGGCGTCTTGCCGGGCCGCAGCACGACCGCCACGGGCCGGCTTTCCGGCCGGTCTTGTCCAGCGTGGCGTTCAGCGCCGGCTTGGCATGCCGAGCTCCACAATCACCGATCTCGTTGCTGAATTCTCACGGGCTCGTCAATCCGAATTTGACTAGCTTCCTCCCTATCACCTTCCAATCGATGACGGTCTTGAACCCGTTCGATGACAGCGGCTCGGTCGAACGAGTGTCCTTGCCCGAGATGCTGTGCAATCCGCCCCCTCGCCGCCTCCATAATAGTATGGCGCGCGGCTTCATCATTCGGAAAGACGCGTTCCAGTGCCTTTTCGATCAGCACCATTTGGGACTGCGCCGCGACCAGATCCGGATCACTTGCCGCCGCCTGCCGATCTGTGACGCGAAACTTCTCTGCCGTCACCCGCCAACGGTTGCGCGGTACCTGTTGGCGCTCGGTGCGCGTTTGCCCATCCACGGCATCAATCACCTTGAGTTCTTTCGTGACCTGTTCGACGCCGTCCCTGCGCACGAGAATGCGATCGCCTGGCTTCGCGTTGCTATCGGCGGTCGCCTTTTCGAGACCGACGCCCCACACTTGATGCTGGCGGCCGCTATCATGCTCGATGGTCACATAGGTAGATGACTCGGCATCGTTATGATTGCGATACGGTGCCCTGCCGACCTCGATCAAGCGCCCCGAGACACCTGTGTCATAGTCAAGTCGTTCCGAGCGCTCGTTCCTGTCAGAAACCGAATGAGCCCCCACCTCATGCATGCGAGGATGTGTTCGGTTCCAGACTTCCTGCCGATCGGAGAGTGCCTGCCGATCGAGATCCGTTGGCTGATAGCCCTGAACCTCCATACCGCGAGCGCCGGCCTCAAGCCAAGACTCGCGCCGGAATTCCGCCGAGCCGCGGACCTGGAGTGCGTCCCACCCTCGATGTTGCGCCACGCTCACCATGTCGCGGATCACGTCGGCCGCGGCTAGCCGCGTGATCAGACGATCTTCCATCACCTTGAAGGCGAGATATTCGCCGCGCTCGTCGGCATACAGGCGCGCTTCGCCGTTTAGTCCATCTTTTCCAGCATCATTGGCAATGACATGGTATTTGCGGCGGATACGATCGGGCAGCGCCTTGTCATCGACCATTTGAGGCGATGACTTGTCGGCTGATACCGACTTGGCTTCGAGATCCTCGCCCCGCCTCGGATCGCGTCCGGCGCGATCCTGCTGCACAAGACTGAAGTCCTCGCTATCCTCACGCTTGCCGTTCATGCTGCTGCCCGTTCTGCTTGCGGCCGGAGCGTCGCGCCCGCGGGATGGCCTGGTTGTCGATGTATTTCAAGGTCCAGGCTTTCATGTCGTCCTCAGAGAGCCCTTCAAGATCAACCTCCACGTCCCCAAAATCAAAACTGGCCCCGGCAGGAATCGTGGAGGGATCGGCCACCTCCTCATCGCTCATCGGCCGCGAGCGAAATACCGCGCGCAGCTCAGCGATCTCGGAGCGAAGCTCCTTTATCTCGGCGCCAAGCTGCGCGGTCGAGCGTCCGCTGGGCACTTCCGGAACGGGTGCCGGCAGCAGACGCGGAAGGAATGCCTTGTCATCGTAATAGACGATTTTGTCGGCGATGATCGGCGGAACCCCCGTGCCAAGGATGAAGGCCTTGGATTTTGGAAGAAGCTTCAGCTCCTGGGGCAGCATCAGGGCACGACGATGCTCGGAGGTGGTCTCGCTGGTCGACCGCGTTGCCAACCCTTTCGGTCCGCTGCGACTACGCGCTTTGACCGTATCGTAGCCGATGCGCTCCGAGAGCTCATTTGCGACGTCCTGTTCCTTTGGAGCGAAGACGACCTCGACAGAGTGGTTAGTCATGAAGTTGCGGGCGGCGTCCATCCCGTAGATCGCGCGTAGCTGCGCCGGGCTCTGAACTACCGTGAGCAGGCGGATGCCGTAACCGGCGATGAATGCCACGGATTTGGCAAGCACATTGACATTGCCCAGTGCCGGAAACTCATCGAGCAACAGCAGCACCTTGCGATTGAGTCTGGGGTTTTGTTCCGGCAACTCGCGGGTATTGAGATCGACCACCTGCTGAAAGAACAGATTGAGAAGCGACGCCATGCGATCGAGATTATCAGGCGTCACACCGAGATAAATTGACATCGGCCGCTGCCGCAGCAGCCGCAAGTCGAAATCGTTGGTCGAGGTGGCAGCATCGATCCGAGGGTTGAGCCAGAGACCGAGCCTCGCCGTGACGGTCTTTCGCACCGAGTTCATGGTGTTTTCAGAAGCGGCGAGAAAATCGTTCAACGCCGTGATGCAATATCGTGACAATGGCGAAAGGCCGGATTTGCGAACGGCGATGATTTTCTCAAAATGCGCCTTGAGGTCGGGTCCAGCGGACAGCTGGTGCAGGATCTCCCCGATCGTTAGTGGCAATCCCGGCGTCTCCGCGACATAGCCGCCGATCGCCACAAAGGCCGAGCGGGCCGCCTCGAACCAGAAGGGATCGCCGCGGCTTTCGGCCGGAAACAGCATCACCGCGATGCGCTGCAGATCGTCATAGAGGTCCGCGGGATCGCCGCGCACATAGCCAAGCGGATTGTAGCGCGCGGTGCGACCATTCTCCTCGAGCGGGTCGAACAAATAGACCTCCTGCCCATGGGTTGCGCGAAATCCTGCTGACCGATCCCAGTTTTCCTTCTTCACATCCAGCACGACAACTGAATCCGGCCAATTGAGCAGGTTTGGAATGACATAGCCGACGCCCTTCCCGGCTCTGGTCGGAGCGTAGACCAAGACGTGTTCCGACCCGCCGAAGCAGAGCAGTGCACCGTCCTTGCGGCCGAGTAGCACGCCTTCCTTGGATCGCAGGCCAGCCGCCTTGATTTCCCGCTCGGACGCGAAACGAGCGCGGCCGTGAAGCGGGAGAGGACGGTGCCGGAGGATGGCGCCGAGCAAGCCAAAGACCACAACCGCCCCAGTGAGGGTCGAAAGGGTCAGCCAGCGGTCGAAACGTGGGTCAGCGCCGTAACGTGGCCAGCCCGTCGCTATCTCCGACCAATGCAGTCCTCCGTCGTGAAGCCTGAGCGCGAGCAGCAGAACGTTCGAGGCGACCAGTAGGAACACCGCGCAGCCCGCGAGCGCGACCGCCAGGCCCTGCGCGGCCCTAACTGATCTGGGCGCGTTTGCGAACGGGGTCATAGTAGACCTCTGAAATGCGGTAGCGGCCGTCCCGCTTCTGCATCTGGATGACGACGTCGACGAGAAGCAGCAGCAGCGAGCGGATGTCGTCGCGATGAAGGTCGCGGCCTTCCGCGCTTTCCTTGACCAACAGCGTCAGTTGCTCGAAGGCAAGCCGGGCGCTGTCGGCATGAACCGTTGTGATCGATCCTGGATGACCCGAGTTCACATTCCTCAGATAGAAGAACGCCGTCCCATCGCGCAGCTCCTGCAGCAAGATGCGATCCGGCCGCATCCGCAGGCAGGACTCCAGAAGCTCGCGCGGACCAATTTTGGCGACGCCCTGCCCGTCCTTGGCGTACAGCAGCCGCACGCAATTCGGATGAGGGATGACAAGCTCGGCGGTGTCCTCGATGGTGATGAGACGCTCCTGATCCGGAATCGCCGCGATCAACGCCTTGGATAAGGTCGTCTTTCCTGAGCCAGTCGCCCCGGAAATGATGATGTTGCGGCGAGTTTCGACGGCAAGCTTGAGGAAGTCGTGCCAGGCGCCGGCTTCTTTCAGGGCCAGAAGCCGATGCTCGTCGGCCGTAAGATCGTCATTGGCGACACGGACCTCATCGAATAGTGTTGTCCGCTCAAAGGCGTCCAGTGTCATCGTCAAAGCCGACGGCTTGCGGATTGTGAGACTGACTGTGCCGGCTGGCACAGCCGGCGGGACGACAATTTGACAGCGCTCCTCGCCGATCAGGGTGGTCGACACCACTGGATGCTCTGGACCGATGTCCTGACGGGTGTGGCCGGCGGCCGCGGTCGCCAGGTGTGAGAGGTAGGCATGCGTCAGAGCTGGCGCTTCGTGCCGGGTCCAGCCGCCGGGACCTTCCACGAAAATCTCGCCGGGCTGGTTGACGACGATTTCGGTCAGGGAGTTGTCCGCCAGATATGGAGCCAACGGCTCCAGATAGCGCGCCAGCACCAGGCGGCCGCCATCGCGTTCGAGCGATGCAACCTGGATCATTTTGTCACCACGGCCGGAGCCGCGAGGCCCCCGGGAATGGTGCGGTCCAAAATCTGCGTGCGGGTCTCGATCCGCCGCAATTGATAGACCGAGGAGAAATCAACATCGCGCGCGACAAAGATATTGACGAGCTCGCCCTGATTCTTGTTCAGAGTGGGCGGAATGTTGATCGACTGCTCGACGGCGATGCCGGCAGCAGTGTTGGTGGCTCCCGTGGTGTTGTTGATCTGGATCGAGCTGTCCTGCAGCTGCTGACGTCCGATTGAGGAGGCATCGCTGACGATGGACAGCAACAGCGCCGAGCCGAACCGTTCAAAGAAGTGGGTGTCGATGTCGCCATCGAAGCCGGCGCGACCCAGCGCATCGGTGGCGGGCGACGCCAGGGCCGCGATCACGCCTGTTGGCGTCTTGGCGCGGGTCCACAGCACGAACAGGCGTTTTGAGCCGCGCCGCACATTACCGCGATATTCGCCCACGACCTGCGTGCCCTTTTCCATCAGTACGACGTTGCCGGAATCCGACATCACGTCTCGGATAACGACGCAGGACACGAAGCCCGCCACGTCGGAGGACATTGCCGTCTCCAGCACGCATGGGATCGAGGTACCTTGGGTGACCAGCAGATTCCGGTTGGGAAGCCGCGCAGCGCGAACGCCCTCGATCGGCGTGGGCTTCAGCTTATCGGCAAGGTCGTTGCGCGGCTCGCCCCGCCAAAACCCATAGGGATCGGTGACGACACTTCCGTTCACGCTGTCGTGGGCCGCACGTCCCGCAGAACTCGGCCGATTGTAGGCCAGCACCGGCGCGCGTCGCGCGCTTTCCAGAAGCTGGTCGGAGGCGGGCGCGGGCGCAGCTGGTGTGGCTGCGACCGGTGCGGCTCCAATTGAGGCCGTGGTGATTGGTGCGGCCGGCGCTTCCGGGATGGGCTCGAACGCCGCCGCCTGGCGGATCACCAGCTTGCGGCTGGACTCGCTCGCCGGCTTATCGCCTTTCCAGGTGCCCCAGATGATCAGAGCGGCAAATGCTGTGAGCGCCAGCGCGCCGAAGCCGCGTTTGAGCATCGTCGCGCGAGCATTGTCCCCTACTCCCACAGGCGTAATGCCACGGTCGCCGGCGATCGTATCATCGTGATGTTCGGTCATATCGCGCTCGCCTATCGTGGCCTTGGGATTGGAGATGAGTTCTTCGCCCGCCGCTCGACCGAGGGGCTTGTTGTATTCGTCCCCGGGTTGATCCCCACGGCATCGAACGCTTCGTTGAATATGCAAAGCACGTTGTCGCCTTTGCGCAGCCGAAACTCCCGGGCTGTCGCATGAACCACCACAAGCTCGCCGCGGACATCCTTGGGCACCAGGCTTTCCGAACCGTCGGAGTTGATCAGGTAGATCGCGGGGATTTCACGGTTGCCCGCGAAGCGGAACGTGGTCTCCTTGCCGTCGTCGAAAACGGCTTCGGGCTCGAGATCAACTGAGCCCTGCGCTGAAAAACGCCAGTTACGGGCGCCATAGGCATGATGCAGATCGAAAGTCTGGTCGATCAGCGCGCCTTCCCGCTCGGCGCCGCGGGCGGCCGCTTCAGTGCGCCGACGCTCCATCTCGTCGCCACGATAGACGAAGCGGACGACGAAGTAGCTGTCCGCCAGGGTCGTCTCGGCGATCGACAACTCGAACTGATACGAGCGCTTGCGCCCGTCAGGGCGGGTGGTAACGACCTGCAGATTGGTCGCTGGATGTTTTTCCCGCGGTTTGAGGAACAGGATTGAGCCTGCCGGCGCGACCTCCCACGCAATCGCGTCGCCGATGGCGACATGCGCGACCTCCTCATCATCGGCGAACAACACCTGGGTCGATGCCCGAATCACGCCGTTGACCCGGACCACGTTGGCGGGGTCGTAGGTCACTGTGCGCACGCGGGCGTCGTGTTGGCCCGGTGACGGCTGTTGTAGCGCCAGCACCGGCCCCGCGAATCCCAGGGCGAAGGTCATTAAAAGAACGAAGGATTTCATGGCACGACCTCCGGATCGGCGCGATATTCCGAGACCAGAAAGCCGAGCGGATTGATAAGACGGTCGGCGGAGGACATTGGCGCGTTGGCATAGGAGAACGTCAGGGTGGAGACCCAGTGGGTCACGCGGGTTTCCTCGCCCTTGCGGCTTTCTTTCATGAAGCGCACGGAGGCGACATTATCGGCCAGCAGCGAGATCGCCTTGATCCGGATCGTGGCGACCCCGAAACGGCCTTGAAGGACTTGCGGGCTTTCGGGATTGGAGCCGCGATACCAGGCCGCGAAGCGGGCCTGTTCGCCCTGCCCCGAAAGTAGCGAAATGGTGCGGAAGTTGGTTTCCGCTTCCGGATAGCTGTAGCCTTCGCGCGCGCGAACGTAGCGGCCAAGAAAATACTTGGTGACCGCTTCATCATACCGCGCCGGCGTCGAAGTCAGGGCGGAGACGGTGTCCACAATGCCGGTGGAATTATCGACCCGGATCACGAACGGCTCGACTGTCTTCAGCGGCGCCAGCGCTGCGACCGCACTGAGCGAGGCGACCGCCAATGCGCAGGCAACCGCGGCAATCACCCATGCCGTTCGCCGCGAACGATGCGCAGATAGCAGCAGATCCTGTTCCCATCGACGCGCATTGTCGAAATAGGCTTTCAGCTCATCGTGCCCGACCATCTCACGCCTCCTGGCCGCAAGCGCGGTAAGAGGCTGCAATGGCGGCCTGGTGGTCTGATGCCGCGAGTTGCGTGGATGGCTCTGCCGGGCTGGTCTCGCCTTTGCGGACGACCGGTGCTGGCGCAGATGGCGGTATGGGCGCTTCCGGTGCTGCCAGTGGCGTGCCGGTTTCCCAATCCCACAGCGAACGGTTCAGCGGCCGGCGAGCCTGGCCATCACATGATGGCGGCCCCTTTGACCAGCTCGCGCAGCCGCCAAGCTGAACTGCGATGACGCATATGATGAATAGTCGACGCCACATCGTTCTGATGCCCCTGTGTTTCTCTGTCGCCTGTTGCCGGCGATCAATTGCTTAGGCCGCCGTAGTCCCCGGCGATCGGGTGCGCCGCATACTGCCGCCCTGCCGGCTGGCTCTCACTGCGGCGAGACCGCGGCCGGCTGACCAGCGCGCGCCGGCATAAGCGCCACTGGCTGCCGCCGTGGCATTGGCAATCATTGGGCTAGTGACCAGCCGGCTGGCGAGCGAAGCGCCACCCCCAGCGAGACCGCCTGCGATGATCGGCAGTTGAAGCGCGATGTATCCGGACAGACCGAGCACCGCGCTGATGGCGACCGCGGCCACCACCATCTCGCCGGCCGTGCCGGCATTTGCCGCAAATCTGTCGATGAAGCCGCTGACGGTGGTTAACATCAGCCCGACCAAAGCGACCACCAGCACCAGCAGGATCACGAAATTCGCGACCTGCCGAAGCCAGGCCTCCGTAAACGGGCGCGTAGCCTCAAACAATCCAAGTGCAATGAAGAGCGGCCCAAGCGCGATCACGACGCCCAGACCAACTTTGGCATAGAGCAGGATGGCAAACTGCAAGAAGGAGCCAACCGCCACAAAGACCAGCAGAATGGCGGCAATCAGCGCTGGCGCGATGTTGGTGAGACCGGCTTGTTTGTAAATCCTATTAGCGACGTCAATTCCTTTGGTCAGAAGCTGGTCGAACGGAACCCCGGAATTGGTATTCAGTCCCGCACCAGCCAATGCATTGCCAATCTCCTTCGGCAACGAATCGAAAAACAGGCCCGTGACGTATTGCTGAAACGCGCTTGAGTTGGTCGCTAGCAGCACCACGACCACGATCCGCATCGCCCGCCAGGCAAATTCCATGATTGGCTCGGAGATTGCGCCCCGCATCACCGCAAAGCCGTAGAGGATGACATAGAGCATCACGGCCGTGCGGAGGGGACCATCAATGTAGGAAGCAAGATTCGACACCGAGGTCGACACGAATGTCGTGATCGGCTGTTCGAACTCCTTCAGAAAGCTGTCAAAGACGTTTATGGCCATCGCGGCGATCCTTACTTCAGAGCGTCTTCAATCTCTTGGACGGTAATCTTGTTGCGGGCTTCGTTGGCGTTGATGCAGTTCGGCGTCTTTCCGAACTCCCCGGGATTGTCGCCGCACGTATTGAGAGCCGCCGCAAGCTCGTCCCGATGGTCGAGATACCAGCCGACCGTTTTCGTCTGCTCACCCTTGTCGGCCTCAATGCAGCCCGTAAGGGCAGCGGTGAATCCGATCAGTAAGATGGATGCCTTCAGCTTCATTCCAGCGCCGCCTTCATTTCATCAATCAGTTGTTGTTGTTTTTCGCGCTCCCGTTGTCCGTCCATGTCCATCCGGGCCTGCTGGCTCATCGCCAGCCCCTGCATCCGGAGCACATCGTTCTGCAGCAGCGCCTGTTCGGCCTGGAGCCGCGCCGACAGATCCAGAGTCTCCTTGACGTCGGTCGCAGTGCTGATGCGGGTTCTCAATTCTTCGAGCGCATCGATACGCTGCGAGGCGGTGTCGTAGACCGCCTGGCCCATGGAGTGCTTGGCGCCGGTCTGCCGCGCGATCCGGTCGAGCTCGCTCTGGTAATACGAATTGCCGCTGTTGCCGGCATACGCGCGGTTCTGCGAAAGGTACTGGTTCATCGCGTCGGCGAAGTTGCCGCCGCCCTGCCCCGCCACGAGACGCTCGATGTCGGAGAACTGTTGGGGCAGGAGTTTCCGGAACTGGGGCGTGTTTAGCAGCGCGCCGATGTCGTTGGCGGTTGTCCGCTTATTGAAACTGTCGTAGAGCTGCTTGGCTTGGTTCAATTGATCCTGCGCCACCTTGAGCTGCGACGTCAGGGTATCGACCTGCTTCTTCAGCTCCGTCAGCTGCTCGAATTGCCGCGCATAGACGCTGGGATCGAACACAATCTCCGCTGCTGCGGGAAATGCCGTCAGGAGGGCCACGATAGACACGCAGGTGAAAATCGCCGGGATACGCTGAACCATCATCGGACGTTCCTCCGCTCCGCGTGAAATACCGGCAGCCATTGCGCCGGATCGTCGCCGACCTTCGCTCGAACGCGGTCGAGCAGTTCGACCGTTTCCGTCCGTCCTGACAGGACGGCGAGCGCATCGTCGAAACCGCCGAGATCAAGTTCCGCCACCACCGAGTTGTGGCCTTGCTTGACCAGGACTCGCCGGCTTTCGGGTGCGAGCTCCTCCTTGATCAGGCGGAATTCCGTGTCGGTCAGGTAAAACCCATCGACATAGTCCGAGCGCGTTCCCCGCGCGTTCGGCAGGAAGATTTGCGTCGGGCATTGTTCGACAATGGTGTGCGCGATCGGCGACGCCAGCGCGTCGCGAGGCGACTGCGTGCCGAACACCATGACACCGTTCTGCTTACGGATGGTCTTCAGCTTGTTGTTGGCGAGATCGCGAAATGCCTCGTCGCCAAGCGCCTTCCAGAACTCGTCGATATCGATGATCAGGCGCCGGCCGTCGATCAGGCGCTCCACGCGGTGGAATAGATACATCATGAGCGGCGTGCGAACGGTGGGATGATCCAGCAGGTCAGTCATGTCGAAGCCAATGAACCGGGCCTCTAACCCGATGGCATCCTGCTCGCCATCGAGCACCCAGCCGTAGGGTGCGCCCCTGCACCATCGCTCCAACCGTGCGCCGATCCCTTCGCGATCCTGTTGGCCGAGAAAAGCCCGCAGCGCCCCGAACGAGCGTTCCTCCTGCCGAAGCTGGGCAAGGGCTCGCAATCCGGAATCGATCCGCTCCTCCTCGATCACGGTCAGCGGACGGTTGTCTGGCGTGACGAGCTTCCGGACAAGTTCGCCCAGGAAAGAAAGATTGGCTGGCGTCAGCTCCAGCGCCTTGAGCGGCGCGCAGCCGGTCGCAATGCCATTGTGGAGCGTCAGATAGGTGCCGCAGGCGGCACGGACGAAAATCTCGGCGCCGCGGTCCTTGTCGAAGAAGACGTAAGTGGCGCCGAGTCGCTCAGCCTGCGACAGCAGGAAGTTCTGCACGACGGTCTTGCCGGACCCCGAGGGGCCGCAGATGAAGGTGTTGCCGAGGTCGCCGTGATGAAACGAGAAGTAGAACGGCGAGCCGGATGCGGTTTTGAGCATCGCGACCGCCGGTCCCCAATGGTTGCCGGCAGGCTGTCCTGTGGGATAGGTGTGGAACGGGGAGAATGCTGCGAAATTGCGCGAGCTGATCGCCCCAGTTCGTGCCCGATATTTGAACAGCCCAGGGAGCTGCGCCCAGTAAGCCGCTTCGAGCCCGAGGTCTTCGCGCGCGACCACTGCACCCGCCTCCGCAAGGACGCGTCGCGCCACGCTCATGTGGTCCTGCAGCTGCGTAGGCGTCTCGGCGTAGACCAGGAGCGACAGGTGATGATCCCCAAGCGCGAACCTGTTGGATTCGAGATCGTCGAGCGCGTCACCGAGCTCGTCGATCTGTGAGGCCGCCGGGTCCTGAGCCGAGACCAGCTGGTTCTGCTTGCGCGTTAGCACCGTCTTGGCGTCGGCTTTCGACAAAAACGCGAAGGATTGCGTGAGGATGAGTTCGAACGGCGCCGAAAGCAGCGCGTTCAACAGGCCAGGCCTGGTTGACGCCGGATATTCCTTGAGTCCAAACATGGCAGCAAAGCGCGAACCGCCCGCGCTGCGGATTTCGATGGCTTCACGGCCGAAGATGACGCGGTTCGAGTAGAGTGCGGGGCCGATCGGCCCTTGCGGCAACGGCATTGGCATCCACTCGCCGGAGGCGATGGCGTGGAGCAGTTCCATTGGCTCTGAGAATACGAGGCCGTCGCGCTCAGCCAATCCGAGAGCATGGGCGCCGTAGCGCTCCAATGCCGCGACCATATCCCGCGTGGCATCGTTGACCCGCTTCAAGGCGTCGCTGTCGACCTCGAGGGAAGCCGCAGCGCTCCGACCCAGCCGTTTGAAGAAGGCAGCTGCCGCGTCGGCGGGGGCGCGGCCGGGATGCCAGACTAGCGTCAGATAGAGGTCATTGCGAAATAGCGCTGCCTTGCGAAGCCGGTCGCGGTATTGCGCGTCGAGCGAAGCTGCAAAGATCGATCGGAATGCACCGTCCGGATAGTCTGACGTCCGACGCCGCACCAGGTGGGTCCAGAGCGCCAGCCGCGGATCGGCAACATTGCGCAAAGTGAGGTTCAACTTGGCGTGAAGATCGTTCAGATCCGCCGTCTCGGCGGTCTCGAACGAGGTGCCGTCGAGCCGGATCACCGTGAGCAGGGCCCGGGTCGCGAGACTGATCACGGTATCGGTGACATGCCGGCCGAACGGGAGGTAGACTTCGGGCCCGATCTCCCGGGTTTTGAGCGCTGCATTATGCATGACCAAGGTCTCGTGTGCGATATCGCCGAACGAGCTTGAGCGGTGTGCAGGACGATCCGCCCCAGAATGACGCGTTGCGCGTGCGTCCGCGTGTTTCGATCCAGGCGAGCAGAATCCGGAACATGTTGGGGTCGTGCCGGCAGATGATTCGGCAAAGACCATGGATCGGAATCGCGACCAAACCGTAGATGATGCTTCCGGCCACCAGGAACAGGATGCAGGAAAACATCACGTTGAGCGCCATGGCCTCCATGGTGACGCCGGCGATCATGGCCGGACGCGTGCAGGCGAGGAACAAAGTATCCTCCGTAAGACGCGGGGACTCGATCATCAGCGACCTCCGGTCAAGGTTGAGACCACCTCGGAGGCGCCGAACGTGATGGCGACGCCGAGAACGACGTAGGCGGCCTTGCGCAGGTCGAGATAGCCGAACATCCAGGCGATGCCGACGATGATGACCGCCAGCGTCGCCAGCAGGCGCGCGACATTGCCGGTTAGCATGTTGACGATGTTCTGCAGCACACCCTCGATGTTCGCGGTCTGCGCCAGAGCGGGTTCAACCAAGGCGATGCTGAGGACGGCTCCCATGCAAAGTAGGGCAGCGGAGTGTTTAAGAGGAGAAGTCATGACACGGCTCCGATTGGCAGTGCAGCCGGACCAGCCCGGACCGCGGTGTTGAGTTGAGGGCAAAACAGAAGAATCCCTTATCGTTCGTAGACGAAGGCTGATGTGCCAAGACCTGAGCGATAGACGTCCCAGGTCGGACGCTCCCTGACGGAGGGAGCTGGCGTGCTGCTTGTCGGCATGTCGCCGGTGGAAATGCTGGCATCGGCCGGCAGGGTACGGGGCTCGAGCGTTGTTCGGGGAGCTTTGGCTGCGAAGCTCGCGACAACCCGGGCAATGGCCTGATCGCGGCCCGCGGCGTTCACGTTTGCTGCTTGCAATCGGGCCTCAAGCAATCTGCCAAGGCCCGCGATATGCTTGCAGGCGTCGAAGGTCGTGGTCGCCGTCAACCCGGCCTGCTTGGTTTCATCTGCATCAAGTTGCGCAAGACCGGTCCGGACCGACTGGCCGGCGGTAATGGCCTCAGTCGCGAGCTGGATCGCTTCGTCACGGTCACTTGCCTGAATAGGAATCGGTCTCCGCCCCTGAATTGTGATAAGCAGCGGCTCGAGCGAGCTCGCTTGCCGCACAATCGCTGTCAGCGGTCGTACGAAGTCCGGCCTTGGGGCGCACTGTTCGACCAGAGCCGAGAATGCAGCAGGATCCATTGTTGATGACTTTGTTTCGGGGTTGAGGACGCCGACGCTATGCCGCGAGCGGAAGGCTTGACGGCGCGTCAATTGCACGCCCCGAAATCTTCCCGGCCGCTCGGATTGCTCCGAGAGCCTCTACGGTAACCGGCAGTAGTCCGGCGACGGCTTTGGTCGCCCCGATCTGACGAGGTGCGCCGAGGCGATCGAGATGCCATCCGGCCCGGCGCAGGATGCGCTCCATGCGCAGATCAGTGACCGTCGCGATGGCCTGAAGGTCGCGCTCCTGGCCCCATTCGATCATGGCCGCAAAGAGCAGGTACGTTGCTTCCCGCAAGCCGTTCTCAGCTGTCGCCGCGACGTTTTTGGTATCAACGCAAAAGCGCGAGCTCTCCCAGATCCTGGCTGCTCTGGGCGCCGCGTGGCCATCCAGCAACACCGGGAACGTATCCGCCAGCATGTTGCGCCCAGTGGTCGGCAGCAATCGCACACAACCAACAACGTCGCGCCGCTCGAGCGCCAAGAGATAAGTCGGCTTGAGCGCGTCGTAGTGATCGATCTCCAATCCGCCCGCAACAGCGACATCCCAGTCGAGCCGCTCCTTGAACACGCGCCCCCGCAGACGATGCATTCCCATTGCCAACTCAAAATCGCGCAAGAGCGCTGCACGGGTGCGCACAATGACCTTCATTCTTAACCTCCCGCTTACGAATCACAGCTTCGAGAGAAAGAAAGCAGGGGCGGTCACAGCGTTGCGCTGTCAGTTCTGACAGGGCGTTTTGGAATTGTTCTTGCCCCAAAGCTGCCGCAACCTCGCAATACACCGCCTACACGTAGAGCGCGAATCGTCGAAGTGCTCGCGTTTGGGGATTAGGAAGTACTGAAGTTGACGCAATGAAAGATGTCAAACGAGCGTGCAGTGAATTTGTCGATTGTCTTCACTCTGCCCATACGGAAGATGATTTTCGGCGTGTCGCGGAACGAACCGCGCATGCATTGGGTTTCCGCTGGTTCGCCTATTTTGGCCACCGCGCGAATGGCCCCAAGCTGATCTCTTCCTATCCGAAGAGTTGGACAAGTCACTATTTTCGCGAAGGATACGACAACATCGATCCCGTTCTTCAGGAACCGCGAAACACTAGCCGGATGTTCCTGTGGGATGGACGTGAGGCGCGAAGCGCAAAGTCGCCGAAAGAACGCCGTCTGTTTGACGATGCGCTCAGCTTCAAGATCAGGACCGGCCTGACCGTTCGCATTCCCTCAAGCCAAAACCAGTTCGCGGCGTTCACGCTCGCGGCGGACGACCGCAGCCTTGGACTCGATCGTTTCATCGAGACCTCGCAAGACATGCTGCAAACGGTGGGTCTCACCTTCCATGCCCATGTGAGTGCCAAGATCGGACGCACGTCACCAGGCGGCGCGATGGGAAGCCCACTAACCCAGCGCGAGCGGCAGTGTCTCGCGTGGATCTCCGACGGCAAGACGATGCAGGACATTGCGGAGCTTCTTGACGTCACGCCGCGAGGCGTGAAGTTTCATCTGGACAATGCCAGGCGAAATCTTGCTGCACTCACCCTTCCACATGCTGTGGCCCTCGCCTTTCGGCAGGGACTGCTCCCATAAGAACAGTCGTCCGGCTCGGCAAGTGTGGTCCCGAGATCTAATGGAGAGTGAGCTTGATGGAGGTGCAACGGCATCATCAGGTGAGCTTCGGCCGCATCATTTGCGCTCTCCAGCTAAGAGCGGATCGCTGCTCGCTGTCGTCGTAGCCATGTTTTCGCGGTGTTCTTCGGAGAGGAATTGAGCGTCGCCCCCCGGGCCGGGCTGTTAGAGCATGATTTCTTCACGTCGAAGCGTATCCGGCGTTCGCGATGTAATTGGCGCATTCCTGCGGCGTGAGGCAGTCCAGTAGAGCGCCGATGCGCATCCAGGTTGCTTCGACGGTTCGCTCGGCTGCCTTTCGGAGCAAGGTCTTGAGCTTGGCGAAGACCTGCTCGATCGGATTGAGATCTGGGCTGTAGGGCGGCAGGAAGAACAGCTTTGCGCCAGCGGCGCGGATGGCGCGACGGACGGTCTTGCCTTTGTGACTGCCGAGGTTGTCGATGATGACAATGTCACCAGGCTTGAGCGTCGGCATCTGCTCGACGTAAGCCAGGAAGCTCTCACCTTGATCGGACCATCGATCACGCAGGGCGCGTCGATGCGATCATGGCGCAGGGCGGCTAGGAAGGTCAGCGTCCGCCAGCGGCCGTGCGGGGCCTTGGCGACCAGTCGCTCGCCACGTGGCGCACGGCCGTGGGTGCGCGTCATGTTGGTTTTGGCCCAGGGGTGAGTAGGCCGGGGGATTTTCACCCCCGGCCTCTCGCAGAACGGTGCGTGAACCTCTCGGTTCACACCGCTCCCGTCAGGTGAACGTGGTCGTTCCGAAGAACTGCCAGTGTACGAACAGCTCCGCGTTATTCCGAGCCAGCTTTCGCAAGAACAGCGAAGCACCGGTTTTGTGGAGCCGGAAGCGCTTGTACTTTCGCATGATCCACGCCTTCAGCTTCTGATTGACGTAGTCGACCAGAGAGAACAGCGCTGAACGGCTGAACCGACCATAATAACCTATCCACCCCCGGAGGAGCGGATTGATCTGTTGGGCAATCTCAGCCAGCGTCCCCGGCGTTTGCCGGGGAATGTGCAAGCTTCGGATCGTTGCTCGCATGGCCTTCAAAGCTGTCGGACTGACCGCCGGGGTGTATCCACAAAAGAAATTCCTTCCGCTGTGACGTTGCCACCTGCCGCGGCCTGAACTGATAGGACGACCAAACCGGTCACGCTCTCGTTTCCTCTTTGCGCGCTCCTTAGCTTGCACGCGCTCACGCTCCGCCTTCGCCTCCGGCGAGAGCAAGAGTCGCGGACGGCCACGCGTGGCGCCCGTGCCGTTCCTCTTTCGGTAGTTACGCGAATAGGTGGCGTACTTTACTCGCTTCAGCTCGAGCCGAACTTTGTAGTTCGGGTCGTCGCAGGCTCCGATGAACCGGAAGCCGAAGGCTTGACGGTCGCGAATGGGTACTATGAGCAGTCGCGCACTGGTCCGGAGTCCACAGCTTGTTGCTGCTCTTCGTGTCCGCAACGACCGCTTCCAATTGCTCTCGCGTCAACCAGGGTGCCCAGCATCG
>NZ_AUGA01000081.1:0-21146 GCF_000426785.1 Bradyrhizobium sp. th-b2
AACCCGATCCTACCGGCGAATCGCCGGTGACCACCGCAAAGCCGCCCGCCCGCTACGGCGCTATTTGAGGCGCGCGTACCGGGCGGCTTTGCTCTACCGAGCTACACCATCACTGGGGACACGACCGTGCGCCGCCGTCCCCAGAAGGGTTCGAGTGAAGTTCGTTGTCAGCACATAAGGGGATATTGCCGCAACAACGGCCTAACCACTATACACGAAACGAAGGTTAGGCCGAGTTGGCAGTCATTGTGAGTGTCTCGCACCCGGGCGGCCTGTGCTTTCTCGTTATCCGGCTTCCGCACGGCGGTAGCAGAGCCATGAGGTCCCGAAGCAAGAGCAAAAGTTGAACTAAGGAGCGAAATCAAACTGGGTTGTTGCAGTGCAAATGCGTGTTGTACGACGTACCCGATCCGACCGCGATAGCTAATGAATCAGTCGCAGACGGCGTAATGGAGGCGGCGCCCGCATGCCAGGTTAGCTCGTTGGATGCTGCGCTTCGCTATGATACTCTGTTCGTACCATCGCAGCCGGCGTTGTTCGGCCAGGAAAAGCGCTCTCCACATCAATCCGTCAACGAAATCTCACTCCGCGGCACGCGAGAAAATAAGTTTCGCGATCTTCATCTGGTTGGCCGGAGTTCGTAGGTTGGCCGGCAAGGCATCGACGGCTTGATCGAACAGGCGTCCCAAAACGAGAAGGTCTTCCGGGTAATAAGCGCCGCGGTCCCCGGACATGTGCGTGGTGCGAGCGCCGCCGTCATGATTGCTTGTTCTTGTCTCGCCGAGCTGGCCGAGCTCCAGCTCTGCCGTGATCATTTCATTTGTGAGTGCGTTGAGCAGTCGGATCGCGTCAAGCGCGTCACCATCCTCGCCTACGAGAGTGGCGAGGATGGTCAGTTGCAGGTCGATCCGATCCTTAAGATTCTGTACGCGGGAATTGGAGGGGGCAAGTTCCACGATGTGCTCCTGGTGGTGAAGTGAATGTAAAGTACCTGATGGTGTGTGTTGCGTTTCGCGGTCCGCGAGAGCCGGCAGGTGCGGCGCGACAAGGAATGTCTCCGTCCCAGCTGCGTGTTCATTGAGGCGATCGTCGCGCTCGCTCGACGCCGTACAATGGCAGGGCCTGCGGGCCATGACTGCGACTTACGACTTAAGCCGAGCAGCCCGCGGATGTGCTGTGAGACGCCGCCCGGCATAGCCGCCGAGAGCCAATTGGGCTCATCGGGGATTGCAGAGCGATCTTCCGCCACAATCGTCTGGGCTGCCACGCTCAGATCGTTAAATGCTCGGCACAGTGAGCGTGCGGCTAGGCGGGGAAAAGGAGCCCGCGAACAGATGGGAACTCGGCAGCTCGCCCAGCTGCGCCAATTGCTTAGATGATGGTGTGATGCTTGCCGGAAACTCAAAGAGCGCTCGCCCCCGTCGAAAGTTGATCGACAACCGCGGATAAAGCCGGATGAGCATCGTGCAGGTTTGTAGAGCGTAGATCTGGCCCGCGCCGACCGAGCAGGGCTCAGCAAGCGAGCGCAGTGAGGATTTATGGTCACACGACGTTGCAGAGTGGACGGCAAGTTGGCGAAGTTGATCTGTCCATGTCGTCGCAGATCGGGTCCTCGTCCGGGCCGTCGGACACGTATCTTGCAATCGGGGCAGGTACAGACCTGCCAGCACGGCCTCGCTTGCAGCCGCCAGATTGACGGCGCTGCCGACCTGGTCAGGGCGAAAAGTCCAAGCTCCGGCGAGGAGGACGGTTCGCCTGGCCGAATTCTAAACGACGTACGCATTTACCGAGGCCACTGGAAGTGCGCGAACGCCGATCGTCTGAAACGCCTTTGGGGTGATGGCCAGGGTATCAGCGAGGACGCGGTTGATGACTACGCGCCGCACGCGGCGATCAGGGGACAGACTAAAAATGGTTCGCACGTGCGTCGATTTGGACGAATCGAAAGTATCTTTGTGGATCCAGGTCGGGGTGGCTTGAACTGACCTGCGACTGTGCTGAAGGCAAAAGGGATCCATGGCCACACGACATTCGTGAAAGGTGCTTTCCGGAAATCGCGATCGACTTATGGGGTATTTGGCTAAATCCGGTAAAATCGAAAGTTTTGATGGGATCCATCCAGTTCGCGGATAGCCCGGGCGAGGAGTCATTGACCTTTCTGAATGACGCTGGATTCTCGCGCGGTCCACGAGCCGATGAGACGGGCCGCGGGGCTGACCCGGTGCTGCTCCAGGTGCTCGAGCATGCTCTATTGGTCCGAGGACCCCATGTTGGGCAAGGCAGCGAGCGTGATGGCAGGCGGATATCGGCATTGTCGGCAGGGCGGCCGATCATGGCACATAGCGTTGCGGCGCTGAACGCAGGTAGCAAAATCGGATCGAACGTTTCAGCCAAAGCCAGGCATGATCTCGGATTGGATTGTGGTTGCTGTGTACAGCGAAACCTCCAACGGAAGGTTCCCGAATGCAAGCTGGCATAGTAGATATTAGTTGGCGCCCGCCTCCTCGATCTGGTTAAGGAGGAGCTGTCGGATGGAAGCTGGCGTTCCGACAACGCACAGTTCGCTTCAAGCGCTGCATCGAAGGTCAGCGGGAAGTTAGGCGGTGTCGGCATTCAATTCGTAAAGGAATCTAAAGCTCCTTAGCCATCGTTGATAAGCGGCTTCCGCGGCCGCGCGGGCATCTTTGTCAGACTGTGCAACTACGACCATGCGCAGCAAGCCGAGAAATGGCATCCGATCGTCCGCGGCGGTCTTATGCGCCAGATGAGAGCGGAACGCATCTGTCATGTTTCGGACAGCAGAGGAGTGGCCTGCGCACGCCAGATTGGCGCCGTTTGCAGCAGCCCACGCCGCCGGCTCCGGGCGATTGCTCGCGATCCAGGTCGGCTGATGTGGGCGCTGATGAGGCCTCTGTTCACAGTGACTCTTTTGAATTTGCCCTCTCTGGCTGCGCGAGGCGCCTGACACCAAGCGGCCGGGAGATGGTCGCTTCGCTACTTTGAAAGCAGTTCGCGAAGCTCCGCGACATCGAGCATGTGCTTGACCAGAAGCATCTTTAGCATCGCGTTCTCCTGCTCCAAGTCCTTCAATCGCTTGGCCGCAGGAACGTCCATGCCGCCAAACCTGGCGTTCCAATTATGGATGGCCGCTTCTGCGGTCCCGTGTTTGCGAGCCAGGTCAGTTGCCTTCGCCCCAGCCTGATGCTCCCTCAAGATCGCGACGATCTGCTCTTCCGTGAATCGTGGCCGCTTCATTTGACAGCCCCTGTTAGGGGGGAGCTTGCATTCCAGCTGGAGGAAGCGCGGAATGATTGGTCATCTGCCGAGCGCGGGTTGGAGGGGGCCGCAGACGATCCGACTGGGGCCAAATGGGCTTCATCGATCTGCCCTAGAGGCCCGTTAGGCGAACCCTTGTCGTCGATAGCTGAACGATGCGTCAGGATCCCGTCGCCGATGTTGAAGGTATTCCGGATCTTGCCAAAGCACTCGATTGGCGCGTCAACATGCTCGGCTTGATGAGTGCGTGCCACATGGTGAAGTCTTGGTCTGTATGTGTGCCTTGCGATTTGAGCGCAGCGCTGGGTGAGTTGTGCGTTGCGGCGCTCGGCAGCGAGAAGGGGTTTCCATTGACGTCGAAGCCGCAATTCGCGCAGAAAACTGTCTGGCGGAAGGGCATAACGAAAAACTTGCGCAGCTCGAATTAGCGCGAGAGGACGTAAACGACGCAGCGTCTGGCGCAACGTGGGGCGCAGGGCAGGGGCACTTGTCAGCACGGGAGCTCCATAGGCTGGACTGTTGCCGAAAATCGATTTTCGCGGCTACGGCGGTTGAAAGGATAACGGCCAGCACCTCCCGACAGCGCCAATCAAATGCTGCAGGGTGAATGGAGGGCTCATTTGGCCAACAAGCCCATCGATCAGGGCGGCCAACCATTAAGCGACCAGGCCGTTGCTTAAAAGACTCGCAAACAATGAGGGTTGGCACGGTACTACTTGTCTATCATCGGACGTAGCTCGTCATCGAGCCTGTCGACATCGGGGAGCTCTGCGAGCGCTGCAGCAAACGCAAGAAGTGCTCCGAGAGCCGCCAGTACAAGGGCGGACGCAACTATTGCAGCTGCCAGGTCTTGAGAACGTCTCATCATCTGTGTCATTCGCTGTTTAGGGAAACGATGCGTTCGCGCCGGTCAGTTCTGCTCGACGGCTTCAACACGCCCGTCGCGTAGCGATAGACCAGAAGGGCGGGAGCCGCGTTGTTGCTATCGAACCGGAGCGGCGCGATCAGGTTATCGATCGCCCCTGAACGAAGTGCCACGACAACTCGCGAGGCGTTGAAGGAACCGGCCCGCCCCACCGCCTGTCCGCTTCGGCGTAGACTTCGGAGCCTGGGATCGACGAGAAGGAACAAAAGTGGCCGACGACTGACTGGACTCGGTCCATTGTGAGCCTATTGGCAACTGCGACCGCTTGCTTCGGATCGCTGGCGTCGTCTGCGACGCTCAACATCACTTTGGTATCTGGTATTGGGCCCGAGGCGTTCAATGCCTCGACGGCGGCCGCCGTACCATCGCGCATTTGCGCGCCAAAACGCAGCGCTGTTCCCGCTCATTGGGCCAGCCACGGCAATACAGACGTCGGAGGCGTGCGCAGTCGAGGCGAGGGCGCAGAAGACGAGCGCTGCACTTGCAGCCGAAGCGAAGCGCCCATTTAGCATTGTAGAACTCCCAATCTCAAATGAAGTGAACGGCCAACGCCGCGGTCAGCCAGCTGCAGCTCGATGCGGTTGCTTCCGGCAAGCGAATCCATGCGCGGCAGTTCGCCAGACCTCAATCTCGCTAGAGCCTACAATTTGACGTTACGTGCGGTTCAAGCTCCATTCGGGGTTCATGCCGCCAGTTGCAGCAAGTGGCCGTGCGTTAGGCGGGCGGATCGCCAAAGACGCGCTACGCAGACAGGCCCAGTGAGGCCGCAGAACGGCAGGCACGAATCAGAACCGGCAGATCAACCGGCGCTTCAACGCGCTTTGATGTTGACCGGGCCGTCCGACAATCCGCCCGTCGGCGCCGCAATCAGTACGGCTGGTCTTCCAATCCAGCAAGGGCGAGATCGAGATACTGCATGAGGTGGGGATCCCAACCGGCCAGAGTGCGAGGTGCGCTTAACCGTGCAAGCACCTTCAGGATCGTCGAAACGCGCGAATCGGCGCCGGCTATTTCGCCGATCAGCGAGCGTGCTGCGATCGCGACGGCCTTTGCCCGCTCGCCGCAGGGATGCTCAGCCATATCCATGCATTCGCGCAGCTCATCGCGGATCCGCCGCCACCGCTCCTCGCGATCTGCAGCCAGCTTGCAAGTGCATCGGGAGGGCTGACTACGCGTCTCGACCCGCGACATGGCATCCAAGGTGGCGGGTAGCTCATCAACACTTACCTGGATTTCACTGTCCGTCGTCATGTTGCGTAAGCGATCTCGCAACAGGGTTGCACGAGCGACTTGAAGCTCTATCCGCTCCAAATGCTTGCGCATGAGGTCCGTAAGTGAAGTCGTACGCTCCATAGCCTTACCGATCTCGAAAAGGGAGAAACCAAGCTCACGCAGCGCTCGAATCTGATGAACCCGTTGAACGCTTTCGCGGTCGTACATCCTGTGGCCGCCGTCGGTGCGTTCGGAGGCAGCTAAGAGCCCCGTGTGTTCATAGTGATGCAGCGTGCGTACCGTCACTCCGGTCGCCTCTGCAAGTTCGCCAATGCGCCATCGACGCCTTCGTGGTGTAGCTTTGCTCATGTTGTTCAATTTCAAAGCCTACAACCTGACGTCACGTATGATTCAAGCTATTTCAAAGCTCTAGCTGGATCGTCTTCCATTCCAGCGCAAGAGATGGTGACTATCCTTAGAATGGCGGGCGATCAACCCTGAGGGGAAATGATGACCAGTAAGTTCATCAGGTATGCCAGTCGAGCCTCGCTCACCGCTGTCCGCTCCAAAATGAGTTTTGCGATCGCCGTTCGATTATCGGGAGTTCGCATCGATGGCGGCAACGCGGTGATTGCACTATCAAAAAGACTTCCCAAGCCGGAAAGTTCTTCCGGATCAAATACACCGCTGTATTGCTCCAACGATCAGCTCCTGTTTGTCATCGCGCTAGGGTCGCGCACGTCGTCGAGACGTTTGGCCGCGGTAGGGCCAAAAGAAGTCGGACCGGCGGCGCGGAGCGACGAAGATGCGATGCGCTTGAAGGTGATGCGATACGGCAACACGGCTGCGCGATGCTGCGTCGAAATTGCGGGGATGTACCCCACCTGCACAATCGATCAGCACAGCGCTCACTGTGGGTGATGATGTGACGCCGACTAATCCGAATCGAGCTCGCGCCTGGGAGCTACTGATTCTGAGAGTGGACGGCGCGTGGTCCGAAGCTGATTCCAAGTTCTGCATCGAGCCTGGTGAGCCAAAGAGAGAGGCCGGGTGCAGCGCAAGACCCCAGCTGGAGCGGCGGCGGGCGCGTCGTGCTTCGTCCTTGAGGGTTAAGTTGCAAACAACGCAATCGACCGCGTGCGTCGCAGTTCGCGCGCCGGTCGGATAATAGAATGCGAGCGGCACAGCGGCTGATAGCCATCGGCCGAAACTGACCGAAGTTTATCTGCCAATAACCGGTGTCATTGGAACAAGCGTGAATTGGCCGCGTCGAGACATGCGTCCGGATAGAGATTACGCACTGCGGACGTCCTTACGACAACGGCGAACCAGACTCCGCGAAGTCTGCGCCAGTGTCCGCTTGGTCCGAAGCGTTGATGATGAAGCGTTCTTCACGTGTAGATGCCATGCGGGCCGCCTCCTGCAACAGTATTTCTCGCATCCAGACGCTTTCCGGATCGCTGTTGTGAAGGACAGGCCATTGGACCGCCTCGGTAAATGTGGGGAATGGCTGCGGGAGTTCGGCAATCCGAAGGGGTACCATTCTTTGGAAATGCTTAACGAGCCTTGATGGCATGGTCCCTATGCGAGTCGTGCCTGCCAGCAGGGGCGGAATCATGCTGAAGCTCTGCACGAGAATGTCGATGCGTCGGTTGAGGCCAAGGTCGAGTAAAAAGCATTCCTCGATGGGGGCCTTGCGCGCATCTCCGAGTTTCACCGCAACGTGCCCCATGGACATATATCGATCAAATGTTAGCCGTCGGAGCAACTGGCTGTTCGTGCCGCAGCCTACGCAAACGAGTCTCTCCTCAAACAGGCTCATCTTAGGATGCGCGCACGACATGAATAATTCCGGCAAGATGATGAAATCGGCCTCGCCGCGCCGGAGAATCTCATCGTGATCATCAGCAAGCGCCGCCAGTTCGAAGCTGACGGCGGGAGCTTCTCGCGCAACGCGCTCTACGACGTTTCGGAAGAATACGACTGTTATGAAATCCGAAAGGCCGATCCTGAAGCGGCGCTTTGATTGAGCTGGATCGAACACGTTCCGAGCGATAATGGAGAGCTGAATGTGCGTCAGCGCCTCGCGAACGGGAGCTGCCAGCGCTTCGGCGCGTGAGGTCGGGACAAGTTCGCGGCCTCTCATTGTAAACAGATCATCGTGAAAATAGGAGCGCAGCCGGGCAACGGCCGCGCTCATGGCCGGCTGACTAAGGTTGATCCTGCGTGCTGCTGCAGTGAGGTTGCGCTCAGTCATCAGAGCGTCAAGCGCGACGAGAAGATTTAGATCCAAGCCCTTGAAGCGCATATCGTCTTATCCTGCGCGAGTGTCGTTGCGGTACATTAGAGTAGCGAAAGCGGCTCTGAAGCGCTCTCATCGGATCGCCTGAAACGAATCCGTTCCCATCCTGCGATTGCGAAAGAAGCTCGCGGAAGCCATCGTAAGAAGGGCGCGGAGGGCGGTCGGCGAACGACCGGCGACTGGAGTGTATCGGGAGCCGCGGAGCTGATCGATTTCGACACTCCGGCAACCCCGCAACACGACCTGGTCAATTTACGGCTGGCGCTGGCCCTGGTGCTATGGCCAGAGCCGTAAGTTCGCCGATGCCCCTGTCGATGGCCGCGCAACGCGTCCCAGCAGCGAGCCTACAACCTGACGCGGCGTGGGGTTCAAGACATTGATTGGACGAATCAAACATTATTGAGAAGTTGCCGCGATAGTGGGGGCTGTGCTTTCACGCAAGCTCACCGAATCACATTTTGCGGCATCAACGGTCAGCGCCTGCCAGGCGTTTGCGACTGACCGACGGCTTGAGTGGCCTCTTAAGGAGGGCGCCACCCG
The DNA here is from genome assembly GCF_000426785.1 of Bradyrhizobium sp. th-b2. Lineage (NCBI taxonomy): Bacteria > Pseudomonadati > Pseudomonadota > Alphaproteobacteria > Hyphomicrobiales > Nitrobacteraceae > Bradyrhizobium > Bradyrhizobium sp. th-b2. Next base: position 8,256 of record NZ_AUGA01000081.1, read on the forward strand.
AGACGGCGAAATGAGAAAGCGGCCGAGTACGACCAAAGGGCCGAACACGGTATTTGCAGCGTGCGGAGAGCGGCTTGTGGCCAAACTAGCAGCGCCTGCGAGCTGGGCTCTTCTGATTCGCAGATGTCATGTGGGATCCCTCCTCCAACAGTATCCGCCGCATCCAAATGCTTGCCGGGTCCGTGTTGTGAAAGGCTGGCCACTGAACGGCCTCGGTGAACTGGGGCAGCGGCAACGGTGGCTCGACGATCCGCAGAGGCGTCCGCTTTTCGAAGTGTCTGGCGAGCCGTAAGGGCATTGTCCCTATGCGGCTCGTGTCGAACAGTATAGGCGGAATGAGGCTGAAGCCCTGCACAACGACCTCAATGCGTCTCTTAAGGCCGTGCTCAAGCAAAAACCATTCCTCGAGGTTGGGCCTTAGCGCCCGCCCGAACTTGGCCGCAACATGTCCCATCGAATTGTATTTATCAAACGTAAGCTGCCCTGACAGCTGCCTGTTCGAGCGGCATCCCACGCATACGAGAGTCTCTTCAAATAACGTCGCCTTCGGATGCGCGCTCGACATGAACAATTCCGGCAGAATGAGAAAATCGACCTCGCCGCGGCGGAGTAGCTCATCGGGCTCATCGGAATATGGTAGCAATTCGAAGCGTACTGCCGGAGCTTCCTGTGCGATACGATCCACAATCCGCCGAAAAAAGACGATTGTCATGAAGTCGGAGAGAATGATCCTGAACCGTCGGTTCGACTGACTTGGGTCAAACGCGTCCCTTGAGATGATCGAGAGTTGAATATGCAGCAGGGCCTCGCGGACAGGGCTCGCAAGCGCCTCCGCGCCGGGTGTTGGGACGAGCTCGCGACCTCTCATCGTGAACAATTCATCACGAAAATAGATGCGCAGCCGCGCGATCGCAGCACTCATCGCGGGCTGGCTCAGATTGATTTTCCGTGCCGCCGCAGTGAGGTTGCGCTCGGTCATCAGAGCATCGAGCGCAACCAGAAGGTTTAGATCAAGTCCCTTGAATCGCATGTTGTGAGTCTATCCATCGTGTGGATGAGTTCTATCGAAACAACGGAATGTTGGATAGCAAACATCAGTTTGGAAACTGATTAGGCGTACCACGATGGCTGCTTGCCATTACGCGAGTTCCGAAACGGACTGCTGGGGTGTGCGAGCACCTGCCGAATCCGTTTAGGGGCGGGTGTCGGCGCGCTATCCGAGCAACGTCTGTTCTTCTCGGTGCGACGAGCGGCCTGACACGGCGCTCGCTCGTGCTGCCGATAAACGTTCGTATGTGTCTTCCATTCCTTTCCATATTTGCGGTTTACCCGCGTACACTAGAGATGGCTTACGCCTCACCCTAGTGTCGGAACCGAGAGGCAGGCGCACATTGCGGATGCCAAACGTCACCCGCGACCGGCCAAATAGTTGCTTGTCCATCACATTCAGAGCGTGTCGAAGATGCATATGACCCAAGTTGATCTGGGGCCGATCGGGATCGCTTTCGGTGAGATCTCGTTCATCGATGGGGCGCCATCAGACCGCACAGCATCGATAGCAATCCTGGACCGGACCGAACCTCTTGATAATGCGGGTAGGTGCCGGACAATCCAAGCGCCACGTCGGCATGTCTGGCAGATCTCGGACATGACATTGACTGGGATGACCAGCGCCGACTGCACGATCGCCTCTTCTCTGGCCAAGGCGCCACTCCAAGGGGGCCGTTCTGCCGCGCCGCTGGCGAACTGAGCCGGGCGCCGGCGCCCCACGTCAGTGCATTCGAGTATTGATCAGCGATTCAGCCGATAGCGAGTTGTTCACGTGACCACCTCCGCTCTTAACGTCACTGGTGCAGGGAAGCCCGTCATGAATATTCCCGGATCTCGGTCGGCGGAAAGTCGTTCCGCGCGCCCTCAAGTGCAGTGGAGCCTGCATTGGGAAAGCGAGCTGCGGCTGGGCGACCATACCGAGCTCGCTGAGTTTTTCCGCGAAAGCTACGGGCCGACCGGTGCGTTCAATGCGCAGCCATTTGAGGGGAGCCGAAGTTGGGCCGGTGCAAGGCCGGAGGTCCGCGTAATTGGTTACGACGCGCACGGCGTAGCTGCTCACATCGGCGCCCTACGCCGCTTCATCAAGATTGACGGGCGCGATCTACTCGTGGCCGAACTGGGACTATATGCGGTGCGTCCGGATCTCGAGGGGCTTGGAATCAGCCACTCAATGCGCGTGATGTATCCTGCGCTGCAGGAGCTCGGGGTCCCGTTCGGCTTTGGTACGGTTCGGCCCGCGCTTGAGAAGCACCTTACCAGACTGATTGGAAGGCAGGGGCTGGCAACCCTCATGTCCGGCATTCGCGTCCGGTCCACCCACGCAGATGTGTATCCCAATTTGCCGCCGGTCCGGATCGAGGACGTTCTCGTGGTGGTGTTCCCGGCCGGACGCCCGATCAGCGAGTGGCCGGCCGGGACGATCATCGACCGGAACGGGCCTGAGTTGTGAAAGAGCTCGTCCCCCTGTCTGCGGTGCGTCGCGACTACGCCGACGTCAGCGCAAGTCGCTGTGTCTATTTGACCTTTGATGATGGGCCAAATCCATTTTGCACGCCCGACGTGCTCGATGTGCTGACGCAACATCGGGTGCCGGCGACGTTCTTCGTTATCGGCACGTACGTGACCGATCACCCTGAACTCATTCGACGAATGATTGCGCAAGGACACGAGGTTGCAAACCACACGATGACGCATCCGGATCTCTCCAGATGTGAACCAGCGGTGGTTCACGATGAAGTGCTAACGGCGAGCAAGGCGATCCGTTCGGCCTGCCCGCAGGCTTCGCCCAGGCACATGCGAGCACCCTACGGCTTATGGACCCAAGCGGTGCTCGCTACGACAGCGAGCGCTGGCCTCACAGCTCTGCACTGGTCGGTCGATCCGAGAGATTGGTCGCGCCCAGGCGTCGATAGGATTGTGAATTCAGTGCTGGCGGCCGTTCGTCCAGGCGCAATTGTACTTCTGCACGACGGGTATCCTCCTGGTGAGGAAAGACTCTGCAGCGATGCCACTCTGCGTGATCAGACGGTGATGGCGCTGTCACATCTGATACCGGTACTGCAACAGCGCGGGTTTGCAATCCGTCCGCTTCCTCAACTTCACTAAACAAAACTGGCCCCAAAATGGACCTGCTCGCTACAACCAGCGCTGTCGCCGTTTCGTCTTATGCGCTGCTCTCAACTGTCTACAAGAGCGCGCAAGCGCTCTATGCTCAGCCGGCGAATACCTCGTCGCTGCAGACCGATATGGGCCAATCCGAGGTAGCTCTGCCCAGCGTGGACGTCATCGTGCCTTGCTTCAACGAGGACCCGAATACGCTCTCCAAATGTCTCGAGTCGATTGCAGGTCAAGACTACGGTGGAAGACTGCAGGTCTATGTGGTCGACGACGGATCTGCAAATCGCGATGTCGTGGGGCCTGTACACGACCTCTATGCGAACGATCCGAGATTCAGCATCATCCTGCTGGCCAAGAACGTTGGAAAGCGCAAGGCGCAGATCGCCGTTATACGTAGCTCGTCCGGGAACCTGGTGCTCAACGTCGACTCGGATACGATACTAGCCGCTGACGTGGTCAAGAAGCTTGCATTGAAGATGCAGGAGCCGGAAGTCGGCGCCGCCATGGGCCAGTTGATAGCGAGCAACCGCAGCCAAACCTGGCTGACCAAGCTAATCGATATGGAATACTGGCTAGCGTGCAACGAAGAGCGCGCGGCACAGGCTCGCTTCGGTGCAGTCATGTGCTGCTGCGGCCCCTGCGCGATGTATCGTCGCTCCGCCCTCGCTTTGCTGCTTGATCAATACGAAACGCAACTCTTTCGCGGAAAGCCGAGCGATTTTGGCGAGGATCGCCACCTAACTATCCTCATGCTCAAAGCGGGGTTTCGAACCGAGTATGTCCCGGATGCCATCGCGGCAACAGTCGTACCCGACAGCCTTGGGCCGTATCTGCGTCAGCAACTGCGTTGGGCACGGAGTACCTTTCGGGACACGTTTCTTGCATTGCGCCTGCTGCCCGAACTCGATGGCTATCTCACGCTAGACGTTGTCGGACAAAATCTCGGCCCTTTACTCCTCGCCTTGTCATCACTGGCTGCGCTCGCACAGCTCGCAGTCGGCGGTTCGGTGCCCTGGTGGACGGGATTGACAATTGCTGCAATGACAATAACCCGGTGCAGTGTCGCGGCGTTTCGTGCCCGCGAATTGCGCTTTATCGGCTTCTCGCTCCATACGCCCATCAATATATTTATCCTACTTCCGTTGAAGGCTTATGCGCTTTGTACATTGAGCAACAGCGATTGGCTGTCGCGTAAGCTCGTCAATGTGCCGAGCGCAGGGGAGAAGAAGGCCACTATCCCGGCTACTAACACTGGATCGAGCGCTGCAGCTACTGCAGAAATTGTTGAAGCAATTCGCAAGCGGAGGTCGCGCGGTTCCTCGGGCGTGCCGGCGACTGACAATGTGTGCGGTGGCGATTGATCGAGCCAATAACAACAGGTTAATCGACCCATGAGACTGGACAAGAACGATCATCTGCTCGAGCGTGGTCTTGCTGTTGGTGATCAGTGGCAGCTCGACAGTAACCCGTTGGAACAGGAGCGTTACGCGCAAATGTTTCGGATGTCGCGTTCCAATGGGGAAGTTACGCGTGCCCTTGAAGTCGCAGGTGCAGCCTTCGCATTCACGGAAATGCTGGGACCCCACTGCCAGCGAATTACCGTGCAGGATGTCATGCCACAGGATTGAGCGCGCACGGCAAAGAACGGAGAGGCGGTCATGGTGAGCATGCTTGCGCCAAATGGCGCGCTGGTCTTCGCGCGTGATGCTTGTCGACGCTGGGGGCATGCTGCTGAGACGGCGATCGCTCTCTTGAATGAGAGTTTATCCGAATCGAGCGTCAGCATTGCCAGACTGGTTCGGTCGACCAAGATTGCCTGCTCGTTCTGTTCCGGAAGTCGAATAACTCGTCGAAACAATCAAATTGCGGTCGTTGGGCCGGGGGGCGTATGCGCATCTGCGGCATCAAGTTGACACATGACGGGGCAATTGCTGTCGTCGAGGATGGGCGGCTTGTCTTTTGCACCGAGCAAGAGAAGCGCGGCAATAATCCTCGCTATCAATCCATCGATAATCTCGATGCAGTTGTACTTGCATTGGCGGAGCACGGCCTGGATCCGCGTGATATTGATCAGTTCGTCATCGACGGCGGGGATGGCGAGCGCGAGTCGCAATTCCTGGTCCTCAGTGGGGCCGTGCCGATCGCGCTGAAAGGGGCGCCATATGTCGAGCGCCGTGCTGAGGGCCTTCTTGATTGCGTCGACGGTTTTGGCTTGATCCTTGGCGGCAAGGTGTTTCCCTACAAGAGTTACCCGCACGTCACCGGCCACGTTGCCTCAGCATATAGCACCAGCCCCTTTGCCGTCTCGGGTAGGCCCGCGTTCTGTCTGGTATGGGACGGCTGGATCTCTCCACGTCTTTACTATGTTGAACCACAGGGGGGGCGGCTCGTTGGATGCCTGTTTCCGATGATTGGCCACGCCTATGCTGTCGCCGGCCTTCACTTCGGGCCTTACAGTCGGCCGAATCGCACCAATTCGGACTTGGGCATCGCCGGCAAATTGATGGCCTACGTCGCGCTTGGTTCTGCCGATGAAAGCATTGTGGCAGTGTTTCAGGAGCTCTACGACAGGCGCTTCGCGGCGGACACGCAGCAGGCTCGTCGCTATCGCGCAGACATCAACAATGCCGAAGCGTCACTCGCAACTATGCACGACTTTTTCGAGGCGAGCAGACTGCGCCTGATGGCCAAGCGAGCGGAGGACGTCCTTGCGTCGTTTCATGTGTTCCTGGAACGTCTCCTTATCCGGGAAATCGCAATGGTGTTGCTGCGGCATTCGTCGCTTCCGGGAGCGCGGAATCTATGTATAGCCGGCGGCTGCGGTCTTAACATCAAGTGGAATAGTGCGCTTCGCGCGACGGGACTGTTCGATGACGTCTGGGTGCCGCCATTTCCGAATGACAGCGGCTCGGCAATCGGTGCTGCTTGCAGTGCGCTGGCGGCGCAAGATGGGTTCGTGCCACTGGAATGGTCAGTCTACAGTGGTCCTGCCCTGCAAGCCAGCGAGGTTCCGCCAGAATGGCAGGCCGCGCCGTGCAGTCTGCGCGATCTTGCGGCCATTCTCGCCGACAACGAGCCGGTGATCTTCCTTTCCGGGCGCGCGGAGCTTGGGCCGCGGGCGTTGGGCGGCAGAAGCATTCTTGCGGCCGCGACCTCGCCGGCAATGAAGGATCGTCTCAACGACATCAAGCGCCGCGAATACTTCCGACCGGTGGCGCCGATTTGCCTAGAGGATCGGGCGCCAGAGATATTCAACCCAGGTACGCCGGATCCGTACATGCTGTTCGATCACCAGACTAGGACGGAGTGGCGCGACAAGGTCGCCGCCGTCGTCCATTTGGACGGCTCTGCGCGACTGCAGACAATCTCCCGCAACTCTTCACACAAGATTGCCGAGCTCCTCGTCGAATTTGAGAAACTCACCGGCATTCCGCTGCTCTGCAATACGAGCGCCAATGTTCACGGCCGTGGCGTCTTCCCGGATGTTGCCGCGGCTTGCCAATGGGGACGCGTTGAACATGTGTGGTGTGACGGCCTGCTCTGGACCAAGACGGCCGTAGGGACGCCATCTTCGGCTCAACGACTTCTGCCAACCTAAGGTGAACATGTCCACCGTAGCCATCGACATTGCCGGCGTAAAAAAGTCCTTTGGCGGCAAGATCATCGTCAATGAACTGTCGTTCTCGGTTGCACGCGGAGAGTGCTTTGGCCTGCTCGGGCCTAATGGAGCTGGCAAGAGCACCATTGCGCGTATGCTTCTCGGCATGATTGCGCCGGATGAAGGCAAGGTTACCGTCCTTGATGAGCCCGTGCCTGCACGCGCTCGAGTGGCACGTGTGCGCATCGGCGTGGTGCCGCAGTTCGACAACCTTGAACTCGGGTTTACCGTACGAGAAAACCTCGTGGTATTTGGCAGATACTTCGGCATGAGCGCTCGAAAGATCGAGGCGCTCCTGCCGTCGTTGCTTGAGTTTGCGCGACTCGAAAGCAAGGTGGATGTGCGCGTCGCCGAGCTTTCAGGTGGCATGAAGCGGCGGCTGACGCTGGCGCGTGCATTGATCAATGACCCGCATCTGCTGGTAATGGACGAGCCGACGACGGGTCTGGATCCGCACGCCCGCCACCTGATCTGGGAACGTCTGCGAGTTTTGTTGGCCCGTGGCAAGACGATCCTACTGACCACTCACTTCATGGAAGAGGCCGAACGTCTATGCGATCGGCTGTGTGTGCTGGAGGATGGACGCAAGATTGCCGAAGGCAAACCGCAAGCGTTGATCGACGAACAGGTCGGATGCAACGTGATTGAGATCTATGGCGGTCATCCGCAAGAGCTGCGTGAGATACTCAAGCCCTATGTACGTCACCTCGAAGTGAGCGGAGAGACGCTGTTTTGCTATGCGCAATATCCCGAGCAGGTGCGCATCCAGCTGCGCGGGCGAGCGGGTCTGCGCATTCTGCAGCGTCCGGCAAATCTCGAGGACGTGTTCATGCGCCTGACCGGACGCGAGATGGAGAAATGAGTGATGAGTGAAGGTTATGCGGGGGTCCTGCCCGCTAACGCCTACAACTGGGTCGCGGTATGGCGTCGAAATTGCCTGGCATGGAGGAAAGTTGCGCTTGCGTCGGTTCTCGGCAACCTCGCAGATCCTATAACCCATCTTTTTGGCCTTGGCTTCGGCCTCGGTCTCATCGTCGGGCCCGTTGAGGGAACTTCCTACATCGCATTTTTGGCTGCGGGCATGGTTGCGACCAGCGCCATGACTGCCGCAACGTTTGAAACCATGTATGCAACCTTTGCTCGCATGGATGCCAATCGTACCTGGGAAGCAATCCTGTCCACACAGCTCACGCTTGGCGATATCGTTTTAGGCGAATTGGTTTGGGCGGCCAGCAAATCCGTTCTTGCCGGGACGGCAATCGGGCTTGTCGCTGCCACGCTTGGCTATGCGTCTTGGCTTTCCATTTTCTATGCGATGCCGACCGTCGCGCTTACTGGGCTTGTCTTCGCCAGCCTGGCAATGGTCGTCATATCTCTTGCGCCAAGTTACGACTACTTCGTGTTTTACCAGACGCTTGTCCTTACCCCTATGGTGTTTCTGTGTGGCGCGGTGTTTCCGATGAGCCAACTGCCTAGCTCATTTCAGCACTTCGCCGACTTGTTGCCGCTAGCGCATTCGGTCGACCTCATTCGCCCCGCGATGCTAGAGCGCGAGGCTGGCGGCGCTTTGTTTCATGTAGGTGCGCTTTGCATATACGCGGTGTTGCCCTTCTTCGTATCGACCGCACTGTTGCGGCGCCGGCTGCTGCGTTGACGGAAAGAACTAAGATAACCGGGAGAATCCAGCTGATGCAGTCGCACCATGCTCTCTCTGGTGAGTCGGACAAGGCCCGACCTGCCATGGCAGCAGTTGCAATGCCTGTAAGAGGACGCGATCAAGCCAGGTCGACACCAGCCTGTTCGGTTGATCGATGCGGGGCTCCGGCACTTCAACGGGCTGAGCGCCGTGTCCGGGCGGCGTTGGGAGAGCCTTGGGTTGTGCTACGGCCCCGCGCGGCCGACGGAGCGCGATAATACGAAGCAGCTGGAACGGCCATTGGTCGTCCCGTCATGATCAAATGGAGAACGAGATGTTGTGTCTGGGAATATGTGGCGGTCTGGACAGAATTCATGAAAGCTCGCCCGAGCTGCCGAATACATTCTTGCACGATGGCGCTGCGGTTCTTGTACAGGATGGCCGCGTGATCGCTGCCGTCGAAGAGGAGCGCCTCAATCGAGTTAAGCACTCCAACAAGTTCCCAAGCAACGCGATGCGATACTGTCTTTCGGCTGCGGGAGTCGAGCTTCACCAGATCGATCGCATCGCGTTCTACGCGACTGAGGCGTACTGCAACACTATGCTCGAGCGCCTAGCTGTTTCTCAGCCGCTTCCGCTGGACGCCAAACTGTTGCTGCGACAGCTATTGGCACGGGAGTTCGGTACCGAGGTCGATGCGTCGCGGATTTCATTCGTAAATCACCATGAAGCGCATGCGGTGAGCGCGTTTGCCATGTCTGGATTCGAGCAAAGCCTCATTTTTTCGGTTGACGGCGGTGGCGATTTTCTCTCGGGCCTATTGGCGGTAGGGTCGGGCACCGGAATGACGCAACTTGCACGCTTCCCAGAAAGCAACTCTCTGGGATTGTTCTATCTCGAAACGATCCGTTACCTCGGCTACGGGTTGTTCGACGAGTACAAGGTGATGGGGCTTGCTCCCTACGGGGACCCCGCTCCTTATCGCGAGCTGTTCGCACAGCTCTACGAGTTGTTGGACAATGGAGACTATCGCGTCCACCACGACCGCATCGGTCCGGCGCTGCTCCGAAACATCCAGGTCCGACGAAAGGGAATGCCGTTTACCCAGCAGCATCGGGATGTCAGCGCATCGCTGCAGGAAGCTCTGGAGCGGATCGTGTTTCATGTCCTGCTACACTATCGCGAAACGACAGGCATCACGCGTTTGTGCCTAGCTGGAGGGGTAGCTCATAACTGCACCGTCAACGGTAAGCTACTCTATTCCGGCCTTTTCGACGACATCTTCGTCCAACCCGCGGCCCACGACGCCGGATGCGCGCTTGGCGCCGCATTGATGATGTCGAGCGAGCTGGGCAGGCCAACCCCGCGCGAGCGGCTGTCAGACGTATATTGGGGGCCCGGCCTCGGAAACGAGCAAGCCGTGGAACAGGAGCTCAATGCATGGTCCGGTCATCTCGACATTCAACGATGTGACGACATAGCAGCAAGTGCGGCCGACTGGATGGCAAATGGCGCCGTGATCGGCTGGGTTCAGGGCCGCTCTGAGTTCGGGCCGCGTGCGCTCGGCAACCGGAGCATTCTTGCGGACCCGCGGCCAGCCGAAAACAAGGACCGGATCAATGCAATGGTCAAAAAACGCGAGGGCTATCGTCCGTTTGCGCCATCGGTGCTGGAGGAGAATGCGAACGAGTTCTTCGAGCTCCCTGACGGCAAGCAGGACTTTCCCTTCATGAATTTCGTGGTCCGGGTGCGCGAAGCCCAGCGTAAGGTGCTCGGCGCAATCACGCACGTCGATGGTACCGCTCGGCTGCAAACAGTATCGCGCAAGACAAACCCCGCCTATTGGGATGTTATCAATGCGTTTAAAAAGCGCACTGGCATCCCAGTGCTTCTGAATACGTCATTCAACAACAATGCCGAGCCGATCGTGGATTCGGTTGCAGACGCGATCACGACATTTTTGACGACCGACCTAGACGGATTTGTTGCGGGGCCGTTCCTCGTCAAGAAGCGAGCGGCAAGGCTGCAGGATTGGGGTGCGCTAAGCGTTTCATTGCCGCCTTATGCGTCCCTTCATCGCGTTCGCTCCTACACTGCGGCAGATCGCCAGGAAACGGTCTGCGAGATCCGTACGGGACCTTCGGGCCGCGACAGCATACGCATTTCACATGAGTTATTCGAGCTGCTGATGCGAATCGAGGGCGAGGCGCCGCTTGGCTGGCTTCTAGACACGACCATGGCCGATCACGACAAGCGTGAAGATATCGTGAAGGAACTGCGGCTCGCGTGGGAGCAGCGCTGTGTTCGGCTGCGTCCGCCGCGCGCGGCCTGCGACTGCAATAAAAGGAAAAGTGAAGCTCAGGCTGAGCTCACGAATGACCCTGGCAATGCATGCGGGGCGGGACCGGGATAGGGCGAAACGGTATCGGACCGAAATCGGGTACGTCGGCGCAGCGTCTCTGAATGGAAGTGCAATCGGAAAGCATTCAGAGAACATCTTCCATCAGAGGCACGCCGCCATGAAATTCTACCGACGCAGCTCGCCGGCATCACGAGTGCCGCCGATGACAACGGATGCGATCACACGAGATGCATCTATAATGACGTCTTATGTCCACCCAGGAGCCCGCGAGGCAATGCGTATGGTTAGCGGTTTAAAGAGCGATCGGTTCGTTGTTTCCAGGCGAAGGACCGGGTTCGGCGACTGCCTGTGGTCGCTGGCGGCAGCTTGGCGCTTTGCACAGCGGACCGATCGGACGCTGGCAATCGATTGGCGCGGATCCTGTTATCTCGATCAGCCATTCACCAATGCCTTCCCAGTCTTTTTCGAACCAGTTCACGATATTGCTGGGGTACCGATCATCTGCGACGACCAGGTCAACCACCGCTCATTCCCGGGGCCATTCTTCCCGGGATGGTGGAACAGGCCATCCATCGACTGCGTCTATCGGCCGGATCAGCAAATTTTCCGCGAGCGCGACGAGCTCGATCAACTGTTCCAAAATGAGGAAGATAGTGACGCTAACACGGTTGTGTGTGACGCCTGTCTGATGTGGCGCTGCGATCAGGAGGCCGAACGAGAGATCTTTCGCAACATTAAACCGCGATCTGAAATTCTGGCACGGATTGAGGCCATTTACCGCAAGCAGTTTGAGCCGTACAGCATCATCGGCGTTCATGTTCGACACGGCAACGGCGAGGATATTATGGGGCATGCTCCCTATTGGGCCGATCCGGAGCGCGCCCTGCGGCAGGTCTGTCGTGCCATCGAAAGGGCCAGGGGGTTGCCGTACGCCAAGCCTGCGAGGGTGTTCCTGTGTACGGACAGTGCGCTCGTTCTTGAGAAGGTTTCGGCCTTATTTCCTGATGTTTTCACGATTCCAAAACGTTTCCAGGCGCTTCAGGCCGGGCCTCTGCACAGCGCCGCGCTCGGAGCCGAGGGCGGCTTTTCAGCCCTTATCGAGATGTATCTCCTTGCGCGCTGCGACACTGTGATTCGCTTTCCCCCAACGAGCGCCTTCACGCGCTATGCGCGTCTCTTTGTGCCACGTGTGATAGAGTTCGACCTGAACGATCCGGGCCGATTGATCTTAACCGATGAAACCTCGCAAGAGCTCGTGGGTTTGTGAAAATCATAGCCCGTCTCATCGACCAGATGGCCGCTTTTTGCATCCGGCAGTACTGGCACTATTTCTCCAGACGGCAATTCATAGCCCAACCTGAGGATCCGACGCGACTTTTCATTGAAGAGGAGAAGAAAAGCGCTGGCTCGCCACCATCCAGTGAAGCGCAACCTGGATGAGAGAGCGCTTGTAGTGCTGCCACCGTGCCTACAGGTGGAACACGCCGGTGTCTTCGTCTCGCACCCGTAGAGTGGAAGCTGTCGCTGCTGCCCGATCGCAGGTCAAGCTGTCTGTCGAGCGGCGCGTTCGCCGCGGCGGTCGTCCTCTCGCTCGAGCGCGCTGGCGCACTCAGAGTCGATTATGTGGAACGTCTCGCTAGGCGTTCAGTCCCCGGCTCGCGGTCGCGACGTCAATTGACGCGCTGCTGCTGGACAGGATGGTGATCAAATCAGCGCTAGGTGGTGTGGACTCTAAGGATTCCCTTTTAGGAGCAAATCAGATTCAAGGCTGCTTTTGGGGAGGCCGCCTTGGGTGTGATGGACCGTTTGGTATTGAGCGACGCGGCGTGGGAGCGGATAGCGCCGCTGATCATAGGGCGCCCCGATCAGAAGGGCTCCACCGGGCGCGACAACCGGATGTTCGCGGAAGGTGTGCTGTGGATCGTGCGTACGGGGTCTCCCTGGCGCGATCTTCCGGAGGTGTTTGGGGACTGGAACAGCGTGTTCCGGCGCTTCAGTCGATGGAGCATCAAGGGTGTTTGGTGGCGGATCTTCGAGGCGATGTCCGATGATCCGGACTTCGAATAT
>NZ_AUGA01000082.1:0-20966 GCF_000426785.1 Bradyrhizobium sp. th-b2
CCACCGACAAGCGGATTCTGAAGCTGCTGCATAAGCCGCCACCGCAGGGGTTTGCGCGCTGGACTGGCCCGCTGCTGGCCGAGGCGCTGGGCGATGTTGATGTCCAATATGTCTGGCGGTTCCTGCGTAGCCACAAGATTGACCTTGCGGCTCGCAAGTCCTGGTGCAAGAGCAACGACCCGAACTTTACGGCCAAAGCCGCCGATGTTGTTGGCCTCTACGTCGCCCCGCCCGCGAAGGCCATTGTGCTATGCGTGGACGAGAAGCCCTCGATCCAAGCTTTAGAGCGAGCGCAGGGTTATCTGAAGTTGCCCAATGGCCGCGCCTTGACCGGCCTCGCGGGAGCTGGCGGGGTTGCCTCGATCTGGCTGAGAGGCACCACCTGTTGCTGCACGCGCGGCTCGTCGCCATCCTTTGCTCGATCCAGACCTTCGAAGGCTCTGGCCTCATTGGGCGCATAGATGCCGCCCTGAACGCCGCGCGCCAGCGCTTCGATCCGATCCTTCAGCGCCGAACGCAGCAGCGCCGCAGTATCGAACTCGACATATTCGTCAGGCTGGCCCTTCAAGCCGAACAGCAGCCCGATGGATTCCTCGATGTGGTTGAGCGCGAAGCCGAGACCGGACGAAATCCAGCTCTGCATCAGCAGCTCGGTCGATGACAGATTGTTGCCGCCGATGCCGAGCACCTGCGGCGGGATGCGGAAGGCGAGCGCGATATGCTCGTTTGACAGCTTCAGCATCTCGGCAGTCGCGGCATCCTTGCCGCCCTGCGACCACGGCAGCACCTTCAGCCCTGCGGTAAGAATCGGCGTGCCGCCCTGATGCTGGCCCTTGGCCTGATCGTTCCAGCGATCCCGCAGCGCCTGGACCTGATCCTTGTCGAGCACCAGATCGGTCGAGAGCACCGCCGAGGGCCGCGCCTCATTCATGTAGAAGCACAGCTGCTGCTGCGCGATGGCCGCGCCCATGCCGACATCGCTGTAGGCCGCGACAACCGGCGACTCGCCGACCAGCGGGGTCGGGAAGCGCTGCCGCATGCTGTGCAGCCGGATGTGCAGCACATCGCGCTGCGGCACGATCAGGGTCTCGTCGCCGAGCCGCTTGGCGATGATGTCGTTGCCGCCGAGCTGATAGAAAATATCGCCGGTCTGCGCCAGCCGGGGATAGGAGAGCTTCGGCTGCATCAGATGCAGCTCATCGATCTCAAAGCGGTCATTGCGCAGCGCCAGCGCATAGCAGTTGCCGTCGAGATAGAGCGAGCGCGTGCCGTTCAGCAGGAAGTCGCTGATCGATTGATAATCATTCGGATGCCGAAGCAGGCGGGAGAGGGCCGAGGTTGTGACCCGATCTCTCCCGCCCTTATCGTTCAGCCGCCAGTGATCGCCGGGGCACATCGCAACGGTCTGCGCATAGGCAGAGACGCAAGCCTCGACCATTGCCGACTGTGCTGTTGCCGAGAGAACACTGTAGCCGTTCTGCCACCAGTTGATGCTATCGCCGACATCGGCGGGCAACCAGCCGCCGCTGACCGGCAGATACCAGGCTCCGCATGCGTCTCGCCCTCTTATGAGACAAGCGCGTTGCTGCGGCCTGCTTTGATCCGCACGCGAGGCTTGGTGGCGAGGTCAGTCATTCATGCTTTGCAGGAGCCGGGTTGGACGAGCGAGTCGAATAGTCGCCTCGGCCCTGCGCGGGTTTGGCGGCTTCGGCCTGCCGGGTGCGATGCTCCTGACCCTTCGGCATCGGCTTGCCGTCCGGACCCTGCTCGGGAGAGCCGTCCGGTTCATGCTCGCCAGTATGAAGGCCCATCGCCGCCTGATCGTTCTCATCCTGCGTCGGTGTCGGCTTCGCGTTGGCCATGTCCTCGGCCATCTTGGTGCGCGCGGCTTCCCGCTCGGACTTCTGATCGGCCAGCTGCTTTTTGATTGCAGCCTCGCGTTCGGTGTCGGTCATTTCGATTCTCCTTCTGGGGTTTGCCCCGCTTACCAAGTGACGCCGTTGACGACCGAGACCACACCGGGCCGACGAATGGTCCAGTTGATGGGCAGGATCAGGCGAAGCGCGATGCTGTCAGTCTGGAACATCGACTTCACCGGGTTGGCAGGCGTGCCAGGCGCTGCGCCGCTCACGATGTCGAGCGGTGCGGTGTCCTCCATGTGCAGCGTGGCCTGATCGCTCAGCTCGAAGCGCGGTGCATCGCCGCCGACCGAAACGTAGTCGGCTGCATCCATCGCGATCACGGTGCCAAGCGGGACCGTGCCCGAGCCGATGATCGGCCAGCCCGAGAGCCTGCCGTTGCTGATCTCGTCGCGGAACGGGAAAGCGCCCGCGCCGGGAGCTGCGACGAGACCAGCGCTGTCGACCTGCTGCGGATTCATCAGCCAGACCGGCGTGCGCACGTTGCCCTTGGTCGCGGTGAGCAGCTGGCCGCTGATCTGCTTGATGTCACCGACCAGAGCATTGAAGCCACCACCAGCAGTCGGCGTCAGCGGCGTGATGCCGTTGAGGATACCGGCAGGGCGGATCGTCGTTGCCGGGTTGCTGTCGATCAGGACGCTATGAGCGAGATCGCGGTATCTTCCTGAATCGCATTGCGCAGCAGGCCTTCGATTGCGGGCACGCTGTGCTCGCTGATCTCCCGCGTCCAAGTGGTGATGACCGCCATCTTCTTGGGCGTCAGCACCTGCGAAGTGAACAGACCCTGACGAACAGGGATCGGGAGACCTTCACCGACGAAGGAGCCCGCGATGGTCGGCGTCAGTGCCCGCGTCGGCACCACGATCTTGCCGTTGGTGCCAAACGACAGGTTCAGACCTGCAGCCGACAGGCGCGGATAGATCGACTTCGGCATCAAGGTTTCCATGAAGCCGATGTTCATCTGCTGCACCAGCTCAGCGGCCCAGCCGACTACGGTCGCCATTGCGGGTGCTGTCGCGGCCTTCACTGCCCAATCGTAGACAGCGCGCAGTGCTTCATCCTCGCCATAGACCTCGCGCATGATGAGATCGACCGGCTTGCGCTGCTGATGCGCCAGCAGCTGGACCACACCCAAGCGGACCAGCAGCTCCTGCGGCTCGATCTTCTTGCGCTGCACCGAGAGCGGGCGCAGCGGCTCAGCATGGGGCCGAACTGCTGTGCTGCCACGCTGCACCACGATGGTGCGGCCACCATCATCAGACTACTCGCCGAGAGTCTTCTCGGCACCGCGCAGGGCTTCGAGCGTTTTCTCTTCGCGCTCGATCTTCTCGTTCAGATCATTGGCGATCTTCAGCTGCTCGTCGCTGACATTGGTTTCGTCGGTCTTCTCCCAGTGCGCAGCAAGCTGGTCGCGCAATGCGACGAGCCGCTGCTCGGAGTTAGCGATCCTTTGAGCAAACGACATTGTCGTGCCCTTTCTACCAAACGATGGGGTGTCGGCTTGCCCGCCGGTGATCCCGCGCCGCTTGATCCCGTCCTTGGTGCTTTTCCCGGCAAAGACGAGGTCGATAGTCGCGGGGGAAATTCTCAGAGACTTGGCGACCGCGAGCGCATTCGGATTCGCGGGCACGGAGACGACGCTGGTCTCGACCAGCTCGCTTTTGGTGAAGAACAGGCCGAAGTCGGCCCCCGGTCGCGGCTTGCTCTCTTTCGGTTTGAAGCCGACGCTGACAGCGCGAAGGATGTCGGCATCGATCAGCCGCCTGATCTCATCGATGCGGTCGGAAGTGCCTTCCGGGGCCAGCTCCAGAACACCGCGCAGCTCCTTGTCTACGACGCGGACATTCTTCCACTTGCCAATCGGGAAGCTGCTTTGATGGCCGAACAGCGCAATCGGATTGCGCTTGAAGTTCGTGAGGTCCCAGCCGTCCGACATGATGACATCGTCCATGCGATCCGGCGTTTCATCGGAGAGCACGAACTCGAGACCGTTGACCTTGGCGGCATGCGTCTTGTAGCGGATGCCATCGGCGGCGCGATTGTCCCAGATAATCTGGCACTCCTCGGCATCGCCGAGTTCGTCGATGCATCGATCCATGAAGTCGGAATGCGACTCGTCATCATCGGGCTCGATGTCCTGTCGCGTGATATTCTTGTTGCGCTTCAGCATCCCCGAGATCGCCGACGCTATCGCCGCCGCGATCAATGCGGATGTGACGCTGCCGGTCACTGCTGCATCGGTGACTGGCGCGGTCAACGCTCACCTCGGTGTTCAAGAGCGTCAAGCCCCTTGAGCAGTTTCTCGGCCGGCTCCTTGAACTCGGCTTTGCCTTGCGCACAACCGATGATGTATCGCGCCAACGGCCCGACCTCGACCGCGTGGCCGCGCCAACGCGGCGCTTTGATCCAGGAATACTTGCCGCCTTCATCGAGCTCCTTGATATCTGTCTTGCTGCCTTTGACCTTTGCCCCAAGCTGAAAACTTGGCTCGGTGATGCCATCCCAAGGATGCAGTCCGCAGACCCCACCGGGATATTTATACCATGAATGGGCGACGAATTCCTGATCTGCTCGGGATCACCATGGTCGATCGGCAACACCTCGCTGAGATCGCCATCAAGAATGACGCCGCGCGGCAGCTTGAGACTTTTCGCGGAACAGTCGTTGGCATTTTCGGGGATGTCGCCATAGGACATCACACCTTTGCCCGAAAGCCCGCTGCCATGCAGCCAGTCCTTGTAGAACGAGGCGATCGCTGCAATGTCCGGCAGATAGACCTGCTCGACAAACTCGATCGAACGATCGATGATCGAGGACACTAAGCTAAGCCGCTCCATATTGATCGCACCCACCGCGCCAGTTCCGTCGATATTGATCGCGCAGGGCACGCCGCCGACCAGCCAGTTCGGATGCGGGTTCTTGCCCCCATAGACCGCTTGGACCTTGACGATTTCTTTCTGGAAATCGAGCGCCTCCAGATAATGCGCCACGGCCATCAGATTCGCTTCCGGTGGAAGCTTGTAGGCCGGATGCCCCCAATAGCCATTCTTGAACGGACCGGGTTGCCCGGATCCGAAGAACTTAGTGAGCCTGATCTGAAAATCCTTAAAGTAGCCAGGGGACGACAGCGGCCAGGGCGAGATAGACTGCGCCAGCGCCGACGTCGACTTGGGATTGGCCTTGAGCGCGGACATCACGTCAACCCAATCGAGCGCGTGCAAGTGGTAGAAATGCACCAGGTGATCATGCACAAGCAGACACAGTTGCATGATATTGCGTATCGAGTTGGCATTCTCCGGAATGGCGATCCCTAGCGCATTTTCAACGGCGCGCACGGAGGTGAGCGCATGGGTGCCGGTGCAGACACCGCAAATCCGCTCGGTGAAGGCCCAGGCGTCCCGCGGATCGCGCCCGCGCAGGATGACTTCGATGCCACGCCACATCGTCCCGCTCGAGACCGCATTGCGGATCACATTATCAGA
The DNA here is from genome assembly GCF_000426785.1 of Bradyrhizobium sp. th-b2. Taxonomy (NCBI): domain Bacteria; kingdom Pseudomonadati; phylum Pseudomonadota; class Alphaproteobacteria; order Hyphomicrobiales; family Nitrobacteraceae; genus Bradyrhizobium; species Bradyrhizobium sp. th-b2. Next base: position 5,402 of record NZ_AUGA01000082.1, read on the forward strand.
ATCAACATTGGCCTCGACGCGCAGGTGGCCTTCGATGCGGGTCAGCGGATCGATGACAATTCGCTTGCCAGAAGGATCGAGATTGAACCCATTTGGTGTCTGGACAGCCACCGTCACCTTCCCCTCAACTCGGCTTACTTTTGTCAGCTGCGCGATCCGGCTTGTGGGTCAACCGTTTCACAGCCGTGACCGCCGCATGCGCAGCGACGGTCAGCCCAACAACGCCGGCAGCGGCCATGCCAATCTGATCGGCGTTCTTCTCAATGCCGAACTGCTTGATGGTCGTGAGTCGGTCGTAAAATGAACCCTTGTCCCAAAAGCCGTCTTCGGAGCAGCCCAAGCAGCCGTGGCCAGATTGAATCGGGAATGACACGCCGCCGTTCCACCGAACGGCCGAACAGGCATTGTAAGTGGTCGGCCCCTTGCAGCCCATGTTGTATAAGCAATAGCCCTTGCGTGCGCCCTCATCGTCCCACTCCTCGACAAATTGGCCAGCGTCGAAATGGGAACGCCGATAGCACTTGTCGTGAATGCGCTCGGAATAAAACATCTTGGGGCGTCCCTGGCGATCGAGCTGCGGCAGCTTTCCGAACGCGGTCATGAAGGTCACCAGGCCGGTCATGACCTCTGCGATGGGCGGGCACCCGGGCACCTTGATGATCGGCCTGTTGCTGATCACCTTATCGATCGGCACCGCCCCAGTCGGATTGGGCTCGGCCGCTTGCACGCAGCCCGAGGACGCACACGTGCCCCAAGCGACGATCGCCATGGACTCTTCCGTCATCGACCTGAGCTTTTCAACGAACGGCTTGCCGCCGTCTATGCAGAACATGCCCCCTTCGTTCAGCGGCGGATTGCCTTCCACGGCAAGCACATACTTGCCCTTGTACTTGGCACGGGTTTCCTCCAGGATGGCTTCGGCCTGGTGTCCTGCCGCCGCCATGATCGTGTCGTCATAGTCGAGCGAAATCATCGATAGCAGCGTGTCTTTAATCAACGGATGAGCCGATCGGATACAGCTTTCCGAGCAGCAGGCGCACTCGAGCCCGTGCATCCAGATGACCGGCACACGCGGCTTGGTCTCTAAGGCGGAAGCAATACCGCTTGCGGCGAGCGAACCGAGTCCGAAGCTCGCGGCTGTCAAACTGCAGAATTTGTGGAAACTACGACGCGTGATACCCTGACGTCTGATCACGCTGTAGAAAGTTTCCGATGCCCCGCCCATGGCCCCTTCCAAGTGACTTGTCGGCCGTAACAATTACTGACCTCGACAGCAAGAAACAGGCCACCGCATGGGAGCACACTCGGCAGATACGCGCCGCCGCTTCGCGATTATCGGTAGGGATGAGCGAACCGAGCTCGCGAGGCACAAGCTACGCGTTGTCCGCCATTCGTGCTAATGATCCGTCGGGGCGGATCGATCCGATGCATCTTTCATTCAGTGGGCGCTTGCTGCGCGAGCACTTTCACAGGATCTATAATCGGAGTCTGGACCTTCAAAGCTCTCATCCAGCGGCGCTAGTCCAGGTCAACTTACCTGAATTGCCTGGAAGCGCCGAGGAGCCCTTTCATTCGCGCACAGCCGCTCCGAGTCCCAATCCCGCAAAGTCGTTGGAGATTATGTGATGCGCCGTCTTGAGATCTCGAAAGCGTTGCCCATCGAGGTCCTGCCGTTTAGCAGCATTTGTCCAAACCGCACATCGTCATGGACTGTCGCAAATACGCAAACTCCCCCGCAGTCAAACTTCGTCGGACTTTCGAGGAGCTCGAGTTCTGTGGCTTTCCTGTCAGAGGGGCGTCTAGAAATTGACGCGCGGGGCGCTCGCGTTGCGATCCCGACAAATGGAACGTGGCATCTTGCGTTTCGATCAGCCTCCACGGGCTGTTCGCAGGATACTGTCACAATCGCTGTTCGCTGACTTTTCGACGACAATCCCGAGCACATCGGTCGAGAAGATGGGGCAGTCGGCAGCTTAGTATGGCTTCGATGAAAGCCTGTTCATCGCTCTTGACCGGCGGAGCTACGAAATCCGGATGAAGACGCGCTGCTTGATCCGAGCTATCCGGGCGCGCCATAAGTGAGGCTGATCTATGGCGCCCTCGGCGTTCGAATTTTTGATCAACCGTCAGGCTGCCCCCCCTCTACTTTCATGTTTTTGCGAAGTCCGGGTAGTGAGCGGTAATCTCGGCCTGCAGGGGTAGGCAACTTGCCGCATCAGCGTAATAGGCAATCGCCATTATCGGTTTGGCGACGGACGCGACTGCGAATATCGCTTCGAAGCGCATCGATGTTGCTTTCGCAGGGATCGAATTGCCCGTATGCCTTTTAGTGGATGAGCTTGCCGCCTCAGGCGATGCAACCCGCGCCGGCACGCACTTGCCAACGATCTGGCGAGCGCAGAGCTCCTCCAGTTTGGCAAGGCGGCTCTTGGAACTCCGACGTCAAGCCCTAGCCTCGGGCAGAGGCGCGACGTGCGGCGAATTAAAGCCGATTCCAGCGGCAGCCGCGGCCATAACGGATGACCGGATCCGGCTTGCAATGCTGCTGCTCGCTCACGATCGGACATGTCTGGCCGTCATACCGAAGCGGATTCAATCAGGGCTGGTGCCCTCATGTGCCTCTTCTGGCACAGCGTTTGTCGATGAAGGTTAGAATAAAAATGACGGCAAAGGCAAACATCACCATACCGCCGGCAATCCAACTTGCCTCGCTCCAGCGCGATGCTTGCACATAGTCAATGACATAAGCTGACAACACCTTGGTGCGCCCAGGAATGTTGCCGCCGATCATCATCACTACGCCGAAGGTGCCGATCGAATGAGCAAAGCCAACCAAGGCAGCCTTGAGAAACTCCAGTCGCACCAACGGCAGACCGATAGTAATGAAGGCATACAATGGAGAAGCACGCTGATTGACGAGCGGTCCCCCGCCTATCGCAATAAAGGCATTATGGATCGGCTGCACCACCAAAGGGAGCGCTGAGAGGACCGATCCGACTACAATTCCTGCAAAGGTAAAGGCGAGCGTGTGCTCGCCCCAGAAAGAGGCGAGAAAGCCACCCGGTCTGTTCGGGCCGAGCAGGACGAGTACGCAGAAACCAAGCGCCGTCGGAGGCAGCACCAGCGGCAGCGCGATGATCGTCGCCACCGCCTTGCTCAAAACCGTCTTTGAACGTGCCAGCCACCACGCGAGTGGCGCGCCAACAACCAAAAGGATCATCGTCGTCATGCTGGCGAGCTCGATCGTGAGCGCAACGGATTGCCAGATCTCGGCCGAAAAGGTATCCATGTGCGTCAGCTCCACGGTGAGAGCACGTTGCCATATCGGCAGAGCGATCGCCTGCACGTCCGGCTTGCTGAAGGATTTGGCATGCAGCGCCTTTTGGCCGGATCCAACCTCCAGAAGCGAGGCATCCTGCCAGGTCGGTTCACAAGGTCCTTTGCTAACCGCCGGCGCGTTCTCACATCGTTCCCTTTTAGCGGCGATTCAGAATCTCCGGTCTGAATCAATCGATCAATCTGTGGGATCGACGCACACTGTACTAGCTTCGGCCGCGCCGCCTTCCCCATTGCGAATGCATCTGCGGTGTCCGGCCCACTCGTCCCTTTTGCGGCGACGACGCGCCTGCAGATCGACGGCACGGAGAACGACGACGGCTTGCACGCACGATTCACAACGTTCGAAGCCGAACTCGCCAGAGAGGCGAAGTGGCTTTCCGGAGGCGCGAGGCCGCCCTCAAGCAGCCGAGCCGGGCGACCGCGGTCGCCCGAGCGAAACGCCAGAAATGTTGGAGCTTGCGTGGCCTGGCTGTATAGCTCAGTGCCCGCTATGACATTCAACATGGCTTCGGACCACCTCGCCCGCTTTGACAATCCGGCAAGCCTATCCGTCGGCATGAGGAACTTGATGAGGGGTGCCATATTGACGCGCGTCATTTCTGCGAGAGAGGGCAAGAGGGCGGAAATCGCAGGCCTCATCGGAGACTCCTGTGACAGGGCCGCTTCACCCAGTCTGACGGCAGCAGCTCCTGTCTTGTCGTCCAGCAATGTCTGTGCCGCTTGCCAAATGTGATGCACTCCGTGCTCAACGTGAGGAAAAACGCGCATAGATGGGCATTGCTGTGGAGTGGACCTAACGCTCTGTCAGCTTTCTGGCATCATTGTCCTCGAGCGGACAGCGCCGCACAATGAAACTGCAGAGTTGACGTGCGCGAGATGCCCTTGGGGTCTCATAACGTTCCGGATACTCGACGGAAATCCTCGCGTGCATCTCCTGCTTCGAAGAATTGGTTAGCCGTTCCTTAAACGCTAGCAGGCATGACGGCCGGCAACCGCGCCACAGTCCCATGCGTGGTCATGCGCCAGTTGTTCCGAGCGCTGGACTAGGACCCACTGCCGAAACAAGCGCTGCAACGAGCCTATATCGTGTCCAGGCGATGTAGTATATCGAGGGTGATCGTGCCGTGAGCGCGAGAATCACATGCACAGATCTTGCGTTCGCGCGCTTTTGCTGCTCGCTGAAGAAGACGTCGCGGTGGTCAAGTTCACCGTCGATGTTGACGAGATCGATCGCACAGACGCCGCACTCCCCGCGCCGGCAATCCGCAATCACGTCGTAACCAGCTTCATTGAGTACATCGAGCAACGAGCGATCGCGCGGAATCACTAGCTCGATGGCAGGATCTGCAAGGCACACCCGGAAACCTTCAGTCGGCAGCGAGCCACTCGAACCGAAGGTCTCGTGGCGTAGGTCCGATAGTGCGCGCCCTGCGCCGGTCCAAGCCCGGCGCGCCGTATCGAGCATCCGCATCGGACCACACAAGAGTGTCAAGGCGTCAGGCGGCAGCGGGGCGAACAAGTCATCGAAATCGAGCCGACGCCCTTCGTTGCTTGCATGGATATTAAGTCTCTCGTTCAGCAAGGGGACGAGGACATCCAGATAGACGGCTTGATCACGAGAAGGCACGGCATAATGTAAAGTGAATTGGCTATCGCGGCGGGCTATCGCCTGAGCTGCCCCTATTTGTGGCGTAATACCGATGCCCCCGGCGATTAGGCAGTAGTGCCGGCGCGCCCAGTCTATCGACAGCAGTGAGACCGGCAATGTAATGGTCAGCCGCGCGCCCGGCGCGAGCGACCACATGTACTGCGAGCCGCCGCGCGAGCCTCCACGCGCCGCACCGCAATGCCATAGCCCGCCCGGTCGACTTCGCCGACCAAGGAGTAGGACCGCGTCTCCGGCCGTGTCCATCGACAGTGACGGCGACATTGATATGGCTGCCCACCGGATAGGCCGCGCTATCAAAGTTGTCCGGCTTGATCAGCAGCTCGCGGATCGAAGGCGTCAGATCGCATGTCGCAACGAGGGTTGCGGGTATCCAGCTTTCAATGAACCGCATGCAGCTCCCTTCAATCGCCTGCCATCCTAATGAGCGCCAGTCCCGGCAGCAGGTCGGAATGCGTCTTGTTCTTGAGCACCAAGCGCAAATTGCGCGCCGCCACTTGCGCGTGCTCCCGCATGATTGCTTCGGCCCGCGCGCCTTCTCGATTTTCGATTGCGTCGATTACGACGCGGTGTTGATCCTGCGCAATTAGGAGTGTGTGGCGCGCATCCGGCAGTGTCGATTGTATCATCACAAAGCCGCTAGGCGAGGCGGACGGTAATGCGGACGCGCGATCGACCTGCCTGATCAAGGGCGGATGCGCGACAATTCCGTCAGCAGCGCGTGAAAGCGCGCGTTGAGCGCGACGTAGGAGGAGAAAGTCTCGACGCGGGTTCGAGATCGCGCAACGAAACACCGCGCTCGGCGGCAACGCGTGCGGCCAGCCTCTGGAGCGTGCCGCGCAGTTCGATCGAGTCCACGACATCACGCTCGGAGAATGCCTTTACCATGAAACCGCCGGAAGAGATCGCTTCCAAAAGCCCTTCCTCCTGCAGTCGAACCAGCGCCATTCGCACCGGAGTGCGCGAGGCGCCGGTCGCCCCCACAGCCTGCAATTCGGAGATCCGTTCGCCGGGCCGCAAATCACCCGACAGAATCAGATCGCGCAAACTGAGCTGGGCACGCACCGTCTGTGAGACAGAGCGATCGCTGTCACGCTCGGCCATGTCCTACTCCGCGGCTTGCCGGTGCTGCGGCGGATTTCCGCGTCGATCATGCGATCTATCAGGCGGCGTGCCCACATCGCGCCAGCGTCGATGTTGAGGTTGTAGAAGACCCGATCGGCATGTTCGTCGATGGCGCGCTGTTGCGCCTCGAGAATAAGCTCATCCTCTCGGAAGATGCCGGAAACGCCTTGGCGGAGTTCGGTGGTCAGACGCTGTTCGCTTAAGCGGTAATTACGTACGAATGCCCAGAAATAATGGCAGGTCGTCTCCGTTTCGGGCGTGATGGTGTTGAGAACCATACCATTGACACCCGCCGAGCGATCGCCTTCGGGCGCGCCTGTTCCGGCGGGCGCCACCCCGACGTCGATATTGATGGTGCACGGCGCCTCGAAACGAATGATTTGCCAGCGGTCCACCCGACCAGGCTTTTGCAACTGTTTCGACCAGAACGGCGGCGGGGGTAATCCCCTTCATCCAGCGCGTTACTGTGGCAGTCTTCTCGCCGTGCGTGACGTCAAGCGGCGCTTCCGCGATGGCGTCGTTGCCAATACTGGCCCCGTGCACAAAAGTCTCGTGCGTCAGGTCCATGAGATTGTCGACGACCAAACGATAGTCGCATTTGAGGTGAATGGTCTCACCATCACCGACCCAAGCAGGATCGTCGTTCCAGTGCATGTCCGGCACCAAATCTGGGTCAGCCAGCGCCAGATCGCCCATCCACAGCCAGATGAAGCGATTGCGCTCGACTAGGGGATAGGCACGCACGTATGCGGAGGGATTGATTGTCTCTTGCGAGGGCATGAAGGTGCAGCGCCCCTGCGCATTGAATTTCAGCCCATGATAGCCGCAGACAACGCTGTCGCCCTCAAGGCGCCCTTTTGAGAGCGGCACCAACCGATGCCAACAGGCATCCTCCAGCGCCCCCGCCGATACATTACGGCGTGCCTGCCGCAGATCGTGCGCGGCAACAGCGCCTGCTTGACCTCGGCATCCCAAGCGGCCGCGTACAGGCATTGGTCGGAAAGCAATCGCTCATGCGGCTTTAGTGTATACACTAATTCGAGATTTCGTGGGAAATATGCTCATTATGAGAAATTTTTGCAGTCAAAATCGTCGTCGGAATGACAGCATGTATACAAGATTCGATTTTATCAACCCTATATATCCCGGCCGGCGATGGAGAGGCATCAGCTTGGTCAAACTCCCGGGACATCGCCAGACGGCACATCCTGCTGCATCTCAGTCCTGCATCGTCGCTATTCTCATGCGGCGATCACCATGACTCCTGGCGTGCATAGGGCGCAGCCTTGGGCGATTCTTGGCCGGCAGCAACAATGCCTTTACGGGATCGGACGTTGACGCCCTGACAGCGAGATCGGCCCACGCTTTCAGCTCATCCAGTGCGTAGATGACGCGACCGCCAAATTCGTCGATACGTTGGCCCTGCGCCATATGTCCGGTGCTTCTTGAGCGTGCGGCCCGCCAAGCAGAGATAACGCGCCCAAAAAGAATCTCGATCTGACGCTCAGATGTCGCCAAGCTTCCATCGCGTGGATACCTGCGATCCAAACAATCGATTTTACCAATGCAACGCACTGTTGCATCAACTCGGCACTCGACACATTCCGATCACGCTAAGCTTCAACGCTGAGACGCGACTCGGCCTACGTGCCCTGCCAGAGCAAGAGATACGCCACCCAGCGCAACGCCTTCCATTCGAACATGCGAACGCAGGTCCGAGCATTCAGATAACCTCATCAAGAGATAGACGGCTTATGCCTGGTTTGATCGGCCGCAGATTAGCGTCTGGTGCAAATCTTGCTTGCCGAAAAAGATAACGTGACTGAATGCCTGCCTTTGGAATGACGCGCCGGCTCCCGGAACCGTCTTCAATCGGACACGGCTACGGCTAAAAGGACAGCCTCGTATGATGCCGTCGGCTCTCACGACGCGGCGGCTCACATTCGAGGGAATTCGGGAAGGAAGCGTCATGACCACCATGGCAACTGCGGCGCCTGCGCGCGCGTCGCAAACCTGGTATAAAATTCTCTACGTCCAAGTGTTGATCGCTATCGTGATTGGCGCCATCGTCGGATGGCAGTGGCCATCGGTCGCGACCAACGACTGGGTCAAGGCGCTCGGTGACGGCTTCATCAAGCTGATCAAGATGGTGATCGCGCCGATCATCTTCTGCACCGTTGCATCCGGCATCGCGCATATTCAGGACGCAAAGAAAGTCGGGCGCGTCGGCGTCAAGGCGCTGGTATACTTCGAAATCGTCTCCAGCTTTGCCTTGGTGTTGGGCCTTGTCATGGGCAATCTGGTTCAAGTCGGCCGTGGCCTTGCCGTCAAACCCGATGCTGCGGCAGTCGCCAATTACGTCAAGCAGGCGGAAGCCTCGAAAACCGTCGATTTCTTTCTCAATATCATTCCCGATACCGTGGTCGGCGCCCTGGCTCGCGGCGATGTTCTGCAGGTGCTCCTGTTCGCGATCCTGTTTGGCTTTTCGCTGATGGCGCTGGGAGAGCGTGGAGCGCGGCTGCGCGGCATGATTGACGACGTTGCGCACGCGGTGTTCGGCGTGATCGCTATCATCATGAAAGCGGCTCCGATCGGCGCGTTCGGCGCAATGGCCTTCACGATCGGCAAGTTCGGGCCGGCGGCGCTCGGTAATCTGATCGGTCTGATCGCGCTATTTTATGCGACGGCCGCGATATTTGTAGTGGTCGTTCTCGGCCTGATCGCGCGCCTTGTCGGCTTTTCGATCTTCAAGTTCATTGCCTATATCAAGGATGAGCTTCTAATCGTGCTCGGCACCTCGTCTTCGGAAAGCGCGCTGCCGCAATTGATGGAGAAGCTCGAGCGGCTGGGCTGCTCCAAGCCCGTGGTCGGCCTCGTGGTGCCAACCGGCTACTCCTTCAACCTCGACGGCACCAACATCTATATGACGCTTGCGACCTTGTTCATTGCCCAGACGCTCGGGGTCGATCTCACTCTTGGCCAGCAGCTCACGATCTTACTCGTGGCAATGCTGGCCTCGAAGGGGGCAAGCGGCGTCACCGGCGCGGGCTTCATCACGCTCGCTGCTACGTTGTCGGTGGTCAACCCAGCGCTAGTGCCGGGCATGGCAATCGTGTTCTCGATCGACAAGTTCATGAGCGAGGTACGAGCCCTTACCAATATCACCGGCAACGGCATCGCAGCTGTGTTCGTCTCCTGGTGGGAAGGCGAACTCAAGCACGGGACGCTGCACGCCCGGCTCAACCAGCCCGCCGATTCCACCAGCATCGACATTAGAAGCACAAGGAGGTAGGCCACGGACTTTATCCGTGATTACAAGACGCGTCGAACGCGAGTGTTGCCCAAACTTGTGATTCTTCGCAGTTCAGATCGGCGCAGCCGACCTGAACTGCAAACCGGAGCGTTTTCTCACGCGATCTCGGACCGCCTGCTTTGCGCTGCGGTCCAGGCAACTGCTCTGAGAAAGATCCTCACATAAAAAGGGAAAAGAGAGCATTGTTTTCGGCAGCCATCTCCAGGCGCGCCTTTTGAGGTACAGCTCCTGGCCATCCAAATGCCGGGGCAAGGTTTGCCGAGCCAGAGCATACGGTTAATGACAGAATCTGTGCGGCGTGACGGTCCACGGTACCCGGTCCGCCCATGAAACGGTTGGTACGTGGCTACTGATGAACCCGCCACGTCCGACGGCGACCTCGCTGGCGCAACTCGATCATCTGGCTTGTTCCGGTGCGCATTGCGGAAGAGACCGCGATGGACGTGATCACGGTGGACCAGATTGGCCCCTTCACCAGCCTGAGATGGATCCCAGAGGGTAACGTCACGGCGCTCCAGAGCTTTTCGCTGCTCTCTCCGCATAGGCAAGGCCTGCCGCATTGTTCAGCGTCAGCGCTTAGCTGAATTGATGTGGCCGCTGACCCTGACCTTGATGTGCCTTGGCGCCACGCAGCTGTGCTCGGCCGCAGCCTCACGCGCCCGCGAGCGTTTCAATAGCGAAGGAAAACAGATAGCCCGGGCTCGGTTGCACGCATGTCAGCGCGATATTGAATGGTTTAGGACAACTATACGTACGTTTGTAATGCGCCTTTCTTCGGTACGTGCTCAGTTCAACCGTAAGCAATCGATCCCGGAAATGCTCGTGTGCGTCTCTGGGGCAGAAAGGATTGCCTTACTTTTGCCTAGAATGTTATAGCTCTCCTGCCGCATAACGGCCGGACGGTCGAAGAATGCATAATCAGATCAGCAATTTCAAACGTTCGGCCACGCAGTTTGCCTTCGGCAGCATAACGCTGGCGGTGGTGACGCTAGCTTCCTTTTACCTTCAAACGCATTTCGCCGCGATGGCGCTCGTCTATCTGCTGGTGATATTGCTGTTTTCGTTGATCGGCAGCTTTGTCGCATCATACGCGCTTTCCGTCTTAGCCATCGCTGCTTTGGCCTACTGCTTTGTGCCGCCGGCGTTCAGTCTACGGATTGACGACCCCCAAGCTCTTCCGGTGGTCGTCGCATTTCTTACTGTCTCGATCGTTGGAACACACCTGATCGGAAGAGTCCGCCAGGAAAGAGAGGCTACGCATGAGGCTGCGGCCCAGCTGCGGCGCGGCGCGGCCGATTTGAAGGATCGCGAAAAACGGTGGCGCGCGATCTTTGAGCACAACCCGGCCATGTACTTCATGCTCGATGAAGCCGGTACGGTCCTCAACGTCAATACCTTCGGCGCGACACAACTCGGCTATGCCCGCGACGAACTGATCGGCCAATCCGTGCTGGGAATCTTTCTCGAGGAAGATCGCGCGTTCGTTCACAAATGCGTTCGCACCTGCCTTGAAGATATCGGCCAATCGCACACCTGGGATGTCCAGAAAATCAGGAAAGACGGCTCGGTACTGTGGGTACGTGAAAACGCTAAAGCCATGCTCTGGGCCGATGACCAGCCCATTGTCCTAATAGCGTGCGAAGATGTCACGGAGCGAAAGCGAACCGAACTTGCCCTGCAGCGGAGCGAAGCCCATTTGGCTCAGGCGCAGGAGTTGAGCCACACAGGCAGCTTCGGCTGGAACGTTGCTACCGGCGAGGTCTTTTGGTCAAAGGAGAACTTTCGAATTTTCCAATTGGACCCGCAGACGGCTCCTGCGCCGGAACTGGTTGTCGAGCGTACCCATCCAGACGATAAAGCTTCGGTCCAAGAGATCATCGATCGAGCGATGCGAGACCCAAGGGACTTCGAGCACGAATACCGGTTGCTGCTGCCGGACGGCTCGGTGAAGCACATCCACGCGCGGGCGCGAGCAACAAGAACTGCCACCGGTGACATCGAGTTTGTCGGCGCAGCGACGGATATCACGGCAGCAAGGCAAGTAGAACAGCAGCTACGCCGTAGCGAAGCCTATTTGGCCGAGGCCCAGCGTCTCAGTCACACGGGCAGCTGGTCCTGGGACCTCTACAGTCTCGACTTTGTGTATCGCTCCGCTGAGGTCGACCGTCTATTTGGCTTTGAACCGCAAGAGACTGTATCGATCGAGACCATTCGGTCGCGCGTTCATCCAGATGACCTGCCGCGGCTTCAGGAAGTGCAGCGCCAGGCTATCGAAGGCAAGGAAGAGCGCTTCGAGTATGATTTTCGAATCCTTCTAGCAGATGGCGGGATAAGACGCATACACTCCGTCGCGCATGTGGTGGTCGGCAGCGATGGCAATGTGCGCGAACTCATCGGAACACACATGGATGTCACCGAGCAATACGCCGCTAGGGAACGCTTGGAAAACACACTTGCCGCGCTGCGCGAAAGCGAGCAGCGCTTTCGCGATTACGCCGAAACAGCTTCCGACTGGCTCTGGGAGACGGGACCAGATCATCAGGTCACCCACTTATCCGAGCACACCAGCGCTGCGGGAATATTGGCGACGGGATTGATGGGCCTGCCTCGCTGGGACATCGCGTGCGACGTCGAGGAAGAACCTGAGAAGTGGCGGCAACATCGGGCGACGCTGGAGGCGCATCTTCCGTTTCGGGATCTGGTCTACCGCACTGTCAACCGTATGGGATCTCCGATCTACGTCCGGACGAGCGGCAAGCCTTTTTTTGATTTAAACGGCAATTTCCTCGGCTACCGCGGCGTCAGCACCGACATCACCGCTTTGATTCGCGGAGATCAAACCGAACAAGAGCTCCGAAAGGCGCAGGCGGAGCTTGCGCATGTGACGCGTGTGACGACGCTAGGAGAGCTGACAACCTCCATCGCCCACGAAATCAACCAGCCACTCGCCGCGATTATCAGCAACGCCGACGCGTGCCTCGGTTGGATGGGCCGCCAGACACCTGATCTTTCCGCCGCTCGCTGTTCGGTTGAGTGGATAATCGAAGACGCAATCCGGGCAAGCGAGGTGATCCGTCGCATTCGCGCACTTGCGAAGAAAGGCGAGATCGAGATGGTACCGCTCGATATCAATGATGTAGTCAAGGATGTTATTGCTCTGGTGGCACGTGAGCTGGTTAACCACCGAGTGACGCTAAAGACCAAGTTGACGGAAGCGCTGCCCGCAATCCTCGGTGATCGGATTCAGCTGCAACAGGTGATTATCAATCTGGTGATGAATGGGATCGAAGCCATGGACGCAGTTACGGACCGGACGCGCGAACTGGTGATTCAGTCGTCGGAGGACGATACGGGATACGTGCAGCTTACCGTGACGGATTGCGGCGTCGGGATCGCTGAAGATGATACCGACCGAGTATTAGACCCCTTCTTCACGACAAAGTCGAGTGGCCTTGGCATGGGCCTTTCGATCTGCCGCTCGATTGTGGAAGCTCATGCAGGGCGCCTTTCAGTCGTTCGCAAGCAGGGGCCGGGAGCGAGCTTTCGGTTTGACCTACCGTTGCACAAGGAGCTCGTGCCGTGAGCGAACGCCCTTCCCCCCCGCGCGAAGGCAGCAAAGCTGAAGCGTCGGCAAATGCGACAGTCTTCGTTGTCGAAGATGACACCTCGATGCGTCGGTCGCTAACGAACCTTTTTCAATCGGTCGGCCTGGACGTCGTTGCATTCGGATCGGCCCGCGAAATGCTACAGAGCGGGCTTCCCGATGTTGTTAGCTGCCTGGTTCTTGATATCCGGCTGCCAGGTCTGAGTGGACTTGAGTTCCAGGCTGACCTGGCGCGGTTGAACATTCATATTCCGATCATCTTCATCACCGGCCATGGCGACATTCCCATGAGCGTCAGGGCCATGAAAGGCGGAGCCGTCGATTTTCTCACCAAACCGTTTCGCGATCAGGAGCTGCTTGACGCCGTGGTCGCCGCGACCGAACGTGATCGCAAAAGACGGAAGGCTGAGCAGACCGTCGCGGAACTGCAGGCTCTATTTAACACCTTAAGCCCGCGCGAGCAGGCGGTGATGAAGCTGGTCGCTACCGGCCTGATGAACAAGCAGATAGCCGCCGAGCTGAGGCTCGCCGAGATTACGGTCAAGATCTACCGGGGACACGTAATGAAAAAGATGCGCGCCCGGTCGCTCGCGGATTTGATCAGAATGACTGAGACGCTGAGCATCCGCGCAAATCGGCCCGAACAAACCTAAGTATGATTTTACAATTTCAACACTCAAGCCCACTTTTCGCCGAGGGTGGCTAATGCTGCGGCAGCCGCCATTCCCGCGTCCGGAGGGCACGTCTTGTCCACGCCTTTAATATCTGTCGTTGACGACGACGCGTCGGTCCGCGCGGCGACAGAGAACCTTCTGAAATCGCGTGGCTACATCGTCCAAACGTTTGCGTCGGCCGAGGACTTCTTGAGGTCACCGCGATTGAACGAAACCTCCTGCGTAATTTCGGATCTGCAGATGCCGGTTATGAGCGGCTTGGACCTGTTGGCAGAAATGCGGGCGAGAGGTCACGGTGTGCCGTTCATTTTCATTACTGCGTTCCCGAACGACCGCGTGCGCGCCTCAGCCCTGGACGCGGGAGCGATTGGCTTTCTGGCCAAGCCCTTCGCCGGACATACGCTGATCGAGTGCCTCGATGCCGCACTGCAGGAGAATCGCGACGGGGGGCACACCTAATCCAGAAGACCGCCAACCTCATGTCCAATCTGCGCACTTCTCACGCGACACGACATCGATCAGCTTCTTGGCGCCGAGCACGCTGCGCCTGTAATTAGAACTCCGAGAGGCCGGGTCCGCGCGCTCCAGTCTAATTGGTTGGTCCGCTTTTTTAGGCTCGTCACCCGCGAGTTCGCTCAAGCAGGGTTCAAGACCTGCATGTTGAAATCCTATCTCGAGCTCGTACGATCTACTGGAATGAACTCCCCGAAATCGGCCGGCATCACCAGCGGTCCATTTCTTACTTTGGCTTATTGATCCTTGTGACGTGCTCCGCCCGCTAGCCGCGTTGATCAGGACCAACGTTGCCGCCGCGAGGCTCGCGGTACTCGGCACTCCCGGCTCCGTTCAATCTCCGTAGGCTGGTGCTCAGGGTGATCCTCCTCCCGGACAGGATTCGACAGGTTCGCGCGCTTGCTTAGCTCGGTCTCGTTGCAGCAAGCATACTATTTTCAACAACGAAAGAGCTCTGCTCAGCCCAAGAGCTCTCCGGAACGCATTTTCGAACCAATTGCTTGAGTCTTGTTCATTTCGTCGGGCGAAAAGCTCTGTGGGACGAGCTCCTGTTCACCGCGCCGCCCGTCACAGCTTCTATCCTCCTTGTCTATTGGGGGGCAGCAATCGCTCCGTAGCTCCTTCACGCCCTATCTCAGGCTGCTCCTTTGCTCCTCATGAACTCTTGGGCCTCATCAGATCGCCCGGAAGACCTTTGCCTCCAGATACCCCACATAATCTGCGTGCAAAATGCCCGGCCTCCTTTCGACGGCCGGGCGGATCTTGGCCGCGCCTCGTAAAGTTATTACGACGCCGCCAATTCGATCTATTGGCTCGTGCATTGCTGTCACAGAGCGCACCAGGCACTAGCAGCTCGGCGAAGACTACGCCGGCCGGCTCAGTCTGCGTACCATCTTCTCCGCGCAGGAGCTCTTCTGACTGTGAGCCTTCCCCAAGGCCGCCTAGCGCAGCAAAGACGGCGCGAAGAGCACGTCGAGATACGTTCCACGCAACTATACTCGTCGTCGGTTAAGAAGCCGATTTGAGTGGTGTGCGGTGGCTGGTGACTGAGAAGAAGGCAGCCAGGAAGAGGTACCAAAGAGCCCTTAGCCAGGCGAGGATGCGGCGGAAGTTGTAACCGACGGCGGAGAGGATGACGTTGGCGGTATCGCCGGCGCGGCCTTTGAGGTAGCAGCGGCCGAGGTGTCCGTCAGCCTTCAAATGGCCGATCACGGGCTCGATAGCGGAGCGGCGCCGCAGCTGGCGCTTGATAGTGCCGAAGACGCCGCGCTTCTGGCCGGAGATGAAGACGCGGCGCGGGTTCTGTGCGTCATGGCCGCGGTATCCCTTGT
>NZ_AUGA01000083.1:0-19981 GCF_000426785.1 Bradyrhizobium sp. th-b2
TGATTGCTCATGATCAGCTGCATCGGCTGGTTCGGAATCTGCACCTGCGCGCTGGTCACCGTCGCGATCTGTCTTCCGTCGAGGTACCAGGTGATCGATTGACCGGGCACCCAATTGATGCCGTAGGTATGGAAGCCGGCCGTGAGATCGACGCCGGTGTCGACAACACCGCCGACCGTCCCTGACGGCGAGTGAAGATGCCAGGAGAAGGCCTGGTTTGCCGGTCCCGAGCCGGTATATCCCCCCTCCTGGATATCGATCTCGAAATTGTCGCCGCTGCTCGAGCCCGCGCCGGGCATCAGCCAAAGCCCTGGCCACGCACCATTGCCGCTCGGCGCCTTCATGCTGATCTGAAGGTAACCGCCGTTAAACTCGAAGTTGCCGTAGCTGCTGACGGCGCCCGACGTAATCGGAAATGACTGCACCGAGCCCTGATTCATGCCGGTGACGGTCTGCTTGGCCGCTGTGAGATTCAGCAGACCGTTGCTCACGGTCACCTGGCTCGGCATGTCGTAATCGGCATCGTACGCGCCGCCCGGCCCGCTTCCACCCGATCCATAGCTGTTCCACGCCCAACCGTTGGCGGCGCGGCTCGTGATGTAGGTGTGCCAGTCGCTGTCTAGCGAACTGGAAAAGCTATCCTGATAGACGAGATTGCTTGAGGTAAAGCCTGCTGGTGCGGCAAGGGCCATTCCATGTTCCTTCCAAGGATTGAACCGAGAATTCAACCGTCGCGAACCGCGCGACGTACCGCATGCTCGCAGCGCATGGCGCCGCGGGCAGATTTCAGTCCAGTAGCGATTCGGTGGTACGCCCCTTCGACTGCTAGGTCGGTTGGCTAAAGATCAAGTATGGCGAAAAATCGTTTCAAAATGATCTTCTCACAGGCGTTTTTCGCGCACGCGCCCCATTCGGACGGTACGTCGACGCTCAATCTTAACATTTGCTAGGATTTAATTCTTTGCGGCGGCTATGCGAAAAAGCCGTTACGTGGAGGCCGCGTTGACAAAGTGGCAAGGGTGCCATCCGCCAAGACGCCGCGATCACGCAGGCGTGTGTGGACACTCACGTGCTAGATGTGGCGGTAACCGTCGGGATTCTTCAGCTGCCAGTGCCAATGATCGGCGCACATCTGCGCCAGCGACCGCGCCGATTTCCAATCCAGCGTTCGTTGCGCAAAGCTCGGATCGGCGCAGCAGATCGCGACATCGCCGGTGCGGCGATCTGCGATCTCGTACGGAATTGACCTGCCGCTCGCGGTCTCGAACGCGCGAACGACCTCCAGGACGCTGCTGCCGCTTCCCGTTCCCAGATTGACTGTGAACACGCCGGGCTGCTCGAGGTGGCGTAAGACACTGAGATGGCCGGCAGCAAGGTCGACGACATGAATGAAATCCCGGATACCGGTGCCGTCCGGAGTGTCGTAGTCGTTGCCCCAGATCCTCAGCTTCGCACGCCTTCCGATCGCCACCTGTGCCACAAGCGGCACCAGATTGTTCGGAACGCCGATCGGGTCTTCTCCGACAAGGCCGCTCTCGTGCGCGCCGGCCGGATTGAAATAGCGCAGGATGCCGATGCGCCAATCGTCCTCGGAGCGATAGAGATCCTTCAGCATTTCCTCGACGATCAGCTTGGTGCGACCGTATGGATTGGTCGGCGCGAGCGGATGCCTCTCGTCAAGCGGCAGATAGGTTGGCATGCCGTAAACGGTGGCGGACGAGCTGAAGACAAGCGTCTTGACCTTCGCCCGTTTCATTGCCGACACGAGCCGCATCGTCCCCACGACATTGTTGTCGTAATAGGTCATGGGATCAGCGCTGGACTCGCCAACCGCCTTCAGCCCCGCAAGGTGGATGACCGCGGTCACGCCACATGCGCGAAGCACCTCGAAGACGGCCTCTTCATCCCGGATGTCGACGTGTCGGAAAACAGGCGCTCGCCCGCAGATCGCTTCGACCCGGTCGAGAGAGGCCCGGTTGCTGTTGCAGAGATTGTCGATCGCCACGACATCGAAGCCCGCGTCCAGCAATGCGATGCAGACATGGGACCCGATATAGCCAGCGCCTCCCGTCAACAAGATCATATCATCACCGTGTCAGTCCAACAGGCCTTCCGTGCAACGCCGCTCTAGGATCTCCAGATCTGGGCCCGCGACGACAGATTCTGCGAGAAATCTTCGGCCATTCCGCCGAGACGCGTCGCGGTGTAGGCAAAGGCGGTCAGGCAAAAGCCGGCTACAATCGCCCCCGCCCGCCGGGCGGAGCTGAATTTGCCAAGCATCGCGGCCTTGAGCTCGCTCGCCACGGCCCGCGGCAAGACTTCGCGAACATAGCGCTGTTCGGTCTTGAGTCCGTCGCCGGAGCCCGCGAGATTCCTCAAGACCGCCTTGGCGGTGCCCTCGATCAAGCAGCGATTGACGAAATACGCCCACGTCGCCCGCTGCGCCGGCACGACATGGTGCACCCGCGCTCGCTGGCGATAGGCAAAGTAGCCGCCGGGAAACAGACGAGAGGCGCGGATGCAGAGTTCAGTCTCTTCGCAGCTCTCGGCCTTGCCGCCGATCCTCGCGCGACCGCTGACGGAAAATCCAAGCTTGCGGCGACCGAGCTCCGAGGCGAAGCCACCGGCGCGGCGCAACACATCGGCGCGCACTGACATGTTGGCGCCGATCGGGTTGCGAATGCGCCCGTCCTGCACATCCATGCCGGCATAGGTGCAGCCGACGACCCAAGCGAATTCGGCAGGAAACCAGGACGGCGGCGGCGCCTGCCACATCGGCACCACCGGTCCACCCGCTCCCAGCACCGCTGGATCCCGGTAGGCCTCCAGCAGATCCTCAAGCCAGCACGGGTCAGCAGCGGCATCGTCATCCAGGAAACAGATAACCAACGCCGTGGCGTGCTCCGTTCCTGTCATGCGGCCACCCGACAAGCCGGGTTTCCCGGCATTCGCGAGAACGGTGACGCCGGCAAATTCCTGCGCGGCCCGCGCTCGCAGGGCTTCGTTGTTGTCGATCACCACGATGATTTCCCGGGGCGCGCGGGTTTGGGCGCGGACTGACGCGACGGCGCGTTGCAGCTCGCCCCAGCGGTCGAGCGTGTGCGCGCAAATCACCACGGATGCATCAATCATGGCAGCTTCCGTCCGTTGTCCGGGGCCCGGTTCGTTTCCTGGGACCGCGTCGCCCGCGCTGTCGCCGCCTTGAAGGCACTCCAGATCGCGCTTCCGTCATTGCGGATATCAAACTGATCATGCTCGTCGACGGGAAAGCGCCCGCTGTCCTGACGCGACACAAGCCGCCACACCAGCCACCCCGCGCAATCGGGGTCGCGGCCAAGCTTGTCGAGCCACATGGCGTAGGCCGCGGCAGCGTCCGGATTGGAGCGGGCGTAGCCGAACTCCTCGAGCAGAACCGGTTTGTTGGCGCGAACCCCCAACTGGCAAAACTCGGTGATGGTGTCGCCGAACTGCTGAACCGTCTGGTTGAAAAAGAGCGGGTAACCGTGCCAGGTCCCGTAATCGAGGGTGGGAATCGTCAGGTCGGACAGCTTGTCGGCGGCGCTGATATTTCCGGCATTTCCTGAACTGACGAGATGATTGGGATCGAGGAACTTGACGTAGGCAGACATCTCTCTGGTCCAGGCCAATCGCAGGCTCTCCGGACTCGCATTGCCTTCGTTCATCAACTCCCAGGCCATGATGTTCGGATCGTCGCGGTAGGCGATCCCGGTGAAGGAGTTGACGCGCTCCACGACGTGGCGAACCCAGGTCATGTAATCGCGCCGGGTGCGCCGGTCGCGAAAGAAGAAGCCGGACTTGTCCTGGCTCCCGTACCAGGCCCGCATCTGCTGAGCGCCGCCCGTATAGTCCCAGAAGTCGAGGAAGGCGATGATCAGTCTCAGGTGTCGCTTGCTGGCTTCGGCGACCAGGAAATCAATCTTCTGCATTCCGTTCGCGCCATCATTGATGGCCATCCCGCCTTCGCGATCGTCCCAGTAGAGCAGGTACGTCCCCTTGACGCCGAGATCGCTCGCGTCGGCCTGCATCTTCCACTGCCAGACGGTCGCCATGCTGCCGTCAAGCGATCCGATGACCGGCTGAAGAAAGGTGCGGACCACGTTGGCGCCCATCGCCACCGCGTCGTCGAGAACGCGAGTGACTTCGTTCTCCGAACCGAAGGTGAGATAATGGTTGTTCACGCCAGTCACAAAGAACGGTCTGCCGTCAAGCGTAAAGCGCGTTCCCTGAGCTTTGACGAAGGGTGCTGCCGGCGGACCGTCTGCCGCTTGACCATCCGCTGCGCTGGCGATGGTTGGGGCACATAGCAGCGCACACACCAGTACGCGCAGTCCGGTGTTGCGTAGCCTGTCTCCCGCCCATTTCCAGCCAACAATCATGCCTCCACGTGACTATCGCACGCGGCCGAGCGCAACTTCCCCGAAGGGTTACTCCCTTCGGCGCCGCGCTCCGAAGGGCCGGCTTCCGATCAAGTGAAGGTGATTAGCCGGCTGGCGAGGAAGGCATTGGCTGGAGTATCCAGCGCAGGCTGCGCGTCTCCATCGGCGCGGCAAATCGCCGCCGTTTGCGGATCGGCATGACCTTAAGACGGAAATCAGTTTGTGCCTGAAGGATCGGCGCAGCGCCCGCGGGGTCGCCTTGTCACAAGGCAAGCACATGACAGTGATGCGGCCAGCATGTGACCAGGTTCGGAAACTGTGACGCGCTCTGCGCGCCTTACCCGGAATGCTGGATCGTGTGCCACATTCGGCTACGCTCGCCGCCAAATTGCAGACGGCCCTCGTGCTGCGCCACTTCCATCGCGAACGCCTGCGAGCTGCGCATATGCACATCGATCAGGGCATCGACCATGGTGCGTCGGCCGGTCCACAGCTGCGACATGATTCCATCCGCCAACGAACATGAGTCGATCGCGGCGATCTGATCGGATTCAAGCAGCTCCTCCGTGATCCTGCTGATCAGCAGAGCCCCTGGGGAAAAGCGCGCGAAGGACGCATCGAATGCGGTCTTCCACGTATAGGCCTGGCGGCCGCTGTAGATCAGGACTTGGCCAGCGATCGCAACGTCATCGACGCGCAGAAGGGCGACCGAGGCCAGGTTGTGCGCGGCGAGGTTTCGGATCAGCTGACGGGCAAATTGTGCATCGCCGGCGTCGCACAGCAGCGCTGTACCCTCCTCACCCTTCCAGCTCGCCGCCTCGAGCGCGAGAAAGACCTCGAACGCGGCTTCCGTTTCGGCCGGTGACCGGCCGTTCACAATCTCCACCTTTCCTGTCGCAGAGAGCCGATTCCAGTCCTGGCGCAGCTTCTTGCGGGTCGATCCCGATTTCTTGGTCCCTGAGCACCGATCGGCAAACGGACGTTCGACGCGCACAAGCTCGCGGTGCCGGCCCACGCCCTCGAGCTGCCGGAGCATTGCCGGATAGACAACGGGGTCAGCTTCGAATGACCGCAATCGGATGATCTTGGGCAGGCTGAGGTCGTGCCTGATCACGTCAAAAAACGCTGCCATCACCTCGTCAGCGCGAGCACGGTCGATCACGGCATTCGAGGTGGACGCGTAAATCGGGATCGCTTCCAAAAAAGCGGGCGTGGACGGCAAATTGCGCCTTTCGCACAAGGCCCAGAAGCCAACCGGACAGCGAGGCTCCACCCCCTCGTCCCACGCGATCAGGACGTGGATCTCGGCAAAGCCGGTCTCGGCAGTGGCAAGCAGCGCCGCGGGATGCATGAACGCATTGCCGTCGACGCGCGCAACGAGATCGTCCCACGGTTCGCAGAGTTCGGCACTCGGCGAGCAGCGGTACGCTGCAATCAATCCATTCTTGGCCCGTTGCCAGCCGACATTCATGCATCCAAATGACCTTCCCGACCGGCCGAGCGCAACTTCCCCGAGGGATTACCCCGTCTGACATCACACATCCCAGCGCTGTTTGGGTCATAGTTTTGCAGCCGATCGCCCTGGCGTGACCGTGTGCCGTCAGACCGAAAAAGGTGCTGCCTTTCCTCGTCGGCAAGGCACGCGGTTACGGCGGGCGAAGAAACCGAACGGGCTCGGGGAGTGAATGCGCGTTTGCCTGCATCTTGATCCGTCGCGGCTGCTGCGCTGGCATCTGTGGCTCGCGGAGGCGCTTGCCAAGAATCCGTGCAACGAGGTCTCGTGCACTTTCGGCTCCGATCGCCACCCGATGCCGCAAATTTGCCGCTGGCTGCTCGAGCTGGAACGGCTCGTCTACGGCGTTCGCGGAGATTGCGCCACCGATTCCATCCCGGCCGCACTCCGAGCGCTGGCGCCCCCGACCACCACGCCGGATGTCGTGATCAATCTCAGCGGCGAGACACCCGTCACGCGCGCACGGCGCGTGCTGACACCGCTCTTCAACGGCGTCCCCGGCGAACTCGGAGTGCTGGCAGCGCTGGCGAATGGTGAGGACCTGCTCGTCGAACTGCACGATACGACTTGCCCCTGGGGCCCGTGGACGGCGCGCCCCGCCAGTGCAGACCGCGACGTGTTCGCGGTGAGCCTTGATGGCACCCTCTCATGCGCTATCCTCTTGATCCTCAAGGCCGTGCGCGGGGACAAGCGGACAGCTGCATCCGATGCCGCCCGTCCACGGATGGCCAGCCCTCCAGGCAGCGCTGCGGCCCTCATTTGGGCGAGTGGCACGGTGGCATCGAAGGCCATTCGGCTCCTGAATATCATTGCAAAAGGCGGAAAGATGTGGGGCGTCGGCTGGCGCCGCAACGAAGGGACAAGCCTGCTCGACAAGGGCAAAGCCGTCTTCAAGGTGCTCGCTGCGGATGCCGACAGCTATCTTGCCGACCCGTTTCCGTTCAGCCACCACGGGCAGGATTTCATCTTTGTCGAGCAGTACTCCTACCGGAAAAAGCGGGGATGCATCGCGGTCGCAAGAGTGAACCGCGACGGCACGACCAGCGCCCCGCGGATCGTCCTGGAGGAGCCGCACCATCTCTCCTATCCGTTCGTGTTCGAGCGGGACGGACAGATCTGGATGATCCCGGAATCCGGGGAAGCGAGCAATGTCAGCCTCTATCGGGCCATCGAATTCCCCTACAGGTGGACCCGGGAAGCGTGCCCGATCGACCGCGTCGAGGCCTACGACTGCACGCCGCTGTTTCGCGACGGCCGCTCGTGGTTCTTTGTCAGCCCGAGACGGTGGAGATCCTCGGCATGGGACGTGCTCGACGTCTACCACGCGGAGGGCCTGACCGGGACCTGGGTACCTCATGCGGCAAACCCAATCCTGATCGACGCCTCGCTCAGCCGTCCTGCCGGCGCCTTCATCGAGCACGGCGGGCAAATCCTGCGCCCGGTCCAGAACTGCTCCCGCGGTTATGGCGATGCGATAACGCTATGCCGGATCGATGCGCTCGGACCGTCGGAATTTGCTCAAACCCCGGTCGGTGTCATCCGAGCGGCAGGCTTCGGGTGCCATACCTACAACCGTGGGTCTGGCCTTGAGGTGATCGACATGTTCGGTCGGGTCAGGCGATTGCGAGAGGTCACGGCCTCCTACGAGCCGCTGTCACCGGAGGTGTCGGCCGCAGTGAATCGGCAGCCCGCCGCCCTGGCTTCGATGCCGGCTGATTTCGCGTGAGAAACACGCGCAGTTGCTTTCCCGCGCGACCGAAATCATCACCGGCGAAGTGGTTGCTGATGCAGGGCTATTTCGTCGGCATCGGAAGCGATCTGAACGGATAACTACAAAGAGCTAACCACCTATCGTGCTTCCACTGTGAAGCGGCATCAGCGATCCTTGGCGTCGAGGGTAGCCGGAAGAGGGCCGCAAGGAGAGACTTCAGCGTTGGTAATCTCCCGATCTCTTTTTCATTTCAACTTCTGTTTTTATTTCGTGCGGGAGGTGCACATATGGGCCGATTAAGCACATCCGTAGATGTGGCCGTCATAGGCGCCGGCCCCTACGGCTTGTCGCTGGCTGCGCATCTGCGCGCACGCGGTGTGGAGCACCGGATTTTCGGTGAACCCATGGGGCCCTGGAAGCACAACATGCCACGCGGCATGCTGCTGAAATCATATCCCTGGGCAACAAGCCTCTCCGATCCCGGATCGGAATTCACGGTGAAATCGTTCTGCACCGAACGCGCCATGCCGTATCATGACGTGCTGACGCCGCTGACGCTCGACCGGTTCATCGAGTACGGCGAGGCATTCCGGATGCGGTACGTGCCCGCCGTGGAAAGCAAGGTTCTCACCGCGTTGGAGACCGCCGATGGCGGCCTTCGCGCCAGCTTTGACGACGGCGAGACGATCAACGCGCGGCGCGTCGTGGTGGCAGTCGGCCTGCAGCCCTTCGAGCACCTGCCGCAGGACGTCGCACATTTGCCTGCCGAGTTGTGCTCGCACAGCGGCAAGTACGGTTCGCTCGAAGCATTGGACGGCAAGGAAGTCGTCGTGGTCGGATCCGGATCGTCCGCGACAGACCTCGCCGCGCTGCTCCATGAACGAGGGATTTCGGTTTCGCTCGTCGCGCACGCAAAGCAACTGCGTTTCGCCAACCGTCCCCACAACCGCTCTTCAATCGAGCGTGTGATGGCGCCGTTGAGCGGCATCGGCCCGGGTTGGACACTGTCGGCCTACGCAAAGTATCCTCAGCTCATCCGGCTGCTGTCGAAGGAGCGGCGTATCGGGATCGCCAATCACGCGGCGCTGGGCCCGCTGGGTGGCGCTTTCGTGAGGGACCGCGTTGTCGGAAAGGTGCCGACGCTACTCGGCACTTCCCTCCAGAGCACCGAGACCCGCAACGGCAAGGTCCTGCTCAATCTGGTCGACGCCAGCCATGCCAAGCAATCGCTGCAGGCCGACCATGTGATCTTCGCGACCGGGTACAAGATCGATGTCAGCCGGCTCGGCTTTCTGAACCAGGCGCTGCTTCGCCACATCCGTCTTGAAGAAGGTGCGCCGCAGCTTTCGTCGCATTACGAGGCGTCGGTGCCGGGCTTGCATTTTATCGGTCCCGCCGCAGCAAACAGCTTCGGCCCGGTGTGTCGCTTCGTATACGGGACCTATCATCCTGCGCGGACTCTTGCCCAACACCTATCAAGTATCCTTGTCCGGTCGCGGCCTGCGGTGCAGGTCCGGCCATTTGATCGTACGGTGCTGCCATGAACGCTCCTGTCCCCAACAATCTCTCCTACGTCAGTACCGTATGGGTGCCTGACCCGGTCAATCTCGCGCTCGCACACTCGCTGACGATGCCGCGAGTGAGCTTCGTGGTCCCGACACTCAATGAGGCCAAAAATCTGCCCTGGCTGCTGCCGCGTATCCCGGCATGGGCACACGAAGTGATCATCGTCGACGGACGTTCGACCGACGACACGGTTGCGGTGGCGCGCAGCCTGCGCGAGGACGTGAAGGTTGTGATGGAGCCACGGCGCGGCAAGGGCGCCGCCCTGCAGGCCGGTTTCCGCGCCGCCACCGGCGATATCATCGTCATGATCGATGCCGACGGCTCGATGGTGCCGGAGGAAGCCATCGTCTTTGTCGGCGCGCTAATCGCGGGCGCGGATATGGTCAAGGGCTCGCGCTTTCTCCAGGGCGCAGGCACCGACGATATGTCGTTGTTCCGGATGCTCGGCAATTGGGGGCTCACCCTGATGGTGCGGCTGCTCTATGGCGGCTCGTTCTCCGACCTCTGCTACGGGTACATGGCATTCTGGACCAAGCACGTCCCCACGCTCAATTGCGACTGCGACGGATTCGAGATCGAGACTCTCATCAACGTACGGGCCCTGAAGAACCAGTTGAACATCGTTGAAGTCCCGAGCTTCGAAGCTCCGCGCATCAGCGGCCTGAGCAATCTGCGCGCCATTCCGGACGGCTGGCGCGTCCTCAAGACGATCCTGCGCGAGCGGGTGCGGTCTCCGGCCTCTCTTGTTGCCTATGGCTATCCATAGGCGACACGGGCGGATCGCAAGTCCAGGTGGGTGAGCCGAATGCGTATCCTGATGGTTGCCGCTCGCTGCCACCCCTTCGTCGGCGGTATCGAAACCCACATCCAGGAGGTGGGTCCTCGCTTGGTGGCGCGCGGCTACTCGGTCGACGTACTGACGACCGATCCGTCGGGAAAGTTGCCGGTTGAGGAGAACGTCCGTGGCATGAGCGTGCGGCGCGTGCCGGCCTGGCCGAAGGAATTGGATCTCTATATCGCACCACAGGTCTATTCCGCGATCCGGCGCGGCACATGGGACCTGATCCACTTTCAGGGTTACAGCACTTTCGTCGTGCCGATCGGGCTGCTCGCGGCCGTCCGCACTCAAGTCCCGTTCGTCCTGACCTTCCATAGCGGCGGGCATTCCTCGCGGCTGCGCAATGCCGTGCGCGGCACCCAGCGCGCGGTGCTCCGTCCGCTGGTGGCGAAAGCCGCACGGCTGATCGGGGTCTCCGAATTCGAGGCCAGCTTCTTCAGCACGAAGATGGGCATCCCGCGGGAGCGGTTTGTGGTCATCCCGAATGGCGCCGCGATGCCGGCCGCCAGCCCCGGCGTCAAGGTCGATCCCGGCCTGATCGTCTCGAGCGGCAGGCTTGAGCACTACAAGGGCCATCACCGGGTGATTGCGGCCATGCCGGAGTTGATCCGCAGAGTGCCGAACGCGCGCCTGCACATCGTCGGGACGGGGCCTCACGAGGGCGCGCTGCGCCGTCTCGTCAGTACGCTTGGTCTTGAAGATCGGGTCACCATCACGGCCATCCCAGGATCCGAGCGGCAGAGAATGACCGACCTGCTGGCGAGCGCCGGCCTGTTCGTGCTGCTGAGTGAATACGAGGCTCACCCTGTCGCCGTGATGGAAGCGCTGTCGCTGCGCCGGCCGGTCCTTGTCAGCGACACGTCAGGGCTGAGGGAGCTGGCGACCAACGGCCTGTGCCGCGCGCTTCCGCTCAACGCGAGCCCGGGCGAGACCGCCGCTGCGATGGCCGAAGAACTCGCGGCGCAGCGAGAGATCCCCGACCTGGCCTTGCCGGATTGGGACGCCTGCGCGCAAGCGTTGAGCGACGTCTATCGTGATGTGGCTGGCAACCGGTCAACGGTCAGTCTTCTGCTCGACGACGCACTGAGCTTGCGATCCGTCACGAGGGCACGGGGCGGATGATACGAGCCCATCTCAACGCCGAAATCGCGATCGCACCGGCGCGTGCCTGGATGCATTCCATCCTTGCCATTATCGGCCCTGACCTGCGCGGCGACGATACGACGTCGGAGCCTGCGAACGCGAACTGGATTGCGACGCTGTGCCTCATCGTCGCCACGGGCCTGCTGCTGGTTGTGGCCGGACAGGGAGCCGGTCGTCGCGGCGCTGAAGTGGCATCGCTGCTGTTCTGGTCGGGCACCATCCTGGTGGTCGCTCCGACCAGCTTTCGCATCGCTTGGCCGGGTGTGGCCCGCAGCGAGCGTCTCTTCCTCCTGGTTCTCCTTGCCGGAGCCCTGTTCTTCCACAAGTCCGTCTATTCGCCCACGGGTCTCGGGTACCACGACGAATTCCTGCATTGGGCCGCCGCTGATGACCTTGTGACCGCCCGCCGGCTCTTCCTGCCCAATCCATTGTTGCCGATCGCGTCGGCGTATCCCGCCCTCGAGATCGTGACGACGGCGATCATGAATCTCACGGGCCTGCCTTTATTTGCGACTGCGACCCTGCTGTTGGCGGTCCTGAAAGGCACCCTCGTCGCAGCCATGTTTCTGTTCTACGAGAGGATTACCGGGTCTCCGCGCATCGCAGCCATCGGCTGCCTGACATACATGGGCTGCTCGACTTTCGTGGTATTCGAGTCGATGTTCTCCTACGAGAGCCTCGGCTTCGTGCTGTGCATGTTGATCCTCGCGGTCGAGGCTGGATCGAAGGATCTTGCCGGGCGACAAAAATTGAGCGCGCTCGGTCTGATTGCTCTTCTGTTGGCGAGCCTGGCGGTCACCCATCATGTCACGGCGGCCTTTGTCGCTGTCTATCTTGGAATGGTGGCGGCCCTGGAGGCATTGCGGCGGGACGTCTCACTCCGGTTCGAGGCAAGGATCGCCATGGGCGTCACCGCCGTGCTTGCCATCGTTATACCGCTCGTATGGGTGATGGCGCACGGCAATCCCTTCACTGGTTACGTCGGCCCCGTGGTCGAATCCGGCTTCAAGGCACTGCTGGCAAAGGTCCTGGGCACCAGCACCCCACAGTCAGAGCAGGTGGCCGCGCCGTCCCAGCCCCTCTTCATGCGCCTGACCACCTTGTTCGGTATCCTGTTCGTGGCCCTCGGGCTGGCGACGGGCTTCTTTCGGTCGCTGGCGATGACAGCGCCGGGCAATCTGCGCTCAGGCTGGCTTGCAATCTACGGCATTTTGAAACGACGCTGGACCGACAGCCGCGTCGTACTGCTCACCGTGCTGGCCTGCGGCTTTCCTATCTCGGTTGCGTTCCGCTTGACCGTGAACGGGTGGCAAATCGGCAACCGGATGGGAACGTTTGTCTTTATCGGTGTCGGACTGGTCGTCGGGGTGGGCATCGTCCATTTCTGGCAGGGTCGCGCCGCCCGCGGTTGGCGCCGGATCGTGCCATCCACTGCGCTGGCGGTGATCGTCATGAGCGGGGTCACTGCGGCATCGGTCGATCCGATCCGTGGCCGCTACAGGGTGGCTTCGGACGCGCAATCCATCGAGCACCTGGGAATCGAAACGGCGCTCTGGACCAGGGAGTGGCTTGGGCCCGGCAACCGCTTCACCGGCGATCGGGTCAATCGTCTGCTGCTTGCCGGCTACGGCCGGCAGGACGTGAGAACCAAGATCAATGATGCCGTCTATGCTGCCCGCGCGTTCAGGAACGAAAAACTCAGTTCAGACGATTTCTACGCGCTCGCCAGGAGCGAGCTTGATTTCCTGCTGGTGGATCTCCGCCTGACCACCGGGTCGCCAGTCCTAGGCTTCTACTTCGAGCCGTGGGAAACGCAGCAAGGAAAGCGGCTCTCGGCTGCCGAGTTGCTGAAGTTCAATGACGTCAAAGGTGTCACGCGCACTTACGACAACGGCTCGATCATCATCTACGACATAAGAGGACTGCATGCCGAGCCCTGACAAGCGCGACCTTTTCGGTGCCTGCTTGTGGGCAGGAGCCACGGTGGCCCTGGTCGCGGCCAGTGACAGCACGTTCCTGCGCTTCATCCTGGGCGTGCCGATGGTTCTGCTCATCTCCGGTCATGTCGTGCTGCGCGTTATCGGCGTAACGAACTCGTCGCTGTCCGAACATCTTGTCTGTTCGATCGGTGCGAGCCTCGCCGTCACCATCGCCGGAGGCTTTGTGCTGAACGCGATCGGCTCGCTCACTCCGCTTGGCTGGGCGTTCTGGTACCTGGCGGTGACAACAGGAGCGATGCTGATACCTGCCAGCGGCAGCGATGTCTCGATTCCGAGCGCCTGGCCTGGTTCAGTGCGAATCCGCTCCAGGCAGGGAGCTGCGGTCGCATTGGCGATGCTTTTGGCAACGGGAGCCTACGCTCTCGCCGTCCGCGATGAGGCCAGCGACCGGCAGTTCAAATACACCGAGCTATGGATGTTGCCACCGGCCAAAGGAGTTCCGGGCCAACTCGTCGTCGGCGTTCGCAGTGCAGAGACCGAGGCTCGGCGATACGACCTGGAAATCACCCTCAACGGCCAACCGTTCGCCGTCTTCCGCTCGCTGACGATCGCGCCGGGCGACACCTGGGTGCGGAAGTTCTCCGTGCCCACCCTTGCCACCCAGCAGAACGCCGAGGCCCGGCTCTACCGGCCGGACGACAACCGGCTCTATCGCAGGGTCTCGGCGCTGGTGCCGGGTACCTGAGGGGGAGGTCATGCGCATCTTGCTGCTGTCGCAATTCTATCCCCCAGTGATCGGGGGCGAGGAACGCCATGTCCGCAATCTCGGCGCGGCGCTGGCGCAGCGGGGCCACGACGTGAGCGTTGGGACATTGATGCGTCCGGGATCACCGGAGACCGAGTTGGACGGAGCGATCCGCGTCCACCGGTTGCGCGGTACGCTGCAGCGCCTGTCGGGACTACATGCCGATCCCGAGCGTCAGCACGCGCCGCCGTTCCCCGATCCCGAACTTGCGCTCGGCTTGAAGCGGCTGATTGACCGGGAAAGACCTGATGTCGTCCACGCCCACAACTGGATCTACGCATCCCTGCTGCCGCTCAGAGCCCTGAGTGGGGCCCGCTTCGTGGTTACCCAGCACGATTACGGGCTTGTTTGCGCCAAGAAGAACCTGATGCATCTCGGGACTCAATTGTGCAGCGGCCCGGCGCTGACGAAGTGCCTGCCGTGCGCGGCCCGGCATTATGGCGCCGCGAAAGCGACCGCGACCACCTTCGGCAACTGGGCCTCGAGCTTCGCTGCCCGACGCATCGTGGACCGCTTCATCGCGGTGAGCCACGCAGTGGCCCGTCACACCGGGCTCACCCAAGGCAGCGCACCCTACGAGGTGATCCCCAACTTCGTGCCCGACGATGTCGAGGTGCCTGGCCCGGAAGACCCCTGCCTGCGCGAACTACCTGACGACGGCTTCATTCTGTTCGTCGGCGACATGATGCGTCTCAAGGGCATCGACGTCCTTCTCAAGGCCTATGCCGGGCTGGAACGGGCGCCGCCGCTTGTCCTGATCGGACGCCGGCTCGCCGATACGCCGACCGAGTTCCCGCCAAACGTGCACACCTTCAGCGCGTGGCCGCATTCCGCCATCATGCACGCCTGGCGGCGATCCCTGTTCGGGGTGTTGCCATCAACCGGCCCGGAGGCGTGTGCAACCGTCATCATGGAAGCGATGGCGTGCGGCAAGGCCATCGTCGCAACCGATATCGGCGGCATGCCGGATCTGGTCGATCACGGCGAGACAGGATTTCTCGTACCACCCGGCGACGCGGCGGCGCTCGCCGACGCCATGCAGGCGCTGCTGGACGACCGCACCTTGCTGGCCCGACTCGAGGCAACAGGCCTGGCCCGCGTGGGGCGCCTCAAGGCCAAAGCGGTCGTGGCCCGGATCGAACAGGTCTACCGGGATGTCCAGCTCGCAGCTCCCGCCGAGGTCGCGATAGCCGCGTACCGGGACACGGGAGAGCCATCATGCCGATAGGCCTCGCCCGAATGGCCATCATGCGGCTGCGCCAGGCACTGCAAAAGAGCGCTACCCTCGTCATGAATTCCGGCGCGCTGGCGACCGGAACGGTGGTAACGGCTGGTCTTGGCTTTGCCTATTGGTGGGTCGCAGCCCGGCTGTTTCCGCCTGATGTGATCGGCGTTGCTTCCGGCCTTCTGGCTATGATGAGCCTCGTCACCCTGCTCGGCGAGGGCGGGCTCACCACCTTGCTCACCGGTGAGCTGGTTCGGCATCCCGGCAAGGAACCCGGGCTCGTCGCGGCCGCAGCTTCCGCCGGCGTGGCACTGACGGTCGGTTTGGCCCTGTTGTTTGTCGTCGGGGAGACGCTCTTCAACGGTTCGACCGGGCCGATCGACGGTTGGCTTGCAGGCCTGGTCTTCGTCATCGGCTGCGGCCTGAACAATCTGACAGTGGTGGGCGATCAGGCATTTGTCGGCATTCTGCGTAGCAGCAGCAAAATGATCCGACTGGTCCTGTTCTCCATATTCAAGTTGCTGCTGGTTGCTGCGGCGGCCGCCCTCGGCTTTACCTCCCCTACCGCGCTCCTTTTGACCTGGGTGGCGGGAATGCTCGTGTCCTGGATCGGCGTCGATCTTTTGACGAGGGGAGGAGCGCGCCGCCTCGTTGGGCCCCCGGATTTCCGACTGCTCCACATCCATCGCCGTCGGGTCCTCGACCATTATGCACTCGATGTCGCGTCAATGGCACCGGTCTTCGTCATGCCCTATCTCGTTCTGGTGCTCCTGACGCCGGCCCTCAACGCGACGTTTGTGGCGGTATGGATGATGGTCTCCGTCGCCTCCCTGATTCCGTCAGCCATGGCGATGGTCCTGTTCCCGGTTGTCCGAGCAAACCCGAAACAATCCCGACACAACATCCTGGTGTCGCTGACGGTATCACTGCTGTTCTCGCTGGCATGCGCCGTCTTCATCTTCACCTACTCACAGGAGATCCTGGCAATCTTCAATCCGGCATATCCCAAGATCGCCGGTTCGAGCCTGAGCTTGCTCGGCTTCAGCCTGCTCGGATCAACATTGAAGTTCCATGCCTGCACGCTCGTGCGGGTGGCAGACAGGATGCTCAAGGCAGCGCCCTGGTTTGCGCTCGGCGGGCTGCTGGAGCTGTGCGGTGCGGTCCTGGGAGCGAAGCTCGACGGACTTCAGGGTCTGGTGCTGGGCTGGACGCTCGCCGTCAGCATCGAGGGAGCATGCGCAGCCCTCTGGTTGGCATCGGCTACGAAGCTAGCTGCCGACACTGACCCTGTACTCCAAGACCCGACGTCATCGCCGGTCCAGACCTGAGAAGACGTTTTGATGGTAGCCGGCAAGCCGGCGATGGCTCGAGCAGCCGCCCCCAAGACTAGCGCAGCATCCACGGGAGTAAGGCCGGGACCGTCAGACTGCAAGTTTGCGGTATTATGGCGCAAACGCCACAAGGCTTGTCCGTCGTTCCTCTCGAGCATAAGATTCGCAGGCTCAACCCCTTGGAACGAATGATGGCGACAGGCCTTGAACTTGAGGTGTCCGCCTTCCTAAACCAATACAACGAAGCCTTCGCTACTTTCGATGGCGAGCAAATCGCAGGGCTGTACTGCGTTCCCATGATTACGATGCGCGGCGATGGGTCGATACATTGATTTCAGTCGCGTGAGGAGGTTGTGAAGTTCTTCCAAGGCGTTGCAGATACCTACAAGGGCGCCGGCACGACAGGTGCTACCGCGACCGATTTGGTGGCCGTTCCGCTCGGCGAGCGCAGCGCTCTTGCAACGGTGACATGGAGACAACTTCAAGCCGAAGGTAGCTTGGGAAGACAGTGGCGGCAATCGTACAACATCGTTCGTTTTGTTGAAGGCTGGCGCATCTTAGCCGCGACATTTCACTTAGACGCCGCGTTGGAGCAGTGACTTCCCGGTTTGGGTCCAGGAGCGGAAGAACCAGAAGGGGGTTGTCGCACAACGACCAAGGCCTATTTGAGAACCGCCGCCGTCCGGGTCAGCCATCCGCTTCGCGACGATGTTAAGCCATAGCGCACGGACCGGCGGCGCTTGTCAGCTTTTCTCCGCGCATCCGAGAGCGACATGGTCGGGTAGCTGCCGAGCGCCACGCGCTTTCGTTCGCCACCAACGCATCACGGTTTGAGATGCCTTGAAATTAAGCCGGAACGACCATCATTCACTTCGCGGCCTCGCCCACGACCGATGTCAGGAAATCGCGTAGCGCATTGCGCGATTGTTCGGCCGCTGCTTGATTGAACTCGATGCGGTGTCCGTCATATTGGAAAGTCGGGCCCGGACGGTCGAAGTCGTGATAGGCGCCAGGATAGACGATGAACTGGATCGGTGGGCCTTCGGCCTTCGGTCGGGACATACCCCAATCACCCTCGCCGTTGACCAGCTTGCGGCAGGCATCGGCGGGCGTCCAGTCATCGCGCTCCCCGATCATAATCAAGGTCGGGACGGTCATCGGTCCCTTCACTTCGATGCAGGCGGGATAGAACGCGACGGCCGCGCGAAACTTCCGCTCTGATGATTGCTCCACAGAGCCACGCTCGACAGCTGCGAGACTGAACCAGCCGCCTTGGGAAAATCCGGCAACGACAACGCGTGCTGGATCGACATACGGCTGCTGCGCTAGAAAATCCAGAGCGCGGTAGGCGTCAAAGAGCGAATCTGCAGGCGCGCCGCCGCGGCAGGTATTCTTGATGCCGCGCGGACCGTGCCTGTCGATAGTCAGCGCGACATAACCCCAGGCGGCGATCTTCACGCCCCAGTTTTGATCAAGTTGATCCGAAAAGCCACCGCATCCGTGCAACAACACTACCGCGGGAAAAGGTCCTGGGCTCGTGGGACGCCGCAGATAACCTTTCAACATGAGCGGCGTCGGGCTCTGAGCCGGACCAGCGAATTGCACCACTTCGGCGGGGGAGGACGATCGCTGATCGCCGGAACAAACCAGCGGCCCGTTCAGGCAAAGCGACAGGTACAGGCTGCGCTCGACGGCTCTCCGGGCGTCAGCATCCGAAACACCATTGGCGTCGTAGCTGCTGATCACTTGTACTGCCGAAGCGCTTGCTTCCGCAATGACACGGACGGTCGTGCGATAGTTCGTAACAGACGTCGTTACAGAGTCTGCCGCATAGGCAAGACTGCGACCGACATCGTCCCGGGCCTCTAGCGTCTCCACGGCCGTGCGGCTGGTGCCGAAAAACCGCAACGTGCGAATCTTGCCGTCGGCGCTGAGATCGCATCGCTCGACCGCCGGATGCCACGATGGTATCCCGCAGAACTCGCCGATTTTGGTCCACAATTCGTCGGCCGACAGTATAGAGGTCGCGGTCAAGCGCGACTCAAGCGCCGGCGTTGAAGCTGTTGCAGAGACCAGCAAGGCCGTTGCAGACAGAGCCGACGCAACACGTTTCACGCGATATCTCCCGCTATCCACCCCACATCGGTGCGTTCACTCTAGAGCCTCCGAACTCAATCGTTGGAAGGCGGCGCGACGGTCAAACTAGGATATTTCTCGGCGGAGGTCCGCACCGGGTCAATCGCGTCGTTTTGGTCTGCCGCCGATCACTTCCGATCTACCCCGCAGAACGGACATTCCCGGAGCCGGTTGGCGTGTCTCAAACGGGCCACAACCGGCGGAACGGGTGTTTCGAACAGCCGGCAAGGATAGTCGGCGCGCTGGAGGCCTATCACGCTGGGTCCGTTCGGAGCGCGCGCAGGGCAGCTCCGCCCTTCCTCGTCCCAGGCCACGCCCGAGCACATGCGCATGACATTGCGAACCGTGACGCCCTCATAGGCCGAGCTGCGCAGCCGCGGCAAATAGAGGTCGCAGCAATCGTCCAGGCTACCGATCGCGCCATCGTGCAGCGCAGCGCCGACGAGCGTCGCGACGATCGATTTCGTGGTCGAATAGCCCTCCCGACGCCTGCCCGGACCGCTTTCCATGCCATAGCGCTCCAGCGCGATCTCGCCGCCCTTCAGGATCAGGACTCCGGCCGTGCGGCACCTGGTCATACAGTCGCTGACGCTGAGATGCGGCCGCCCACCTCGACGGTCAGGTCCGCGAGCGAGCGGGTGTGCGGCGGCAGCGGCCGCACCGTGTCGCTGCGCCGGATGATGCGATGCGGCCAGTCGCGGAACGTCGCCGTATTCGTCGGTGTGTCCGAGGTCATGGATTGCTCCTCCCGTTAAGACGGCCTCAGATCGCCCGATCTGGAGGGGCTTGCAATGCAAGTTAAGTTGGTTTGTACTGACCTTGTCGCGCTGGCGCGCTCGCGCCCCGACTGCCATTCCGGAAATCACACTGTCAGGTGTTCGCGAATGTTCCCTCGGGGGCGCTTCTCTCCGTTGGGGGCGGGTCAAAAGCTCCCGTTCGGCGCCCGGCCACCTCATCGTCCTGAAGCCTTCCGAATGTCCGCTTTGGGGCGACACCCCTGCGGTCGAGGCGGCATGACCCTGAGTAGTCGTCGGTTAAGAAGCCGATTTGAGTGGTGTGCGGTGGCTGGTGACTGAGAAGAAGGCAGCCAGGAAGAGGTACCAAAGAGCCCTTAGCCAGGCGAGGATGCGGCGGAAGTTGTAACCGACGGCGGAGAGGATGACGTTGGCGGTATCGCCGGCGCGGCCTTTGAGGTAGCAGCGGCCGAGGTGTCCGTCAGCCTTCAAATGGCCGATCACGGGCTCGATAGCGGAGCGGCGCCGCAGCTGGCGCTTGATAGTGCCGAAGACGCCGCGCTTCTGGCCGGAGATGAAGACGCGGCGCGGGTTCTGTGCGTCATGGCCGCGGTATCCCTTGTCGACAAAGGCGCACTCGAT
>NZ_AUGA01000084.1:0-18008 GCF_000426785.1 Bradyrhizobium sp. th-b2
TGGAGACTGGCGCAAAACCGACCTCGTCATCCTGCCGCTGCATCGGCTCGGCCCCGCAAGCGAGGACACCGGTCCGCGCCTGCCGCCGCCAGGCCGTAACCAGATTGCGGTGAACGTCGTGTCGCCGAGCAACCTCGACAACACTGGCCCCAGGCGCCAGACTCTCCTCCACGATCCGAAGCTTCTCCGCACTCGTCCTCCGCCGTCGCCGCTCAGGACCGCACAGAACCGTAACCGTCGTCACGTTTGCTCATTTGTTTGCGAATTAATGCGCAAACCATCTCACGCTCGAACCCGATCCGGGAAGGCGGCCTCCACCGGAGGCGTACCTTGTGGGCGACGATAGTCGTCGATCAGGAATTGGGTCGAGCCGGCGCGATCCGTCCCTACGAACGGAACCTCGAGCGAAATCTCGCGCTCCTCCCCGTGCGGGGCAGGAGGTTTTGGAGCGTTGTTGGATAGCGCGCTGCGCAATTGGCTCGAGCTGAGGTTGATGTTTTAGCTCGTCTTCCTGACGATCACGCGCGAAACCAAGTCCGAGACGATGGCCATCTTCCGCTCTGAATGTTCGGAAGCGATCACTTGGGCAAGCTGTTCTGCAGTCCCGATTGCTGCACGAATTTCTGCGACACGGTAACCGCTTCCTAGGAAACTCGAGATTTGCGCGCCCTCTGTGAGAAAATCATATAGGCGTCCGAGCACAATATCGTCAGCTTGCGCTGCCGGAACTCTAAGTTGATCCGGCTCTTCTGATGATAGAGATCGACCTCGGCGATTCGGGGTGACGTAATATCAATACCGTTTGCCGTTCTTACTCGTGTGGCCCGCGGCGAGACGGTTACCGGCGTCGTCGTACATGAGTCCTCTCAGCACGTTCGGACTCTCGGCGTTCGATCGCGATCGTCTCCTATGGCCGTTCGCGCTGAGCTGGGCCTGAACGGCATCCCAGGTCGTCGGGGAGATGAGTGCCGGATGTTGTCCCGGATGACGAGCACCCTTATGCACGATCTCTCCCAGATAAAGGGGGTTGGAGAGGACCTTGTAGATATGACCGCGAGCGAAGGGGAGATTGCCAATAGCCCGCTCCCGCTGAATCGAGTAAGGCTTTGTGCGGAGATTGAGGCGAGCCAGCTCGTTCTGAACGTTCCTGACGTTCTTGAATTTGAGAAATAGATCAAAGATCGTGCGCACAGTCTGGGCCTCAAGATCGTTGACCTTGAGAGTGCGATCCATGCGGTCATAGCCGAGAGGGACCCAGCCTCCCATCCACATACCCTTCTTTTTGGAGGCAGTGATCTTGTCGCGAATCCGTTCGCCGGTTAGTTCGCGCTCGAACTGAGCAAAGGATAGCAGCACATTTAGCGTAAGGCGCCCCTTCGAGCTCGTCGTGTTGGGTCACTGAAACGAACGAGACGCTTGCAGCGTCGAACACGTCGACAATCTTTGCGAAGTCCGCAAGCGAGCGGGTGAGGCGGTCGACCTTATAAACGACGACGATGTCGACCGCCCCCGTCTCGACGTCAGCAAGGAGCTGCTTCAAGGCCGGACGATCCATCGAACCGCCCGAGTATCCTCATGTGTCTGGGTGCGACCGGGAGCTTATCAGGGGGGCTCAGGGCGTTATTGCAAGTCAAAAGCTGAAAGACGCGGTGGCTAACGGATATACGCGCAATCTTAACAGGTTGGCGAATGATCTCGGGGAGCGCGGTCTATCGTTTGACGGGAGTAGTGACGCTTTCTTGCTCGCCCATGCTAAGGAAATCTCCAAGGGTGATAAACTTATGTGGGCCGCGGTGGGGGCGCTTAGAGAACATCGTGCCCCCAACGCTCCGGGCGCTTCATCTATTGGTGGGCGCCCACCGCTTCCTCCTGCCGTTGGTGACGAAGGGTTCATTAAGGGCGCCATAAGCCACGCCCTTGAGAGCAACAAGTTGGGTTCGACTACCGCCCGGAGTTTCGATTGGGCGCTTCGCAAATTCTCCCGAGAGCTAGGGCTTTACAGCGATTCGCTTTCTGCACTCGCACGTAGCCCTACGTGTCTACGCGGACAGATTGTTTCGCAACGACGGGGGGAAAATGGTCTTGTTCCTGCCAGTGAACGACGCCGATCCTACAGATCCTCGTTGCCAAGGGAATCATTGGTCGCTGCTGTTCGTTGATCGCCGCGACCGGAACTCGCCGATTGCCTATCACTACGATTCCTTCTGGGGATTCAACGAGACGTCTGCAGACCATCTGGCAGGAAGGCTGGGCCTCCCCGGCGACTCGGTGCAAGCCGGCATGGCCCAGCAGCAGAACGGCTGGGATTGCGGCGTCTTTGTCGTGGACGGCACGCGAGCGCTGGTTAGGGGGTTGGTGGCAGGCCAGCGAGGCCTGCAGAACCTTAGCAACTCAGCGTCAGTCGGCCGGCACTGCAAACCCGACTGAGGGGCTGTTAAGGGGTCAACTGCTCCTATGAGCAGCCAAGACCAGCCTCCTGAAGTTGCAGATGCTTCTTCAGCAGTAATTCGGTCACACCTTAAGCTGACATATCGGTCTTCATTGTTGCTTCCCTTCTCAATGAGAGGATCAATCAGTGACGGAGGTCGGCAGCTCCTGCCGCCGGGCAACGAGAGACACTCAAGAGTCGTGCCAGCGGCGGGGGAAGAGGTCCCGAAAAGCCGTCCTTCATTCTATTCAACAACTTGAACCTCGAGCGCGGCAGCCCGTCGGTCGAGCATCATGTGCCGCAGACGCGATAAGCCGA
This sequence comes from Bradyrhizobium sp. th-b2, assembly GCF_000426785.1. Classification (NCBI taxonomy): domain Bacteria; kingdom Pseudomonadati; phylum Pseudomonadota; class Alphaproteobacteria; order Hyphomicrobiales; family Nitrobacteraceae; genus Bradyrhizobium; species Bradyrhizobium sp. th-b2. The sequence goes on from NZ_AUGA01000084.1 coordinate 2,747, forward strand.
GCAACTGAGAGCAACGCAAGTTACGTCGGAAGAGCTGCAACCGGAAGCGGTGGGTGGCGTTGGAAGGCCAGCGGCGTCGAACAGCAGGTCGCATGCCGTGCCGCCGATGATCGCGTAGTGGTCCTCATGTCCCGCGAAAAACTCCCGGAACTTCTCGATGCCAGCTACCATGTGATTTTCTCCAAGAGATGTTCTGCCGCCATGGAGACACGTTCGTCTCGTTGATCCCTGAACTGAGCGTAAAGTGACAGAGGGTCCACGGTGTCGGTGTCAGATAATGCGGCGGGATCGTGTGCCCACGTCTCGATGACAAGATCGGCTTGATCGCGGCTGGCTTCAACGAAGCCGGAGGTCTGTGCGATCGCCTTAATTGCCGGCGGCGACGGCGTAGGTGGCGATCAACGGCCTGGACAAATCGGTCAGCGCGGCAAGCGCCGATTCGCCAGCCTGCTTGAGGGGTGCCTGGAAGTGATCGCCTTGGACGAACTTCACAGCGCGCACCGGGCTGCGGAGGACCGCGCGCCGCCTCGAACAACTGGCGTCCATCGTACTTGAAATCGAGCGCTGGCACCTGACCCTGAAAAACCGCATTCTGCTCGACAACTACTACCTGCCCGGCGACCTCGAACGCCAGATACGGGCCTTCATCGAACACTACAATCACGTCCGCTATCATGAGAGCATCGACAACCTCACTCCTGCCGATGTCTACTTCGGCAGGGCTGAGGCGATCCGCGCCGAGCAAACGCATCAAGCGCAACACCATCGCAAACCGCCGCTTGCAGCATCAATTGCAAGCGGCTTAAACTCTAACCACTGATGAGCCAGAGCCTCCCTTCTCGAAAAGCCTGATCAGTCTCAAATCATCTGACGACGGACAATCACGGACAAGCTCCGTTCGTACGGCGCTGCGAGGGCGAAGATGGGCTTTCACGTCGAACATCGCCAGCAAAAAGCTCTCAACAATTGGGCCGAGAATTCTCATCAGCCGATGCGGCGACGCGAGCGGATCATGAAGCGTTTCAAATCGTCCCGTCAGGCTCAACGGTATCTGTCAGTTCATGATCAGGTCGCGAACCTTTTCCACATCCCCTATTCCGGAGCCGTCACTGCCGACTACCGTCGCGCTTCGCGCGGGCGAGCCTTTGCGACTTGGCGCGAGATCTCCGCGACAAGCGCTATCGCCGAATCTCGAACCTTTGAGAAGCGCCTCCTTCGGCTCGCGGTCGATTAAGTTGACGATGCCCCGCTGCCTCCAGCAGCACGCCAGCCGCGATGGAATTGCAACCCACGGTGATCCGGGTTTTGGAGCGGCTCTCGCCCGACACCAGTCGGACTGTGTGCGCGGGAAACTGGGGTGCACGCCGAAGGCGAACATTATCAGTGGAGGGAGATTCCACCCAGAGAGTTGTCGATTGATCTGGTAGCTGACGAGCGGTTCAGAGGGCAACTTCCGGATCGGAGCCTCGTGACAAAGGCCGTCTTTGGACGGTTGAGCGATCCACTGGGCCGTAGGGCGAGTAAAGTCTAAGCAGGCCTCGAAAGAAGCAATGTGGATGCAGACCCACCCCCAATTTGGGGAAGGCCGCGCGGGAAGCAATCGACACATGCACCTGTCCGGTCCACCGGGGTAATGGACACGGCACGTTGGAAGGGTGATGCGCGTCGCGGCTTCGACGCTGCTCCTGGCAGCGGACCGTGCGGGAGTCGGAAAGGGTCGTACGACCGCTGAAGCCGGGTAATGCCGGTGGAGGAAAGGACCCTGACCGCCGAACGGGATGTTCGTGCCGCCGAGAAAGACGCGGCGGCCTGTCAATCGGCGTTGGACTGGGGTCCATGCCGAAACACATCCCTCGATTTGTCTCACAGGCGCTGATGGCGAACACTCAAGAACTCTGCATCTGGCCGAGCAGCAATGGCTCAGGACAGTTTATTCGTAACCCGTTCAGACGTCGGCTTTGTTGAGTTCAAGACGCTCAATCCCCCTGCTGCTCGGGTCTCATCTGGCTCAAGCCGAGAAAGGCTGCACCGAATCGAAGCCGAACTCCTTCACACATCGCGCAGATCGTTCCCTCAACATAGTTCAACGCTCGTCAGCTCGACGTAAGCTGAATGTCTTAGATGCTGCAACCGTTCGATGTGGGCTGATAGGTCGCCTTGATTTGCTCAGTCCGACAAAGGAGTAGGGAATGGATCCCTTTGATGCAGGGCAGGCTCAGCGCGGTGATGGCAGCACTGCCGAATCTTCCGAACGCGAGGACCGGGAAGGTGAGGAGGCCCAGTGGGTTGGAGTCTTGACCCACGCGGTGCTCGCCGCTGACGATCCGGCAAACCTCGGGGTTTCTGCTCCTGAGGGGGGGCACGACCAGATGCTGGAGGAGTGGGCTGTCGAAGAGGGGCAGAACCCGCTCGAGGATCGGCAAGAGGCTGTAAGGCGAGTGAATGCTTGGAATCAGGGCGAGCTGAATCTTGGAATGCTGCGCCTCACCAGCCTGCCTCCACTTCCGGCCGGGCTCCACTTGCTCGACGCGTCCTTCAACCGGCTGACCAGTCTGCCCGAGACTCTCCCTGACGCACTCTCTTCGCTCAGTGTTAGGGGGAATCAGCTGGCCAGCCTGCCCGCGCTTCCGGCCGAGCTCGCCTCGCTGGACGTGTACCACAATCGGCTCACCAGCCTGCCTGACGCCCTCCCGGCCGCGCTCGAGGACCTCAACGTTGGCCACAACCAATTGACGAGCCTGCCCGAGACCCTCCCGGCCAGGCTCGAAAGCCTTGACGTTAGTGAAAACCAGTTGACGCGTCTGCCAGAGACTCTCCCGGCCAGTCTCGAAAGACTTGACCTTAGCCAAAACCAGCTAACCAGCCTACCCACGGGCTTGCTAACGCAGTTGGGTGCTGCTGCCGAGATGGTTGTGTCTGGCAATCCGCTGCCCGAGGAGGTGCTGACGAACCTGGACACAATCCAAAGTGCCTATGGGTATGCCGGCCCGAGGGTCTTGTTTCTGGCCGACGAAGGAAGTGATTTGTCCGAGACGGACGAAGATCAGTCGGAGGAGGACGCCGCTGCGCAGTTTCTTCCCGAGACAGTAGCGGACTGGCTCAACCGGGATCCGAAGGAGGGTGATCCCGAGGTGGTGGCCAAGTGGCAGAGCTTTGCAGAAGAACCCGGCGCCCAGCAATACGCAAACTTCCTCAACGGGCTGCGGGGTACCGTGAACTCTGGGAACGAAGGATTCCAGCAGGGGGTGGCCAATGATCTGCGGCAGGCGGCGGCCAACCCGCAATTGCGCGCGCAGTACTTCCAGCTTGCTCTTGACGCCAACGAGAGCTGCGCGGATCGCAGAACTTTGACCTGGAACGGCATGCAAACCGCACGCCTGATCGCCAACGTCGAGAGCGGGCTCTATGACAATAACGAGGGGGTAGCGGCCCTCGTTGATCTAGGCCGTGTCATGTTCCGCTTGGACGCACTGGGGGGGATCGCGCGCGAGAAGGTCCAATCGCTCCGCACGGGCGACACCATCAACGACGTCGACGAAATCGAGGTCTACCTTGCCTATCAGGCCAAGCTGCGCGAGCGGCTGGGGCTGCAGCATATCGCCCCGGACATGAACTACTTCTACGACTCTTACCTCACCGAGGAAGACATTGACAGGGCTGAGACGTCTGTGCGGAGCAAGGAGGCGACGGGGTTCGCCGACTATTTGGCGACGGACTGGAAACCTTGGGACGATGTGGTGCTCCGCATTGAACCCGAACACCATGCCACGATGGAGAAACAGCTCGCCCATGCCTTGGAGGAGGAGTTCCAAGGCCGACTGAAGCAAAAGCTCGTTGAAGCCGGACTGATCGGCGCTGAAGCCGATGTCGTTGCGGATGCCGAGCGGGAGTTCGGACACCAGGTCAGCAAGGACATCGCTCGCGAGATCAAGGGGGCTCTGAGGGACACGGTGTTCAACAAACGCGGCCTCAGTCTGTGAAGCGGCGTCTGCTGCTTGACCACGCGGTCCTTTCCAGATCGAAGGATCAAGCAACTGCCTGAGCGAGGTATTGGTTCAACCGCAGCGCGCGGAAACTGAAAACTGCGACGGCTGATCAGCCATTATGCTGTGAAGCGGCAGTAGTGCTTTGCTTCCGATGGCGAATGGAAGGAGGGCACAGCTGACTGTGCTGCTCACTCTCGAAGCCAGCAGGCCCGGCGGTGCGAGTTACCGTCTCGGCTTTGGGTGCACTATGCCCCTGGCTTGGATTGTGGCCGTGCTCTCGCGACTGTTCTGACGAGAAGGGCACCTCGGGAAACCAGGGTGCTCTTTGTCGTTTAGGGGATTAGCCGGGCTTCGGTAACGATCGCGAGTTGCCGCCCGTGTTCGATGATTAGGTAGTTAGTCCCTGGGCGTAACAACCGGGAGCGCGGATTTCGAATCCAATAGCATAGTCGTTGGGCCTATTTATCATCTCAAGGGGGACGTTGATCCCCAATGCTGGCATGAGTGTTGGCTGCTATTCGGGAGAAAGGCCAACCGGTACGGAACGACCCGAAAGCCGTTAATTCCAGAATGCCGGCGGGTTAACGTAGCCGTTAAGGGAACGTTGAGCGCGCGCGGCGTCCGCGAAGTGCTCGGCGCCGTCCATCGTCGGCGCGTGCGCGTGGGAACTGAAGCCGAAACCTTTCGGCCAAAACGAAACCGCGCCGGCCGGATCAGTGAAGCGGATAACGTGGGGCATTTGCGTTCCTTTCGCGTTGCGCACAATCGCGCGTGTTCAGAAATCGAGCGGCGACGAGCGAAAACGCCCAATTGCAACCCTTCTCCACTGTAGCAGGTGTTCTGACGCGTGATCGTTTATGATGGCGGCAATCAACAGAGTTGTCGAACGAAACGTTCTGCCCATAAAAAACGTGCCAAGGTGCTCGTTGCGGAAAATTCGTGTGTTGTTATCACCCTGTTCAAGAGTGCCATGACAGCCTCTTGCGAAACCAAGCCGAAGTCGGCCAAGGCGCAAGAAGCAAGCTGTGATGAAATTATGTCCGCACGAGCCGCAATCGCCTTTGGCAGTACAAGCGCGAAAGTCTCCTTTGCGTAACCGCGTGGAAATACGTCAGAGCCCAAGCGCTCACGCAAGTAAGAACGGAGGAGCTCCTTGCCCGAGCGAAGTGCAAACGGAAGCTTCGCTCCAAAATTGATCAATCTCGGATCGCCGAATGGGCGGACGGGCCAAAGTCCTCGCGTCGCGAGTGGGCGAGCATGACAAAGACTTGCGAGCAGAGTTGTGGATAGAGTGGCGCTGATGGGGGCGCTAAAAAGGAAGGATGAACGAGCGGCGTCAAGCCCGCGTTTCGTCAATAGGTCTTCTGCAAGCCCAAGCGCGATATCCAGGTGGGGTGAAGACGGAGATCTGGGTTCATCCTCGTCGTTGGTGAAGCGAGCGCAAAGCTCGTCTCCTCCTATGCCGGTCCAGATTATTTCGCAGCCATCACCGCGGAACCGATCCCAGAGTGACCCGAACGCCTCAAGGTAATACTCTGAAATGAGTGGCAGACGTCCTTTCAGGTCAAGATCTAGATCAATCGCCGGCATGTGGGCGTGCATGTCAACTTTGTGATCGCGGCAATCCAGTGCGCTCAAAATGCTCGCTCGGCGGTCAATCTGCTTGGGGCTACTCCCGTCGCCCAATAGTATCCCGCCACATGCTAGCGATGCTACGTTCTCGCCAACAGCAATTGCGACGGAAGCGGAGTCCATTCCTCCGCTCAGCTCCACAGCGCTTGCGCAGAAGGCCGTCGGCCGCGAACGAACAACCGCCTGAAGAGTATCAGAAAACTCAAGGACATGATTGCTCTCCTCTCGTCCAGAGAGCTCAGGGGCTGATGAAGTTGTCGCGCCGTACACAAATGACGTTTCCGATCTGTCGACGTACAAGGTGGAGCAAGCAGTCAGCAGGTTAACGCCAACGCAGGCCTGTCGCGCAGAGTAGAACGTTCTCATAGATAGATGATGGGCTATGATTTCTGCATCAATCGTTCCCGAGTTATCCAAAAGATCGACGAAATCCCAGGAGAGCGTAACCGTACGAGTGCGCTCCTCCACGTGGAAGTAAATTGGGAGGCTACCTATATGGCCTGCTCGTACACGCAACCGAGGACCCCGGCGAGCGGCCTCGATCACGATAAAATCGAGCGGCCAGTACATGCATTTCTGGTAGTGCTGACGAAACTGATCCGTAGACGCATGGGCTATTACGACCGAATGAACGCCAGCCCCGTCCGCCGCTACTTGACGCTCACGTATGACGAAGAACCATTGCTCAGTGTTCTTCACTAACGAACTCTCAAGACTCTTATGTTGGAACGGCCGGATGCAGCTTTCACCAAACTGTATCGAACTGCCTTTGGCAACAGGATCGTAGTTTTCCAAGTCGGCTATTTTCAGAGTGGCCTTGAGCATTTGTTCCTTAAACGTTACCGCCTCTCGTGGGAGAGGCGGTAACGGAGTTAAGAATGATCTTAAAGGTAGCCGAAGTTACTGCTGTCGTTAGGGAAGGGGCCCTTCTCTCCCTGAATAGTGGGAGGTGGCAGCACCGGTAAGGGGAGGTCAGTTGTATCGGGCCGCGATGGCCGCTTAGACGTGTCTGCAGTCGCGCTCTTCATGTCTGTTCCTATTGATAGCGTGATCGGGCTTCTCGTCGTGTGGCGCGGCAGCGTGTCGAACCACACTATAACGTCTCTCATGTGAGAAGCCGGGCGACAACCTACCAAGATTTGGCGGGGTTGGATGACGGTGCTGGACAAAACTGGGTTGGAGTCTAGTAACGGTAAACGGCAGCAAATTCCGCAGAGCCGCATCTTTACGTGAGATCGTATGGAATCCAGATCGCAAGGCCATGTCGGCTCTCTCAGTGTAAGCAAAGCCCCATTCCCTGGATCCACCGCAGATCAGGTCAACGACAGCGCATTGTCGCCGGTTTCCGAAATTCTGCATGCGTACTGGCGATCCGATCGGCGCTTGCTTCTCATCGTTGCCACAGTGGTGCTGATCTCCAGCGCGAGCAGCGTCGCAGCCCCCTATGTATTTTCGAGTCTCATTGATCGTCTCCCGCGGGAGGAAGGCATGTCGGCGCTTGCCTGGGGATTCGCCGGCTATGCGGTCCTGCTCGGCATAGCCTCCGCATTGCAGCGCATGCTGCAGTATCTTTCCTTCATGACAGCCGAGAACCTGGGCTTCATCGCTGCAACTCGCTTTTTCGATCGCATCCTGAGAAAAACCTCGGCCTTTTTTCTTGAGCACAATCCCGTGGAGATACAGAGTGCGGCCGCGCGCGGGTGCAGCGGGTTGACGACGTTGGTCCAGCTTGGAGCTATGATATTCATCCCGGCTGCAGCGCAGCTTCTGCTTACGCTCGCTACTCTCGGTGTGCTCGTCAATATCCAAATCGCTGCAATCGTCGTCGCTTATGGGGCTGTCGCGATTACATTGGGGTGGAGTTCCACGCGTCGGGCGCGCGTGTTTCTGGACCGGGCCATCGAAGCCGGACAGGAGAATGCGCGTTTCGTCGGCAACGTCATGAACTCCATGGACACGTTGCGCCATTTCGGTAGTCATTCCTGGATGAGCCAGCGCTTTACGATGAAGGCGCGGGAGGTGCGCGATAACTGGCGAGCCTACGTGTTTCAACGATTGGCCTACATAGCCGTGCTCGGCTTAGCCATCGCGCTACAATTTGCCGTCACACTTCTCCTTCTAATGCCTGAATACCGGGCCGGCGCGGTCACGATCGGCGATATTGTGCTATTCAACACGCTTCTACTCCAACTCAATATGCCCTTCGAGATGGTCGCGCGCGCGATCTCTGACGCGGCGCGGTCGCGAGCCGACCTCATTCCTCTCGCCAGACTGTGGGTCGCACCAGAAGAGCGGCGAACATCTCATGCTCATGATTTCACGCCCTCCGCTGGCCAGCTATCCTTCGAGGGCATTCGTTATGCCTACGACAACGGTCGTGGCGTTACGAATGTCTCGTTTATGGCTAGGCGCGGCGCCATTACCTTCCTTGTCGGCGAATCCGGATCGGGGAAGTCGACAATATTCAAGCTCGTCCTAAAATCGATTGAGCCAGACTGCGGCCGTATTCTGGTCGATGGAACCGATATAGCGACCATCGATCACACGGATTGGTATGCCGCAGTTGCTGTTGTGCCGCAGGACGTGATGTTGCTCAATGAGTCGGTAGCCGACAACATTCTGCTAGGACGGCGCCGCGACGAGGTGCGCCTTCGCGGTGCGTCGGAAAAAGCCGCAATTCTCCCCATTATCGAGGCTCTGCCGGAAGGATTTGAAACAACCGTTGGAGAACGCGGTTTGAAGCTTTCAGGCGGGGAGCGCCAGCGTATTGCTATTGCCCGCGCGCTCTATGGCGAGCCGGCGATCCTTCTTCTCGACGAGGCCAGCTCCGCGCTTGACGAACGAACCGAGCGGGACATTTTGGACCATATTCGCAGCCTGGCGGAAGATGTGACCGTGCTGGCAATCACTCATCGCAAAGGCGTCATTTCTACAACCGACGTCGTGGTCGAGCTGACCGACTGCGGTTTGTCCTTGACATAGGCGAAGGGGATGATCAGCCCGGCGCGTTGATTGTCTGCACTGCAGGCGCATTGCTGGACGAGATGCCTTCGCAATTGCAAGAAGTGGCCCACGCAATTAAGACGTGTCAATCGTGCATACGATGACGTAATTGCGGTCGGCGCCCGCGGCTCAAAAAGGTCCGCTATCTTCAAGCCTTCCCGCAAGCTCGCGAATCGGAGGGGACTATGAAGCAACCGCCAGCCTGTTGAGCTCGTCGGATAGCAGGGGAAGGTATTTTTCGAAGCGTTCGGCTCTTTGGTTGGGGACGAGCGCTGTCACCACTTCCTGGAGGGCCTGTCCGACGACGGGTACGATTGACAGCACCGATCGCGCTACGGCGGTCGTGACATCGGCGCCGCTCGTTCCCAAGTCTGGTTTTTCTGAAACGCCCGGGTGTTCTGTCATGACGACGATACAACCCGAACGGGCCAGCGAACGCAATTCCCCGAAAGGGGATGGATTTTTAGGTGCAGGCTGTCCGCGGGTGTAGGAACCCGGACCGAAACAGGCTGGCGATCGATCGGCGTCGATTGCTGCCGAAAGCGCGGTGAGCCTTGGCGGGCTCGCTAGGCGCTACTGGAGCGCCTTGGCGGGCGCGCCCTTCTGGCTTTATGCCGGGGGCGCTGCGCCATGTCCAGAGGGGAAACCTTAAAAGCGTTGCGACCTGTCTTTCGGCAGGTTCCTACCCCCGGCTGCCAGTCTGACACTGGGCGCCGTTGTAGGAAGCCAAACCGAAAGACTAACCACATGCAAACCCTCATAGAACAGCCAGCGGACTCCGCCGGGCGATTTTATCCGGCCTCGCTATCCAAGCGGGAGCGGGAAACGACTCTCCAGCGCCTCCGCAGACTCAGGAAAGAGGCATCGGCCGAAATCGAGCGGAGCGGGACGATTGCGATCGCGAGGACTGCTTCGAAGACGACGAGCCCGACCTTGGAAGCCTCGATTGCCACCACAGCCCGTTTGCATTGGCACAACCCGATGCCGACACCTCGGTTCATCAGATGCACCGGGTCGCATGGCAATCATCGACCACGCCAGAGCGATCAAGATCCGCGAAGAGGCGAGGGTCGCGCTGCTCGAGCGTGACAGCAACATCGTTCGGCCCCAGCCGGCGAAGGCGGGGGTAACGAAATGCGCCTGATCGGCTTGTTGGTGATGCGATATCGGCTCAGGCTGGCGCGGAACGCGATCCTGCTGAGCCGCAAGCTGGCGACGATCGGCAGCGGCATGCTGTTCTGACCGTCCCAAAAAAATACGCCGCCGGTCTCAAAAATACATGCCCGGCGACGTTTTCTTCCCGAACTGGGACGCTGAAATCCCCAGCCTTAAACGTACTGCACCGTGTGTGCCACAGGCTCATGACCGGCGGGCCGAAGGCCCTTGAGCGTCTGTGCTCGGCGCCGGCATGCTGTTCTAGCCACCTTTAGAATACGTCTTGACGGCGGTTGCTTATCGGAGCCGCCGTCTCAGCCGGTTAACCCCCGCCGTCTTGGCCGCCTTAAATATCTTTGCTGGTCAGCGGATCGTGGCTCGAAGCAATGCCACCGGTATTGGGCCAAAGTTGATATCCCTGCTTTGCAAATGCATCAGGGTCAAAGCCAATAAGGCCCGGTGCAGTCACGTCCCTAATTTCCTTTGCAAACGCCCATGAGCCGACTTTTGGAGCGGGGAGATTGCTACCACTCTGCTCTTTGGTAATTGCCGATTGAGCACCGGCCTTAAAAACATATCCCTTCACTGAAGACTCCACATTGCCCTGCCTTGCGAGGTGGATATCCTAGATCCATTTTGCGGATGCGGCACCGCAATTCATGCGGCGGGGAAGATGGGACGTAGGAGGATCGGAATTGATGTCACATATCTCGCCATTCAAGTCATACAAGACCGCTTCAAGACTTGGCTTCCACAGGCGTATGTTCAAGCTGTTCGCGACAACAGTGCCTCACGAGCGCGAACCACAGCCCCTTGTAAAGCGTTTGCTGCTCGGCTCTTGGGACGGAGGCAGCAACGACGCTCGGAAGACCCTGGAGGGCCTTGAGAAGCGGAAGACGCCCCTCAGCGATCACCTTCACGATGTGCTGCCCGCCTGGTGCGCGATTTCATTTTCTTGAATGGTGAGTTCACCAGGTTGTTTGAAGAGTTCGAACTGCTGGCGGCACTGGCATATTTGACCCTGTCGAATTCGCTGGAGGATTTGCAGAACACCTTGAGCAAAACTGGCGGACGCGATTTCGCCTGGAGCCCAATCGGGCGTGCCGGCTGGGACGGACAAACCAGGCGGCAGATACTCAAAGGATGGAACACGCCCGAGGCAAATGCCGCAATCCTGAAAGCGGGATTCGCGAACAAATCTGCCGAATATTTACAAGTTGGCGATCGACAGCCTGAGTCGTCTCGCAGAACACGTGGGTTGGCGATGGCCGGGGAATCGCGGCTTCGCTATTGGCCGGCCTCAATCGGACCTATCAGGTTCGCCCTTGGTTTTCTTTCGAGCGAAATAGTCGATCATCGCGTTGAAGTTAAACCCGATGCCGGCGATGTTCGCCTTTAGCTCGAAGAAGCCGGCAACCGTTGCCAGCCCGCCTTTGGGCGTGCTGTCTGCCTTCGCCGCAGCGGATACCGTGCAGCTGGCAAGAGTTTCCGTCACCCGGAGCAGCAGGTTCAAGCGGCGATCATTGAAGATTGGCTCGGCCGGAGCAAGAGCTTGAAGATGCGTTTTCGCCTCGGTCAGGCGATCGGCTTTGGCCGACCAAATCGCGATCGCAGCATAAGCGAACACGAAATCCTCGAACTCATGTCCCGGCAGGTTCTCTCGCTTTACGGATCGATCTCGGTGGCGGCAGCATCGATTTGCTTGCTATAGAGCAAACATCCTGCGACGTGGACCTTATCGAGGTCAGACCCGCCAAGCGCAATTGCCTGACGATAAGCCATTTCTGCCTGATTCCACTCGTCAGCATATCGGTAGCTGTCGCCTAACTCGCGTTGAATGGCGGCCCTGCCGCTTTTTGGCCAGGGATCCTCAAGCAGCAGCGCGTGAAATTGCAATGCCGACTCCTTCAGCATCGACTTGTCCCGTTTCATGCTGCCGAGAAGTTGAAGGAGCCCGCCATAAAGGTGCTTCTCGTACCCATCCAGCCGCTCATCCGCTTCGGTCTGCCGCACAAAGCCAATGATTTCGCCCAACTGTTGCTCGGCGGTTTGCGTGTCAGCAATCATGAAGTATTGAACGGCTTTGGCTCCCCGATACTGCAGCTGGTTTTTGCGGTCGTCATCCAGTTCGAGGATGCGGTCTAATATTTCCATTCGAGCTGCAAATGGCAGATCATCAAATTCAAGATCTGCCGTTCGCCAGCAACCATCAAGATGCGCCGATGGTGCTGTCCCACATGGTCGCACGACGGCTGGAGAAGAACGCAAAGCTGAAGCGGCGCCTGTCGGCCGGTTACCGGCAAGAGCTGACGCTTCAGAACGGCATCGTTGTGCGGGCGATGACGCTCCCGTTTGACGGTGACCGGGTCGGCGAGCTGTTCAAGTTCACCACCCAGGGGCTGCTCTTCCATTTTTCGGGATTGTGCTCGATCGGCAGGAGCACGGGGTCTGGGCGAGCTGCTAAACCGGCCCGGGGAGGAGATCCACCGGAAGCTCCTGGCGCAGAATGCCCTCGTCCGGGCAAAGGGCGACATCGGTGGCGGTACCTTCGTCTACGAGGGGCGCAAGGCATGGATTTCCCGGAGATGTCGGTCTGGGCGTTTCAGCTGTTCGGGGGCCTTCGCGTCAGTGGCGACGCCCAGGAGCCCGAAGCCATGACGCGGGTGGTCGGCGGGGTGACCGCCTCGCAACGAGTTCTCCGGCTGCTCGATGATGGTCAAGGCTCCGATGCTCCAACAGCGGCTTAGCTGCCATAAGAGAGACGAGCGAGAGAGCAGCAAAATGCCGATACGGAAGAAGTGGAAGCCGAAATGGAGCGAGCCATGCCCATGCGCCTCCGGAAAGAAGTGCAAGGATTGCTGCTTCAAAGCTGATGTCCGCTTCGAGTGATCTAGCGGACTTAGGGGAGGGTATTTCTGCTTGGGTGTTGTCTGCACGTCACGCGCGCGCATCAGCGGTTGCCGGCATAGCGGTTGATGACGCGGAATAGTGCGCGGATGACTTTTTGGTTTGTGATCGAATCCATGTTGCACATCCAGAGATGATCATAACCGATCTATGGGGTCTGTCAGGCGAGGCAATCCTCAAATTCTAGTGGCATTTCCAATGCCCGCGCCCCATGACCACCAAATCGCGGGAGGTAATTTGGGCGCAGGATCATGGGCGCGAAGATGCGCGCCGAGACTGCCCGTAAGGCTGCCAAAGGAGGCAGCGCAGAAGGGGGACCGCGCGGAGGAGGAGTGGTCGATCCGCATATAAGGTACGGCGGGCCCCCGCGTCGCCGATGCGCGACGAAAAGCAGGGCCTGGTGCGGAAGTGATCGGCTTTGAGGGCGAGCGCCATAAACCTTAGTATAGTTTCCGTGGCCCCTTTGGATGCCGGACCCTTACCTACGTTCGATTGAGCCGCTGATCGCGATCATCTTAGCTAGGGTGTGCGGTAGCGCCCCGCTATCGCCGCCCTCCTTGGGCGTTTCCTCCCTAGACTTGGGCTGCTTGTGGCAACGCAGGCGGCCTATCTTTTTGATGCCGTCAAGGTTCGCATCAATTCCGCGCCTAGCGAACGACTCTGGATGTAGTCGATTGACCTCTGCGAGCATCTCGACTGACTATGCGTTTCGTCTTGAAGCGTGCACCCAGATGGCGCGAACGGCCAACTAAGTAAACGTCTCTGTGCGTACCTTCCCCTGAAGCGTCGCCTTCCACCGTCAACGTCATCAGGCCTTACAACCCCGCCCTTCGCGCGGCGAGCCGTGCCAGGCCGGACCAGTCGGCGTCGCCGTCGCCTTGCGCGACGCCCTCGATGAAATGATCCCGCACCAGGCTCGCGACCGGCATCGGGACCGCCAGCGCGTCGGCTGCGGCGAGCGCCAGCCGCATGTCCTTCAACCCGAGCGACATCTTGAAGCCATCAGCGGGTTGTTTCTCGTCGGCGATGATTGGTCCGTAAGTCCGATAGACCGGCGCTGAAAACAGCGTGCTAGTCAGAATATTGAGATAACGATGCGGGTCGATACCGGATTTGCGCACCAGCGCGAATGCCTCGCCCAGCGACTCGAGCACCGACGCGATCAGGAAATTGCCGGAGAGTTTTACCAGATTACCTCGGAGGGGCGGTTGCTGATGACAAAAGTCTCCTGACCCATCGCATCAAACAGCTGATGGCAACGCTTGAGCATCGCGTCAGCGCCGGTCGCGATGATGAAAAGCTTGGCTGCCGCCGCGGGCCGCCCGAACACAGGCGCAGCGACGTAACCCTGGCCGGCTTTGCCATGCGCCTCCGTCAGGTGATCGGACAGCCCCACGCTGATCGTGCTCATGGAAATGTGGATGGCATCGCGGCGAAGCGCGGAAAGCGCGCCGCGGTCTCCGAACTCGACGCCCTCAACGGTCGCGTCGTCGGCGAGCATCGTGATGAGAATTTCGTCTTGGCAGGCATCGGCAACGCGCTCGGCGATTTTCGCGCCCTCGCGCGCCAGGGCTTCAATCGCCGTACGAACGGAGCTTATCCGTGATCATCACGCCACGCGCGGCGGCGTGCCGGCAGATTTCAAGAGCTTCTTCATGAGCCGCTGCGCAGCGCGCGAGTCTCTTCGGCGCTGGATCAAGACGTCGAGAACGAAGCCATTCTGATCGACAGCGCGCCAGAGCCAATGTTGTGCGCCCGCGATCGAGATAACGACTTCGTCCAGATGCCATTTGTCACCGCGAGCGGGTGCGCGCTGGCGGATCCGATCGGAGAACGGCTTGCCGAATTTCCGCCCCACTGGCGCACGGTGTCATAGGTCACGCCAATGCCACGCGCCGCCAGGATTTCCTCGACCATGCGCAAGCTTAAGGGAAACCGGAAATACAACCAAACGGCACAGCTGATCACTTCCGGTGGGAAGTGATGGCGGAGATCAAGAGGGTCCCGGGCGGTCGGCATGCCGGTTGTCTACCCCATCGGTCGCTCCAATTCGTTAACTTGACGGTGCCGGTTGGGGGGGAGCCTACAAGCGTTGGCAGGCGACGAACTCCACGAGTTAAGGTATTCTGGAGAAAACTCGGTCGCGCATCTCCGCGCAAAGCCGGGACACCGACCAGATCAAGGAGATCACGGATGGCCCACAAGAAACTGGTCAATCAGAGCGGGCTGCTGCTTACAGTGTTGCTCATCACGCGTGTTGGCTCGGAGCCCAACCAGTCCGTGACGACGCGCGGCAGCAGCTGGGATAACGTGCTGAACACACATGACACGCTGCCCTCAGCGGAGCGGGCGGCTTGAACGTGGTGGGCTCGAATACGTAACCGCGGTCCACGGCGCTACGACCACCGACTCTCTACGGCCTAAACGCCGCCGGCAGTTTGATGGAAGCTCCCGTCGGCGACCAACGCCTCCCGGAAATCCTACGCTTTGTCGTGCTTGGACATCGTCCCCTCTCTGTGATCACTTCCAGACAGTGCGTCGCCGCCAGTTAAGCCTGTGGTCAGGCATAGGCACAAGCG
>NZ_AUGA01000085.1:0-17765 GCF_000426785.1 Bradyrhizobium sp. th-b2
GAGATGGAACAGAAGCTGGCCGCCGGACTGGGCAAAGGGCAAATATCCGAGTTCGTCCAGGACGATGAAGTCCATCCGGGTCAGATGCTCGGCAAGCCGGCCCTGACGTCCGTTGCGGGTCTCGCTCTCGAGACGGTTGACGAGGTCGACCACGTTGTAGAAGCGGCCACGGGCACCGGATCGGATGCAGCTCCTGGCGATGGCGATGGCCAGATGGGTCTTGCCGGTACCCGTTCCGCCGACCAGCACGACGTTGCGCTGCTGGGCGATGAAGCCGCCGCCGGCGAGATCATTGACCAGCGTCTGGTTGATTGGCGTGCCGTCGAACTGGAAGTCGGCGATGTCCTTGGCAAGCGGCAGCTTGGCAATGGTGAGTTGGTACTTGATCGATCGGGCCTGCTTCTCATTGATCTCGGCGGTGAGCAGGTCGCCAACGATGCGCCGAGGTTCGTGCTGGCGCTTGACCGCAGTCGCCATGATCTCGTCGAAGGCGGCCTTCATGCCATAGAGCTTGAGCTCGCCCATGAGATCGAAGATTTGGGTTCGTTCCATCAGATGGTCCTCCGGAGGTTATCGTAACGGGCACAGTCGGCGATCGGCGCATGGCGGAGCGTCAGTGCGGCCGGCGTCATGATGTTGGCCGGTGGAGCGGGTTCACGTTGCCGGGCCAGGATGTTGAGAACGACATCGGCGGAATGGACGCCGTGACCGAGCGCTTCGGCACAGGCGGCTTCCACCGCTGTCAATCGGCTTGCAAATTTTGGACGCCGATCCCCCGGCTTAGGGGGTCAATATTGCAGGCCGAATGACACATAAGGCGCGTATAGCGCGAAATGTATTCGATCTGCCGGCTGATATCGAAGATCATGTCCGCAGCATCTTCATCCTGCATGACCTCGCCGTTGAGGCTCAGTTTCAGATGCAGATCGTACGGATCGGTGACGAACTGTGCCGGGACCAGCACCGGACCGAAGGGAAGGAAGCCGGGCTGCCCCTTCGCGCGCAGCCAGTCCGTGCCTAACTGCTTATAGTCGGTGCGGGCGATCAGACTGCGCGAGGTCACGTCGTCGACGATGGCATAGCCCGCAACATGAGACATCGCATCGGCCCGAGAGATGTTCCGGCCGCCGCGGCCGATGATGACGCCGAGCTCAAGCTCCCAATCGGGCTTTTCCTCTATGGTAGGCACAACCAGCGCGTCGTAGGCTCCGCCAATCGTGGAGACCGGTTTGGTGAATGCATAGGGCTCGCCCGTCGCCGCCCTCTCGTCCATCATGTTCTCCGCCCAGCGCCTGAGACCCGCAGCGTCAAGCCCCTCGGGGCCGACGCCCATATCCAGCGTCAGGTCGATCACGTGCTTGCGGTAGTTGGCGCCCGTGCAGAAGACCTGGCGAGGCAGATCGACCGGAGGACAAATCGCAACATCCGAAAACGCGCGGAAGTGATCTTGAATGACCGTTTCCGTAATGGCCGCGCGCAAGTTGTTGACGGCCTCCAAAGCGCTATCCCAGTCCTGGAGAAGATCGAGAACGCTCTTGCCCGCGAGCCGCTCGTAACTGGGGGAGGGGTAGGCACGGACGAGATCGTCGAGTGCCGCAATGCGCTCGCCGATCGCAAAGCCCGCCCGCGGGATTTCGGTATCGGTGCGGAAAGTTGCGAGGCCGTATTCTTGGAGGATCATCGGTTAGGCTCCAGCGAAGAGGCAACGCTTTCGAGTAGATCGGAATCGACAAGATCTGAATAGTTGACGTTGCCTCCGCGTAGACCCGCGCGCTGGCGCTGGGCAATGAGGAGTGCAATGCCGTCCCGGTCGGGTACGAGCGAACTCGGGATAAAGCTGATCAAGGTTTCGGCGAGAGGGCCGGGAATGCCGGTTGCTGCAAGACGCACAACCGCAGCGTTTTTATTCGTCTGTGCCCATGCGCGCGCATGTTCCATTGCGGCAAGCCACGCCACCACATGTGCGCGAACGCGATCGTATGAGCTCTGGCGCACGACAAGTCCCTGGCGAGGAAGCGCGGGATAATGGTCGTTCACGCGCGCCAGCACCCGCGCACCCCGCGCAACGGCCATGCCGTCGAATGGCGGGCCGAGCAGGGTGGCGTCCCCGCCTCCTGCCAGCAGCGTCTCGCAGCGCTCGCGCACGCCGCCGGCAGGCTTGAGCGTATAGGATCCGCTATCTAACCCGCATTCATCGAGCAAAGCCCTGGCGGCCACAACGAACCCGTTCGCCGACGCGTCGACGAGGACTGTCCCATCTTTCAAACTTCGGACATCGGTTGTAGCCGCGGTGCCGACAAGAGAAAGGGGAGTTGTCCGCTCGATCTGTGCGACGATGCGCAAATCCCCTGCGCCGGGCCGCAGGTTCCAGTCCATGACATTGTCCATGGCTGTCACGGCTGCATCTGTCGTGCCGCTCATGAGGGCCTCGAACTGCTCATCCGACGATTTGGTCTCGATGCCATTTACTGAAAGCTGCACTGGCGCCGTAACCGTGCCGATGCGCGTCAAGATCGACGTCGCGGGCTCGACGAACCAATGAACGGTAACGTGCATTCTCATCTCCGTCACGCATAATAAATGAACGATACGTATCGTTCTATAAAGGGCGTGAAGCTGCTGCTACCACCGGATCTAGTTCCGCAACATTTTGGCGGCCGCTTGCGTGAAGATCTCCCGCACCCACATGATGCCTGGATCGCGACTGCGATAGTGATGCCACTGCATCTGCTGTTCGAAGCGTTCCAGTCGGAACGGAATTTCCAGGATCGCAATGGGAAGGTGGCGTGCCGCAAGCTGCGCTGTGCGGCGATGAACGACTGCAATGCGATCGGTGCCGACAACGAGATGCGGCACGGAGGAAAAAGCGAACGTCGAAACCTCAGTGCGTCGCGCGATCCCGAGTTGATCCAGAAGAACGGAATCGAGAGCGCCCGAAGTTGTCGAGGAAAGATATCGGACGTGGCCTGCCGTGACGAAAGCCTTCCGGGTGAGGGGGCCTTTGCCGTATTTGCCGCGTCGCCAAGCTACACAGCAATAATCGTCTTCATACAGTTTGACCGAAGGGTGTTCGGGAGAGCAGACGATACGGGGGGCGATCAAGAGGTCAGCCTCACCGCGCTCGAGCAAGACATTGGGTTTTTCGCTCTGCCGCAAGAACTGGAAACGGATGTGCTCGCCAAAGGGCGCTGTGAGCTCGAGTGCCGACGGAATGATGGTATGAAGCGAATAGTCCGAGACGAGCAGCCGGAATTCACGGTTTGCTGCTTTTGGGTCGAAAGCCGGCTTGGTGGCCAAGGCGGCCTCGATGCGTGTGAGCACGTCGGTGATTTCCGGGCGCAGCGTTTCCGCGCGCACTGTTAGTTCCATCTTTTGGCCGACCCTGACGAGCAGTGGATCGTCGAAATATTGGCGCAGCCGACTGAGCGCATTGCTCATTGCGGACTGGCTGAGGTTCATGCGCGCCGCCGCCTCACTGATGGATTTTGTGACGATCAAGTGGTCGAGCGCCACCAGCAGATTGAGATCGAGGTTGTTGAACCGCATCTGCCAGCTCCGGATTTATGGATTCTCTGAATACAGATGATTGAAACTATCCATTTCCTTGATGAATTGCCAGATCGTATGCTGGCCGCAGCGGAAGACCACCTGCGGCGTTCCCGGGTGAGTTAGGCGCATCCGAGAAGAAACAATCGAGGAGGATACCCGTGAAGATCATTGGCCCCGATGAGCTGGTGTTCGGTGTCGACAGCGTGGAGGCGTGCGCTGCGTTCATCGCCGATTTTGGCTTGAAGCACAGGGGGGAGAAGGACGGGTCCGGCTTCTACGAGGCCCTCGATGGGACGGGCCTGTCCGTCTATCGCAAGGATGATCCCAACCTGCCACCGCCGCTGCCTACCAACAGCATGCTGAGAAAGACGATCTATGGCGTCGAGGATCAGGAGACGCTGAATCAGCTCAAGGAAGAACTGAGCAAGGACAGGCAAGTCCGAGTTCAGTCGGATGGCACCGTCGAAGCGGTGGACGACATGGGTTTTGCGCTTGGTTTCCGCGTTACGCGGCGGCGCAAGCTGAACCTGCTTCCGGAACGTATCAATTCTCCCGGCGCTGCTCCACAGCGAGGCTTCAACGAAATCGGCGCCAACGAGGACGCCGGAGCCTTGCCGCGAACCCTGTCGCATGTGGTCTATTTCGTGCCCGATGCGGCGAAGATGGAGGCGTTCTACGTCGAGCGTCTCGGCTTTACCTTGATGGATCGGTTCACCGGAGGAGGGCCATTCCTGCGTCCCGCGTTAAACACCGACCACCACACGCTGTTCCTGATCCAAACCCCGGAATACATGAAAGGGCTCGAGCACTTTGCATTCCATATGCAGGGACCGACCGAGCTGATGCTTGCCGGTTCGCGAATGGTGAAAAAGGGATACCAGTCATTCTGGGGACCGGGCCGCCACAAGTTCGGCTCCAACTGGTTTTGGTACTTCAACAGCCCAATGGGGACCCACGCCGAATTTGACGCGGACATGGATGTGTTCGACGACAAGTGGGAAGCGCGCGAACTGCCGATGATGACCGAGCATTCCCAGATATTCCTGCTCGAACATCGGGCAAAATGGGCTCCCGGCGGCTGAGTCGCGCGGCCTAACGAATGCGGCGCGCGAGGATTTTCCGCGCCTGCGGCTGTGTTTGCTTATCTCTCGGAAATCCTGCCGCCGATGGCGCACTTTCAGAACTTTTGCTCTAGGTTTCGAGGCTGATGATTTGAGCGCAGACAAAAGAAGGCCGCTGACCGATGTGGTGTGTCGTCTCTCGGATCTGGAAGACGGCAAAGCTTACGGCTTTGACCCGTTCAAGAGGGGGCGGGACACCGTTTTCGTCGTGCGCAGGGGAAACAAAGTCTACGCCTATGTGGACATATGCCCTCACTACGGTAGCACGCCGCTTCCCTGGAAGAAGAATGCGTACCTTACCGGCGATGCGCAGCACATCCTCTGCAGCGCGCACGGGGCGATATTCGATATAGAAACCGGCGTTTGCGTCCTGGGGCCATGTCTTGGCCAATCGCTGAGCCCGGTGGAGATCGCGATCTCGTACGAGGGGGACATACGATTCTTCCTCGGGGCGGACGACAAGTTGATCGGCGAACCTGTCGTGACCAACTGACGCCAGTTCGGGTGGGGGTAATCCGGCAAAAGAGCACAATCGCGCGTGCCGTTCTTGTCATTCGCCTCAAATTGGTTGATATTGGGCGAATGAATCAGATTTCCGCCACCCGGCAAAGCGCCATCCAGATCCTGCGTAACTATTTGAAGGAACGCGGTTTCGGCCCCAACGAGCAACTGCCCCCCGAGCGTCAGCTCGCCGAAGACCTCAACCTGACCCGAAGCCGCCTCCGGACCTCTCTGGCCAAGCTTGAGGATGAAGGGGTGATCTGGAGGCACGTCGGACAGGGCACGTTCATGAGCGCGCCTCCGGAATCGCTGCAAGTCTCCTCGTTCGGGGATCCGGGTCCTGTCCTGGAAACCAATCCTTCTGAAATTCTGGAGGCCAGGCTTTCGCTTGAGCCGCAGATCGCGTTCCTCGCGGCGCAGCGCGCGACGGGAAGTGACGTCGAAAGAATGGAAGAAATACTGGAAGAATCGAAGAATAAAGAGTCCTGGGAGGAATGGCGCGCGCTCGACCAGGCGTTTCATCTCGCCATTGGACAGGCTTCAAAGAACCAACTGCTGCTGAAACTTCTGGTCATGATTCAGGAAAGCCAGACCCAGAGGAACTGGGGGCGGCTGTCAGATTTGCCCGCCGCCAAGGCTCGGCGCGCCCATATCACGCACGAGCACGATGCGATCTTTCGCGCCATACAGTCGCGCGAGGCGCGCGAAGCTGCAGTTCACATGCGCCGTCATCTCGAGGAAGTGCGGAAGGCTTTGCTCGGTCCTTTCGCGCCGATTTAGCGCTTCAAAACATAACCTTCGCCCGTCTCCAGGCCTCGCGGCACGCGCTGTGGGTCAACCTATCGCTGTGTTCGGCCGACATTTCGGTCGATTGGTTGATTGACTTTCGCAAATTGGTCGAATATTGATCGGTATTGGTTGATGTTGGGTTAAGCGAGGGTTGCGCCTGTGACTGCATCAAATGCGGCGGTTAGTTTCGTATCGGCATCAGCGGTATCGGAAATCCTGGATTGGAAGCAGGTGATCGAAAGCCTGTCCCGGGCCTACTCCGTTCCGCACGGGCCGATGGTCAGTCCGCTTCGCACGGTGGCGCGCAACGGTCGGATGTGGCTGAGAAGTCTGACGGCGATCCCGCCCGGCGCCCGCTTCATGGGGGGCAAACTGTTCGGCATGGGGCCGAAGCCGGCGATCAATTATCTAATTCCGTTGTTCGAGCAGGAAACCGGCGAACTTCGCGCGCTTGTTGATGGGGCGTTCATAACCAGCTTCCGTACCGCTTCCACTTCGGCGGCCGCACTCGATGTGCTCGCGCCGAAGGAAGAATTGGTTGTTGGCGTGATTGGCAGCGGCCAGGAAGCGGTGGCTCATGCCCGCGCGATCCATGCTATCCGCAAAATCCGCGAGCTACGCATCTTCAGCCCGACGCCAGCAAGCAGGGCGCGCTTTGCAAAGACATTCGAGGCGGATACCGGCGTCAAATGCGTGGCGACGGAGACGCCCGAGGATGCGGTGAGGCCGGCGACTGTGGTTGTGGCGGCAGCGCGGTCGCGCGACGAGTCGCCGATTCTCTACGGTGACTGGCTGGACAACTGTCGCACCGTGGTTTCGGTCGGGTCCACTGTTCCGGAACAGCGCGAGATCGATACCACCGTGGTCGAGCGTTGCGACCTGATCGTATGCGACGTCCTCGACGAGGTCATGCATGAAACCGGTGACATGATCGCAGCAAAAAAAGCCGGCATCGGCTTCGAACACAAATGCGTATCGCTCAACGATCTGTTGTGCGGAAAGATCGAGGACAAGGTGCGGAATGCGCGCATGCCGATGTTCAAGAGCGTCGGCGCTGGCATTCAGGACATCGTCTGCGCCGAGCTTGCCTATGAGCTTGCGAGCAAAGCGCGCCGACTCGTGCCGCTGCCGATCGAATTCTACAGGAAGACGATCTAGAGCACCTGAGGAAAAAATCGACGCGGCTCTGGGTTCGAGAACGTTTCAATGGCCCCGAGAGAAAAAAGCGAAAGCGTCTTGAGCGCGATACGCAGAGGGAGGAAACAAGATGGCGGCCTATACGAAGAACGAGACGCGCGCCTGGACGCGCGAAAGGATGGTCGGTGCGGTGAATTGCACGATCCCTTCCTTCGCCGGGGATCTCGCCGGCATCAATGAAAAGGCCATCCGTCACGATGTCGCGCTCGCCAAGAAGCACGGCTTCGTGGGATCGCTCGCCATCGGCGAAGTGAACATCACGCTGCCCGAGTATATCGATTTCGTCCGCATCATGAAGGAGGAGGCCGGCAAGGACTTCTACGTCATGCATCATGCGAGCTGGAACACGCTGGAGCAGAACATCGAGGCGGTGCAGCGCGCTGAACGGGCAGGGGCGGACTATGTACTCCTGACCTACCCTGCGAATTTCTATCCGCAGTCCGAGGAGGAAGTCTACGAGTACACCAAGGCGTTTTGCGATGCGACGAACCTCGGCGTTCTGTTGTTTCCGATGGCGATCTGGGGGTTTTCCCGGCTGCATCCGGCGGACATCTCGTCAAGCCTGATCCGGCGCATGTTGGATAATTGTCCGAATATCGGTGCGATCAAGGCGGAGGGCGGCCATCCCTCGATCATGAGTGTGATCGAATGCCACCGGCTCTTCAGCCAAGAGGTCGTGATCTCGATGCCGCTCGAATGGGACCTGATTCCTCTTTCGCAGCTCTTCCCGATCCAGCTATCGGCGACCTCGGACCATGAATTCTGGGGTCCGCTGATTCCGCAGGTGATGAAGCTCCTGCGCGAAGGAAAGTTTGACGAAGCGACGGAAATCTATTGGCGGATGCATCCCGCCCGCAAGGTCAAGAACCAGATGACTCAAGCGATGACGGGCGCCTTCATGTTGAACCGCATGCAGTGGAAATTCCAGGGCTGGCTGCAGGGCTACAATGGTGGCCCGCTGCGCGCGCCGACGCCGCGGATGCACGAGAACCACATGATGGCGCTTCGTAACGCGCAGAGAGCCTCCGGTCTCAATCCGAGCGAAGATCCGTTTCATGAGTTCTTCATCGGCCGCAACGTTGCCTGACCGAGTGAATGAAATGGTCGCGATTGCCGAAAAATATCAGTCAGGACGCCATCGGATCTTGATCGGGGATTGGCGCGACGGCGAAACCGGAGCCACGATCGAGGTCCGAAACCCCTCGAACGATGAAGTGATCGCTGAAGTGGCAAACGGCAGCGTGGCCGATGCGCTGGCCGCAGTGGATGCCGCCGCTGCCGCCGCGCCGGGATGGGCCGCCACCTCGCCGCGACAGCGGGCCGAGATTCTGCGCAAATGCTTCGAACTGATGATCGAAGAGGAAAAGCAGCTGGCCCGGCTGATCTCGCTGGAAAACGGCAAAGCGTATCCGGACGCGTTGGGCGAGGTGCGTTATGCGGCCGAGTTCTTCCGTTGGTATGCCGAGGAAACACCCCGGATCATGGGCGAGATGGGCCTGGCGCCCTCAGGGCAGAACCACATTCTCGTGTCCTACGAGCCTGTCGGCATCGCGGTGCTGGTGACGCCGTGGAATTTCCCCGCAGCCATGGCGACGCGCAAGATGGCGCCGGCGCTCGCCGCCGGCTGCACCTGTGTACTCAAACCTGCAACGGAAACTCCGCTCACCGCACTGGCCGTCGCTGAAATCATGCTCAAGGCGGGTGTTCCAAAAGGCGCGATCAATGTGATCGTAACCTCCCAATCGGGCAAGTCGGTCGGCGCCATGTTGCACGACCCGCGCGTGCGGACGGTGTCGTTCACCGGCTCGACCGAAGTCGGGCGTGTTCTCCTGAAAGAGGCCGCCGACCAGGTGCTCACCACATCGATGGAGCTTGGGGGCAACGCGCCGTTTCTGGTGTGCCATGACGCCAATCTCGATGACGCGCTCGATGGCGCGATGGTAGCGAAGATGCGTAACGGCGGAGAAGCGTGCACCGCTGCGAACAGATTCTACGTCGCGCGCAATCTCTACGGAGACTTCACTGAAGGGCTGGCCAAACGCATGGCGGCGCTCAGGATCGGCGACGGCGTGGACGAGGATACCCAGCTCGGCCCCATGGTGAACGCCGCAGCCGTGATTAAGATCGACGAGCTTGTGCGGGATGCTGTCGCGCGCGGCGCGCGCGTCGTCACCGGCGGGCGCCGGCTCAATCGGCCGGGGCATTTCTATGCACCCACCGTGCTTGCCGATGTGCCGGAGGATGCCGAAATCCTCAAGAACGAGATCTTCGGCCCGGTAGCGCCTATCGTTCCCTTCGACGATGAGGCGCGCGCTGTGAAGCTGGCCAACGACACCGAGTTCGGGCTGATTTCCTATGTCTACACTGAGGATCTGAAGCGCGGTTTGCGCCTGTCGGGGCAAATGCAGAGCGGCATGGTCGCGCTGAACAGGGGGCTGGCGTCCGATCCGGCGGCGCCCTTCGGTGGCAGCAAGGCAAGCGGTCTGGGTCGCGAAGGCTCCACCGAAGGCATCAAGGAGTATCTTGAAACCAAGTACATCGCGGTCTCGCTGTAGCCGGCGATGAGGAGGTGCTGATCATTGGGCGGCCCGCGTAGGACGCGCGACCGCCACGAAAAAGCAAAATACGACGAGTGGGAGGAGGAAACATGGGCGCGGTGAAGAAGGTTTTCGTCGTCGGCGGCGGAATTGGCGGTTTGACGGTCGCCCATGCGCTCCAACGGATAGGCGTATCCACCAGAGTCATTGAAATGGGAGACAGGCGTGACCGGATCGGCACCGGCATTACGCTGCTTGGGAACGCCTTGCGGGCACTCGCCGAATTGGGATTGGTGGATGCCTGCCTCGAAGGCGGCCATGGTTGGGACATCGTGTCGGTGCGCGATGGTGCGGGAACGATCCTGAGCGAGCAGTCCTCGCCAAGAATTTGGGACCCCAATCGTCCAGCCGCACTGGGGATCATGCGGCCGCTTTTGGGACAGACCCTGGAGGACTTTGCGACGAAGAGCGGCGCGAAGATCGACTTCAATACAACGGTCACCCAGATTGATCAGGACAATGAAGGGGTGACGGTGCATCTGTCGAACGGCGAGACAGATCGCGCCGATCTGCTGATTGCCGCGGATGGCGTTTATTCCAAGGTCCGCCAGAAAATCTTCGGCGAAGAGTTCAAGCCGCATTATGCCGGCCAAGGGGGGTGGCGTTACACGGTCTCCCGTACCGAGGCCATGAATGGCTTCGTCCTGTATCGCCATCCGACGGGTCGAATGGTGGGCTCGCTGCCGCTGTCGAAGGAACTGTGCTATCTGTTCTTCCTGGAAAGCACGGATGAAAAGCTTCGCATCCCGCAAGATCAGGTATGCGATTATCTCCGTAACCTGCTCGCCCCCTTTACGGCGCCCGAACTGGTCGCGGCTGCCAACATGGTCGGCGAGGACAAGCACATCAGCTACCGCCCATTCGATGTCTTGATGATGCCGGCTCCCTGGCACCGTGGCCGTGTCGTGCTGCTGGGCGATGCGGCCCATTCGCTGACGCCGCAAATGACGTCCGGCGGCGGCATGGCGATCGAGGATGCGCTGGTCCTCTCTCAGGAACTGGATCGGAACGACGATCTGGAGACGGCGCTCGCGACCTATTCCCGTCGGCGTGAGGAAAGGGCCAGGCGCGTATACGACATCGCATACGCCATTTGCCAGGAAGAGCGCAAACCGGAGCATGGTCGGGATTATTCGATGGGCCTTCTTCGCGAAGGCTACGCGTTTCTGGCCGCGCCTGTCTGAGCCAGGAAAGGGCACAGCCAGATGGCGGCCTGCATCTGCCAGTCGAACGCAAGCTGATCACTTACTATCAAAGATAACCAGGGGAGGAATGCATGACGAGACAAGCGGGGTCGTTGCAGGGGGGGATTTTGACCACAGCTCCATGGATGACCGTATTCGGAGTGGTTCTGTTATCGCCGGTTCTGCCGTTCATGATGAAGGATTTCGCGCATCACCCGAATGCGCAAGTGTTGGTTACGACGGTGCTTGCCGGGCCCGCCGTGATAATTGCGCTGCTTTCCCCCTTTGTCGGAGTTTTGGTGAGACGTTTCGGGCGCAAGAACTGCCTGATGGCATCCATTGTCGTTTACGCAATCGCGGGATGCGCGCCGTTTTGGCTTACCGATATCTATCACATCATCGCCAGCCGAATGATCGTCGGTGCTACGGAGGCGATATTGACCGCGGTCGCTACCGTCCTGACGGTGGATTACTTCTCCGGGCGGGCGCGTGAGCGATGGCTGGCGTTTCAGTTCGGTTCCGCATCTGTGATCGCGGTGTTCGCGTTCGGCCTGGGCGGCGCCTTGGGCGGGCTGGCGTGGGGTTGGCACACACCGTTTCTCGTCTACGGCTTCATGATCGTGATGTTGCCGCTGTTCTTCTTCTTCCTGTGGGAGCCGGCCAACCCAGTTGACAAGTTTACCGAAAATGCCGGGCAATCGGGGCCGTTCCCCTGGAAGCAGATCGCGCCGCTGTGGCTGATGACAATGCTCGCGTCCATCGCCTTCTATGTGGTGCCGGTTCAGCTCAGCTTCGTTCTCAATTCTCGTGGACTTACGACTCCCGAAAGCATCGGAATCGCGAGCGCAATCGCCAACCTCGGCGTGCCACTCGGGTCGTTCCTTTTCCAGGCTTTCGCGCGTCAACCCGTGATGCGTTTGCTGACCTGCGGCCTGGCGTTGTTCGCAGGTGGCTTCGCGATGGTTGCGGCGGCTACGACTCCGGAGATTACGGTTGTTGGGGCGTTCATCGCGTGCGTCGGTGGAGGCCTGGTTATCCCGCTCCATTTGACGTGGATCATGTCCGCGCTTCCTTTCGAACAACGGGGGCTAGGGTCTGGTGGGTTCGCAGGCGCGTTTTACATTGGCCAGTTCTTCAGCCCAATTATTGCTGGCGTCCTCGCTGCAGGAACAAGCGGGCTTGGGGCTGCCATCGGCGTGCTGGGCTGGGCGGCCGGCGTGGCGGCGCTTATCGCTCTCGTCTACGGCCTGACGACGCTGGGCGGAAGCATCAAGCTCGAATTGGCTGAAGCAAAGTAGGGCGCCCGGAAGGGTAAAGCCAATGCGGCGCCAAAACGACTTGGCGCCTAGCGACGCTGCGGGACCGGACAGAATCCCGGTCCCGCATACGAGGGCACCATCTCCCGACTCCAGCATTCGAGCGGCGGCTCGCCGCCGGAGTAGCAAGATAACCGCCTGGATATGGACAATGAACCTCGACCAACTGCTTCTGCGTCAGTATCAGTCTGGAGAGAAACTCCCGGTTTCGATCAAAACGAGTCCTCTTGCCGAAGCGCTGGGGACCAGGATCGAAAAAATCGACGCAATTGCACCGCGCATCGAGCTGTCATTTGCGGTTGGTGAGCACTTTGTGCAGGCCGAGGACGTCGTCCACGGAGGCGCGGTCGCAACGATGCTCGATTCCGCCATGGCTTATGCGGCGTTACTGGGGATTCCCGACGGGCTTTCCGTCGCGACGATAAACATGAACATCTCCTGCATCAGGTCCGCAAGGCCCGGTCACTACAGAGCGGTTGCCGAGATCGAGCGCTGCGGAAAGAGTGTTGTGTTCGCGCGCGCGCAGCTTCTGGATCGCGAGGACAAGCTCGTGGCCACTGGGGTTTCCTCGCTTGCGATCGTCGCGCCTCGCCGTAACCGGGCTCACGATTCTTCCGACGGCGCGGAAGGTCGCGCGGCGGTGTAAGGCATGCGATCTATCTTTTGGGCTTCGGCCGGGAGATCTTCGCTCTTGCATCGGTCGAAAGCAGGTCAACGCCCCCGCAAAGAAGCCGGATGAACTCCGCATCGAGGGGCTCGCCGAAAATGAGGCGACGATAAATCGGCGCGTATAACATTTCGACGGCCCATGCAGGGTCGGCGTCGGACCTGAACAATCCTTCCTTTTGTCCTCGCTCGAAAGTCTCCTGAACAAGGCGTCGCCGGTTTTTTGCGAACCGTTCGTTGAACTCGGCGAGCAGCTCGTTTTTGTCATGACCTTCACAGAGGATCTGCACAACGAGTTTTCCAGCCCGGCCGCCGAAATATTGGGCGAGGGAGGTGAGGTGCCGCTTGAGTGCCGTGCGCGGATCAACGGCAGTCGGCATCGGAGTATTGCTGAAGTGGGACTCCATGAACGCATCGATAACCAGCGCGCCTTTGCTATTCCACCAACGATAGATCGTTGCCTTTGAGACCCCTGCCTCGCGAGCAACAGCCTCGATCGCGAGATCGGCGACGGAGACGGTTTGGAGCAGGTCCATCGTTGCCGACAAAATCGACCGCCTGGACTCAAGATCGCGAGGTCTTCCGATCGACCTCGTATCCGATGTGTCGGTATCTTCAGGGCTCATTTGTCTGCCGGTGGCAGCTCCCTTGGATGCGCGCCTTGCTTGGGTGGTTGATGCCATAGCCAGTGTTAGCGTTTCAAAATCAGGGACTCGGAGACCGTTCCGTTCCAGTAGCACGGCACCGCGCATTTCGACAAACGTGTTCGCGTGATTCGGCAGTGTCCTGATCAGAAGGAAGCTTGACAGTCACGTCTATAAACGATACGAAACGGATCGTATAATAAATGAGGGAGGCGAACGTGAAGCTCGGACGAATTTCGGTCGGAACTCCGTTCGGACCGGTAACCCGGCTCGTGGCGGCAGAGCCCGCGAAGAGCAGGGTCGTCGATCTCGCAACGGCGGAAATCCTGCGGCGTCAGGCGAAGGGCGCCACGCAAGAAGCAGCGCAGCGGCTGGCGTCAGCGATTTTCCCTGCGAGCATGGCCGCGGCAATCGGCCTCGGCGATGCCTTCCTCGAGACCGCGCATGAGGCCGCGGAGGCCCGCGGCGATGATGCCGCCACCGCCATTTCAGCCGTCAATTGGCTGAGTGCCGTCGATCCCCCTGTCATTCGTGACGGTCTCACCTTCGTGAAGCACATCAAGCAGTTCCACGAACGCGTCGGAGTGGAGCCGGCCGAATCGTTGCTTGAGATTCCCGGCTACTTCAAGGG
The DNA here is from genome assembly GCF_000426785.1 of Bradyrhizobium sp. th-b2. Lineage (NCBI taxonomy): Bacteria > Pseudomonadati > Pseudomonadota > Alphaproteobacteria > Hyphomicrobiales > Nitrobacteraceae > Bradyrhizobium > Bradyrhizobium sp. th-b2. Next base: position 14,196 of record NZ_AUGA01000085.1, read on the forward strand.
CACGCCGTTCACCGCCGTCGGACACGATGCCGAAGTTCCGAAGCCGTTCTACACGGATCACTTCGATTACGAATTGGAGCTGGGCTATATCGTCGGCCGTGTCTGCCACAATCGGACGCCCGAAGAAGCGCGACAAGCACTGTTTGGCGTCACGATCTTCAACGATTTTAGCGCGCGCGACATCCAGAAAATCGAACTCAAGATCGGTATGGGTCCGGGGAAGGGCAAGGATTGCGCTTTCGGAATCGGCCCGTGGATCGTGACGATGGACGAGATCGGTCGTCTCGACGATCTCGAGATGGCGGTTCGGATCAACGGCAAGGAATGCTCGCGTGGCAACAGCGCGGAGACCGTTTGGAGCCCCGGCGAGTTGCTGGCCTATATCTCGATTTCGGAGTTCGTGCAGCCGGGCGATTTGATTGGCTCCGGCACAGTCGGCAACGGTTCCGGTCTGGAGATCGGCCGGAAGCTTGAGGTTGGCGACGTCCTGGAGCTTGAAGTCTCCCGGATAGGGACGCTCCGCAACAAGATCGGTCCGCCCGAAGAAAAGCGCTGGTGGCCCGAGAAGCGCAAGAAGTTCTGGTAGCTCATCGCTCAGGCCTGAGGCGCACCTCTTTGCTTGCCCTTTTTCCCTTTTGAGATTCGATCATGGCCAAACCTGTGCGTCGCATAGTAACCGGGCATCGCGCTGACGGTCGGTCTGTCATTCTCTCGGATGACCCGGCGCCGAATGTTCACGTCGTGCCGGGTACGCCCGGCCTGGCAGGAACCGTCCTCTGGGTTGCAGACAAGACGCCTGCGGATATCGTGCATCAGCAAGAGACGGCTGCTGCGGATCGCAAGCTGTCCATTGAGCCGCCGCAAGGCGGCAACGTCCTGCGCATCGCCGAATTTCCCCCCGACCACCTCTATTCGCAGGAAGAGCTCGACAAGTTCAGGAAGGGTATCGGCAGCCCCGAAGCGTTCGACACCAAAGCCCGGCATTTCTTCTTCCATAAGACGCACACGCTGGACTACGCGATTGTGCTGGAGGGAGAAATTTGGGCGCTGCTCGATGAGGGCGAGACGCTGATGCGGCCCGGCGATGTCCTGATTCAGCGGGGCACCAATCATGCATGGTCGAACCGCTCCGACCGAATCTGCAGGGTTGCATTCGTCCTAATCGACGCTGACCACAAATAGTATCACGCGGGGTCGACAGCGATGTCCAATCCGACCATCATCACCTGCGCATTGACCGGTGCGGGAGATACGACGGGCAAGAGTCCGGCTGTCCCCGTCACGCCAAGGCAGATCGCCGATCAGGCGATCGAGGCCGCCAAGGCTGGTGCCGCCGTAGTGCATATTCACGTCAGAGAACCGTCGACGGGCGCGCCATCCGTCGAATTCGGATTGTATGCCGAGGTCGTGGAACGTATCCGGGCATCATCGACCGACGTGGTCGTCAACCTGACGAGTGGACCCGGGTCTTTATATGCCGCGGACGGCCTGCTGCTTCAGCCGGCGCCAGGGGTAAATCCCCCCATGACGCCGCAGCAGCGGCTCGATCACATACTCAGGCTCAAGCCGGAAATCTGCAGTCTCGACGTTGCGACGCTCAATTTCGGCAGGATCGCAATGGTGAATCTCGTGAACGATCTCGAGTTCATGGGGCGGACCATCTCCGATGCCGGCATCAAGCCGGAAATCGAAGTGTTCGATCTCGGGCACATCCGGCTGGCCAAGCACTTGCTGGAACTGGGCGTGCTGAGGGCTCCGGCATTCTTCCAGTTCTGCCTCGGCGTTTCCTGGGGCGCTCCAGCCGAGTTGAATGTCCTTCAGTTGATGCGGGACATGCTTCCGCCCGGCGCGCTCTGGAGCGCGTTCGGCGTTGCGCACGACCAATTCAAGATCGCGGCGGCCGCGTGCGAGCTTGGAGGGCATGTGCGGGTTGGCCTGGAGGACAATCTCTACATCGCCAAAGGAAAGCTTGCCTCCAGCAATGCCGAGCTCGTCGAGGAGGCGGCCCGGATCGTGACCCGCCAGGGATCGAGGCCGGCTTCACCCGATGAGGCAAGGAAGCTCCTGCTCGGCAGCAACAATTATGACCGTTCTGGCGCCGGTCCAGATCGCAGCCCAACAATACCAATTAGCCAAGCCAATCTCTGAGCGCGCGAAAAACGCTGGCAAATATCAGCGAGCGCATCTCGGTCTTCAGAAAAGAAAAGTGGAGGAAAACATGTCGGGAAAGCTTCGGAAGATCGCTGTCGAGGAGGCGTTTTCAATTCCCGAGATTGCCGATCTCTTGATCGATATCGGCAAAAGCCCGACGCTGAGTTTGGACAAGACTTTCTTCGACCCGGTCTTCCGGCAGGGACTACGGCTTCATAAAAGGCCGGTTCGCGAGGATCTACTCGATGTCGAAACCCATCGGCTGGCCGAAATGGACCGGCTGGGTGTCGACATGCAAATTCTGTCGCTTTCGAGTCCCGGCGTGCAGATGTTCGACGCCGACACGGCATGTGAGCTCTCCGCACTCGCGAACGACCGCTTGGCCGACATCGTGCGCCGCCGTCCGGATCGTTTCGGGGGGCTCGCGTGCTGTGCGTGCCATCCGAACAAGGAACTGGCCTGCGGGCCACGCCCGGAGCTGCGACACGTCCGCCATTTGCTCATCCGGGAGCGGCTCGCCGAACAATCCTTCCCGTTCGAGGAACGGCAGCCACGTCTCCAGCACGTTTTTGTAGAATACTGCTGGAGCGGGATGGCTCCCGGAATTTCATTCCGGAAGCTCTTCACGCCCTGCGCAGGAGGCATCTCGGCAATTTCTTTCGCGCGCCGTGTCAGCGCAACGTAGTGATCCTGCAACTGGGTCACGACCGCGCGAATCACCGCATCTACCTTTCGGCCGAATTCCGCACGAAACGTTTCATCAGCGTCCAGGCGCTCATGGAATGAGCGTTCAGGGACGGCTGCGCCGGACCTTGGAAGGCGAGCATGCGGGCGTTCCATGCCTCACAGGCCAGCCGGTCGGCGACCCAGCGAGCCTCGGCGGCTTGCTCGGCGGCGGCGCGGACCTGCGCGCCGTAGATTGGTTCGCGGGATTTGCTGCCCATGCCGACCATCAAAGCGCGGCGGCGGCCGTGCGGTAAACTATCAATCCGTTGGGGCCCGGCAGTCCGGCGAGATACCGGGGGGGCGGGTCTGGATGACAGGTGTTGCCGCGACTGCGCGCGGCGTATCGCTCTAGGAGCTTGTCTGGATAGTCGCTGTTCAAATCTGGTCGGGTCTGATTCAACATTGGGCGATGAGCAAGTATTTTCGGCCTTGGAACATCGATCAGACGCTGCTTCTGCCGCCGAATGTGCAGGACTTCGTGCCGAAAGGCCATGTCTCGCGGTTTATGGTTGATCTGGTGCGGGAGAGCCTCGATCTCAGGGAGATCATGGGCAGCTATGTGAGCGGGCTTGGGCAGCCGCCGTTTGATCCGCGGATGATGGTGGCGCTGCTGCTGCATAGCTATGCGAGTGGGCTGTATTCGTCGCGTCGGATTGCCAAGGCCTGCCGGGAGCGGAACGATTTTGTGATGAT
>NZ_AUGA01000086.1:0-17694 GCF_000426785.1 Bradyrhizobium sp. th-b2
TGGATGGCGACGCTTTCCTGGCCTACGTCGAGCAATTGCTCGCCCCATCGCTGCGGCCGGGCGATACCGTTATCATGGACAACTTGCCCGCTCACAAGGTCCATGGCGTTCGAGAGGCCATCCGGGCGGTCGGAGCAAGCCTGCTCTATCTTCCGCCCTACAGTCCAGACTTCAACCCGATCGAAATGGCCTTCTCTAAACTGAAAGCCCTGTTGCGGGCCGCCGCAGCGCGCACCATGCCCGATCTCTGGCAAGCAATCGCCAACGCTCTCAAGCGCTTCTCACCCGAGGAATGCCAAAATTATCTCGTCGCGGCTGGTTACGACGCAACGTGATCGGAAAATGCTCTAGCAGATGCCGGCGTAGATCATCATTGAGCGCGCGAATCCGTGCCTTGTCGTTGGACATGGCTTGCTCCTATCAATGCAAGATTTTGAGATGGTGAGATGAAACATGGCGTGGCCGGAGCCGCGCCATTGGGGTGCTACGAGTTCAGTACTACGTGGCCGCCGGGCTTAGAAGCGCGACGGCTCGGTGGTGCCGGTAGAACCGCGGCACCTTCGGATAGTCACGATAGCGAAGCGTCAGAAGATCGCCCTTGCGCTCCACAACGATGGCCTCTGCCCAGCCGTGCTCCTGCGATTCCTGAGCGACGACGAGGTGACCAGCTCCGATGGTTTCCCAGTTTTCGGGATATCCTTTCTGAGCTGGCAAGGGGCCGTCCACTTTGCCACGCGGCACGGCGTCGGCTTCTACTGCTATCCATGATACGAGCTCGCTGTAGAGAGCTTGGCGGATCTCCGGCACCGAGCTGCGGCTGGGTAACGGAAGCTTTCCGAGCGGAAGTGGATTGACCCAGCTGATCAGGTCGGCGGACCGCATCTCATAGAGGCACAAGTTCATCTCGGCGGCTGCACTGACCAGCTGGTCCTCATTCCGGCTTACATATCGCGCGCCACGTGGCTTGAGGCGTTCGTCAAAGCCAAGGATGACATAGACTTTGGCGCTCGCTCTTGCCGCTTCCGCCGTCACCTTTGGAATGGCTTTCCCGGTGGCGGCTCTTGAAGTGGGCAAGACCGCAGTAGCAAGTTCGTCGTACAGCTCGCTTCTGATGAATGGCAGGAAGGCCTTTCCCTGGGCGTGGAGACGGCCGACCGGAATCCTAGAGGCGATCTCGATCAGCCTGGGCCGATTGACTTTGCAGACGGCCAGTTTCAACGCGAGTGCTGCTTTCCTCGCCAGGTTGGCATGCTTCCCCGGAAATCGGCCAGCCTTTGGCTTACCGGCAGGATCCAGGCCGTAGACAATGACTGTGGAGTTCGAGGCTGGCGAGGGTTTGGAGGAATTAGGCTTGGTCATGCCGGCCTCCCTGAAAAGCAGAAGGGGCCCGATTTGGGCCCCTTGCTGGGAAGATCGATCCATTTTGGCTCCGGGCGCGCCCGGACAATCTAGGTTTTGGCATCTGTCTGGCTCCTTGTTCTAAGATGACGAGACAAGAATGACTGGCCTCGCAGTAGTATATTCGCCGGAAATGTCAAAAATATCAATTATTTCAATACTTTATATCGAAGAATTATATTTTCTTTAGTGCAATAATTACTTGATTTTCAAGGCGTTTCGGCCACAAATACTGTAAACTATACATGATATTTGTTCGCACGACTTGCGATCATCAATATTGTTGCCGTTACAGACGTTTAAGCCGTCGGCAGCGCAGTAATGCCAAAGCGCGTGTTGAATATAGCGCGGAAAATTCGCGGGAAAGCCGGCATCGAATTGGCGCGCGTCGATCTTTGCCGAAACCCGCCGCAAGATGTCAGCGCAGCCGGCCTGGCCGTAGCAATGCTGACCGTAACCGTGGGTCGCGTCAAACCCGGCTAGGATCCCGGTGCGGACAAGGAGATTGTGGACGAGCCGGTCGACAACGATCATGCGGCTGCCGACATCAAACCAATCAGGCCGGCCTCTCCGATCTGCCATCAAGACCGCGGACAGGGTCATGGTGAGGACTTTGTCCGACACACCGAAGACGTGGCGCATCGGGCCGACCAATGCCTCTTGTGCAGCCGAATTGCCAAGGTCGGCTGCGGCTGCGAGCTGGTCATCGAGCCACCGGAAGAGATCGGATCCAGCCACGTCTCTGACGAATAAGAAGAAGCTGAACGCGGTTTGGTTGAGGCGGCCATTTCTCAGGGGATGAGACGGGACTGGACATCCGCGGAGGTAGCGAGGGTGGCTACAGGCTTGTCGGGTCTTGTCGTATCGGCAGTCCTCGTATGCCCAATAGCTCCGCAGAAGCGAACAGGCCGGATCGCGGCCAATCTGAGCCTTGATTTGATGCCAGGTGATGCTGCCGTGAGCCTGGAGGTATGACGCGGCGACCCTGTCGGAGATTCCCTGGAAGTTGAAGGTCTCGATCATCCAGTCGAACAGGGCCGGCGTATCTTTGGATCGGACGATGTTGCGGAGTCTGGGATCAGGTGCGGCAACGTCCGCTTGGCCTGATCTTGTCCATCGGGAAGTTTCACGAGCGATAGCCTCGATGAGGTTCGTCGCGATCCCGATTGGTTCCCCCGGCGGTGGTCCCAGCCTCGAGGCCGGTTTCGATGATTTTCCTAGATCAGCGATACCAGCCTCCTCTGCGCATCACTGTCGCCGTCGATGTATCGCTGGGTTGTCTGGATCGACGAATGACCTGCCAGGAGTTGGACGTCCCTGAGGGAGCCGCCAGCTTTGTGGACCAGGCGAGCTGCGCGCGTGATGAAGGTTCGCCGTCCCGAATGCGAGGAACACCCGTCCAGTCCCGTCGCGCGGAAGACCCGGTTGAACCAGACAACGATGCTTAGCGGCGTCATCGGGCCACCGCGTTCAGATCGAACGACTGCTCCTTCACCTCGAGATCTCTTGCGCCAAACGATCAACGCGTCGCGCAAGTCGCCTTGAATCGGGACCCGGCGACCATGTCGTTTCTTGGCGGCGCTGTCTCGCAGCTCAATCGTGGCGCCGATCTCGCCCTCGGCGGTCTCGACCATATCCCAGGTGAGTTTGGCGATCTCGGCAGCGCGCAAGCCCGCCTTTAACGACAGCAAGACGATAACGCGATTTCTATCCGGGTGTCGGGTCGTTTCGGCGAAGAGAACCAAGTCTCGCGCCGCTTGAGCAGAGAGAATTTTAGCTTGCTTGCCTGCCATCTCGATCAAACCGACTGATGAGATTCTAAGCGATCAGCCGTTCAATGCAACAAAATAAAGCTTATCAGTTTTGGCTTGCACGAAAAGCATCGTCTCAAGCGAACAGCGTCGTCATCGCGACAGCTCCAACTCACCCGACGAGGCGTGTTGCCGCAAAGTGATCCCTGCGCGCATGCATGAATCGCAAGAACCACCTTGTGAGAAATTCATACTTGTCGCTCCAAGCGACAGAAAAACGGCACACGCCATTCTCCCTTGGAATGCCTTCCGAGGAGACGTCGTCGGCTCGATGACGTTGGTGCGTTAGCCACCGCTAAAGGCGAAAAATAAACTTGTAAAGGATGCAACCGTGACCGGTGTCTCGGGCAGAGCGATGCTCTGAACTTTGGAGATTTGTGATGGGTGAAAATTCGAAAATAGAATGGTGCGATCATACGTTCAATCCATGGATTGGCTGCCAAAAAGTCTCGCCGGGCTGTGATAATTGCTATGCCGAACCAATGATGGATCACCGATATAAAAGAGTGCAATGGGGCCCGCACGGCGAGCGCCAACGAACCTCAGATCAAAACTGGAAAAAGCCTATCCAGTGGAATGCGCAAGCCCGAGAGTTCCGAAAGGAGAATGGCCATCGACCGCGGGTATTTTGCGCGTCGCTCGCCGATGTCTTTGACAATCAGGTTGATCCATCGTGGCGCGATGACTTGTTCGCCTTAATCCGCAGATGCAAGAAATTGGATTGGCTAGTGCTGACCAAGAGACCCGAGAACATAGAAAAAATGCTACCGTCCGATTGGGGAGATGGGTATTCCAACGTGTGGCTCGGAACAACGGCCGAAGATCAGACACGGTTTGACTTTCGGTGGAAGCGTCTAAAGAAAATACCTGCGGTCACATGTCCGAGTGGTCGAAAGGCTCAACAGCGAGCTTGAGGCCTTTGGGCGAAGAGCGCGAACACGCGGCTGATCCCGTGGCGAACAGCTATGATCAGGCCCGCCAACGCGCGCGGTCAGGTAGTGGTCGAGAACTTTGGCGCCGAGCAGGACCAACTGATTCAGGCCGTTGCACGCTTGTTTGGCTTCGGCTCAACCAGCGCACGACTACGCGAAGTTGTCGAAGCAGCGCTGGCCGAACTCCTCGATGCCGGTCAATTGAGATTGGACGGTCGAATGATTTCGCGCGTTCCCGCCGAAACGGTCTCGTCCTGAATACCGGCGGGCGGTAAACTGTCCCTCTGATAAGCTTTGGTGCGAAATGGAGTCAGTTCGCAGACTGATAAGCTTTCTAACAAAAGCTTACGAGTGAATGTAACGGAGTTCGTTTCTCTTCACCCGCTCTACGATTTTCCACGCCACTCTACGATTTTGTGCGATTTGGCACGCTCTTAAGCGCGCGTCTTCTCGCCGACGAGCCGTCTGAGATCAACCTCTCCTAGAAACCTATCCCGCTGTCTGCTTCTCCTTCGACGGAAGGGACGAGGTTCGCGGCGAGAAAGTCCACGAATGCTCTGAGCTTGGGAGCGAGATGCCGACTCGACGGCCACAGGACTCGAAGCGGTCCGGAGCGATCGGTGTAGTCGTCGAGCACAGTGACGAGCAGACCTTCACGAAGTTGCCTGCCTATGGCGAAGTCGGGCAGGTAGGCGATGCCCAGGCCTTGCTCGGCCAGATGGATCAGCGGCTCAAGCGTGCTTGCGACCGCCGTTTTCGGAAGTTCAATCTCGACGCCGGCTTGCTCGGGCGGCACGGGCCATTGCTCGAACCTTCTGCTGGTCGGAAACCTGTGGTGCAGGCAGGCATGAGCCTTGAGGTCATCAGGGGTTTTGGGAACACCTTTGGCCGCCAGATAGGCCGGCGCCGCCACCAGGCGCCGGAGATAGGTGCCCAAGGCGCGTGACATCAAGCGCGTGTCACCGGCATCAGCGAAGCGCACGACGGCGTCAAAACCCTCCTCGATCACATCGACGACGCGATCGCTGAAATCGAGAAACAGCATGATCTCGGGATAGGCCCGCATGAAAGCTGCGAGCGTCGGCATCATCAGCATGCCGGCCAATGGCAGGGCGACACGCAGCGTGCCGCGCGGGGCTTCGTGCGTCTGCGACAGTTCGAGCTCGGCCGCTTCGATTTCGGAAAAGATGCGCCGGCAGCGCTCGAGGAACAGGGCCCCTTCCGCAGTGAGTGCGATGCTGCGTGTGCTGCGATGGAGAAGGCGCACGCCGAGCCGTTCCTCCATCCGCGCCACTGACTTGCCGATCGCCGATGACGACACGCCGAGTTGCCGTCCCGCAACCGTGAAGCTTCGGGCTTCCGCCGCGTGAACGAAGGCATTGAGCGATCCCAGGCTGTCCCTCGGTGAACCTCATTTCGGACAATGGCGTCCGATATATTTGGAATTATGGCCTATTTTTCAAACGTCCGGGAGCTTGCATCTTGGGGCCAACGCCGCAACCGACCTCTCTCACAACACAGGGTTGGCGACGGCGGCCACAGAAACCGTTTCTTATAAAGGAGATAGTCAATTCGCCGAGTGACAAGCTCGCTCCCGGACTGGCTGATCGTTTCTCGCCGCCCTGAAATACAGGGCCGCAGTAGGTGCCCGTCACCTACGATTCTCGGCATTGTCTAGTCTCCGGCCGAGCGCCTTGGCGTGTCACTGATAAGGAAATGAGAGAAAGCTAATCAGTTCGCGTTCGGTCCGATGTTCTATCGGGCTAAAGAGAGAGTTGCGGCGGCGCGAGTACTTCTCCTTCTTACGTATTGCGCCGAAGCGAATTTCTCGCGGGTAATGGCCGCAGGTAACGCTGCGGTCGTGCCATGACGGTGCCCCTCAACCTGGGAAGCTTTCAAATTCCGCGCGGTCCTTCCGATCGAGCTCCTCGCCCCGAGCGACGATTTGGTCGAGAACCCGGATCATACCCATCTGGCCGACAGCCCAAATCGCCAATCCTCTCGTCTCGTTCATCATCGAGTTGGGGCATATCAGAGCGATCTCAAGTGCTTCCTCCTCCGGGATCCGGCGATGCAATCGTGCACACAGATAAAGGTAGGTCGCAGGGTGCCTGGCCCGAATGATCGGCCAGACGGCCTCGTCGACCCTGCTCGCACGCAAAGCCGCCTTGCTTAGGACCCAGCCTCGATCGCAACGTTCGGCCAATTCGGGAAGGATTTCCTCAAGAAACGCTGCGCTGGCCCGGTTCGCCAGAAGCTTCTCCGCTCGCTCGTCGTCAGAGGCCTTGTAGTAGGCCATGATTGCCCTCTCGTCGAACAGCGCCGGTACCTCGGCTACTGCCTTCAACCAGCGACCAGCCGCTCCCGTAGTGCCCCGATCCATCCAAGTCTGCACGATGGAATGCTGCTGGGTCGGCGGAAGATGCGCGAACACCGAGGACAAGAGGGTGTCGACCGAGACACGGACCTTTGGCTTATCACGGCCAGCCAACCGGCACTCCTCGATCAGGTCACAGACGAGTTTGAGATCGGGCGGCTGCAAATCGCCGTCGCGCAGTAGGCGCAGAAGTCGTCGTCGAAGGGCCGAACGTCGTACCGACGGCTCGGCGAGCGTTTCCAGGATTCCCAAGCAAAGGTCCGGGACGGGAAGACAGGCGATGTAGGCGTGCAGCAGACTGTTTGCGTCCGGATGGGAGAGGCCATCGACGGCAACTCTATGAATGCGCTCGACGATTCCCTCAACGCAGCCAGCCATAAACCTCACGTGTACGACGTTTCGGCGCGACCTACGTCAGGCCCGATGCTCATGCAGCGACCGCCCGATCGGCGACGTATAGGCGCGCGTCCCAGCGGCAGGTCGTCTGGCCGATCGCACTTCGGCCGAGCTCCACCACGTTGAGCCTGTCGCCCTTGAAGGCGGGGCTTAGCTCGAGCGCGAGATAGTCGAACAGGGAGCGCTCATGGACGGCAACAATGACCTGTCGGTTCATCTGCTTAGAGAGCGTACGGAGCAGCGCTGCAAACTGCGCTATGTGAACTTCGTCCATACTCTGGACCGGATCATCGATCACCAGCCACGGCAGCTTCGGACTGACCGAGAGATGGAGCCCCAAAAACAGCGTTAGTGCCGCCGTGTTTAGGTTCCCCGCGCTCAACATCGCACGCGGATTGCCACCCTTGCCGCCGCGTCGATGATGAGTTTCGAGCTCGGCCTCGACATCCGCATTTGCGGTCTCGGGAATAGCAAAAGCAGGAATGAACGGCTCCTCCGGCGCGAGACGCACGAACAGATCCCGCCAGACGGCATTCAACTCATCGTTGAATACGCGGCGCACAACACGACCGCGCGCTTCGCGCATCTGGCGCACAAGGTCTTTGCCCAAGTCAATGATCTTGTCGGCTTCGGCCTTTTGGGCCTTACGCCTGCTAGACTCTTCTACCAAGACGCGAAGCTTCTCGACGAGATGGTCCCGATTCTCAAGCGCCGCGGCGAGAGCTTGAGCCGCCGCAATAGCGCCCCGGCGTGCAACCTGACGATCGGCAAGGGCGCTCTCTCGCCCGTCTATGGTCGTCGCGAGCTCCTGCAATAGTTGCTCGGTCGTCGCTGCGGTGTCGAAGGCGATTCCCATGCGGCGGGCCAGATTCTCAATGCTGTTGCGCAGCACAATTGCAGACTGGTCCGCATTTTGGAAAGCGGCAAGCGCCTGAGCCGATCTGCTGGCGTCGTCGCGCAGGCGGTCGCCCTCTTCAAGCTCCGGCTTCATTTCAACCAATTGGCGATCGACCTCGATCAGATCGACGGCTCGAGTCTTTAGGGCGCTCAGCTCGGTTTCGGAAACCAGTCCGCTTGCTGCTGCTTGTAGCCCGCGGTCTAACCGCGCGACTTCCGCTTGCGTACTGACGCGCGACTGAAGTAACGACTGCAGGCGCCCCGCTTGCTCGACCATTGCGGCAACCTTGGCGGCGACGTGGGCCGACAAAGGCGTGTCCGAGACTTCAGCGAAGTCGCGATCACAGACCGGACAGATGTCGCCTTCGATATGCGACGTGAGGTCGGATAGGTTGCGCGCGAAAGCCTCATTCGCTGCAGATGCGGTGCCGATTTCCTGGTCGAGCCGCTCCAGACGTGTGCGGGCTGCGGAAAGCTATCCGGAGAGATCGTCGCGGCGCTGAAGCGCCAAGTCGTGAGCTGCGAGGACGCTCTCTACCCGTTTCAGGTCCGTTGCAATGCGCTCGCTCAGCACACGCGCGCGCTCGACAAATCTTGATTCCCTGGACGCCGAAATCTCGGCAAAAAAACCAGCGGCCCGGCCAAGGGAAGCTTCAACGGTCCGCCCATGCTCGAAATTCCACTTCTCGAATTTTTCGCGGGCAGCCTGGTTGATGGCCTCGATCGCGCTGCGCTCACCACTTTGGGAGCCAAGCGGATTGGCAGATATCCAGCCGGCTCGCGAGACCTCGAGTTCACGCCGTGCCCGCACCAGCGCGGTGAGATCAGCCTCTTCCGAGATCGCGGTGAGGCGCAAAACGAGTTCCGCAGGATGGAGATCCAATAGTGCGGGATCGACCGGCGAGACCCGCTGTCTCAACTCATTCTCCTGCGCCTTTATTGCCATGGTGGCTTCATTCAGCAGCCTGGTCAGATCCTGAACTTCGGCTTCATCCAGCGCAAGCTTATCTCGGATCTCGCCATAGGCCGGCACCGGCCCTTTTAGCCGGGCAATATTGCCCGCGGTGTGAAGACCGCCAATCAGGGCTTCCATGCGATCGAGGCCGAGCAATTCCTTGACAAAGCGTGTCAGTGGAGAGTCGGTCTTCTTGTCAGCGTGCTGGTAGATTTCGAGGAGACGCCCGAGTGTGGACTGTGCGAGGTAGCTCCGTTCGCTGAAGAAGCTTGCCTCGGAGTCGGTCAGGAGCGGGTTGCCACTGACCCCGCCAGTCGTGACACGTAGATCGGAAGAACGCAGCGTGCCGTCGTCAGCGGAGACGACTAGACGCACCTCGCCGAATGGACGGTCTCTGTGCGGCAGATAAGTCAAATAATCGGGCTCAGCACGCGAGAGAGACGGGACCGACCCGGTCAGTGCCAGCTCGATCGCGGAAAGGAGGCTGGTTTTGCCAGCCCCATTTGGTCCGTGGATCAGCACGATCGGAGCATCGAGTGAGATGTTGATCTCACCATCGATACTGCGAAAATCCTTCACGTAAAGCGACTTTAGGCGCGTCATGCTTCTGTCCCGTTGCTATCGTCGCGGGCATCATCCGTCTCGAACACTGAATTCAACGCCCCGTGAAACCGTTCGCGCACCGCGGCTTCGCCGAGCTTGGAGGCTACCACCAACTCTTCAGCGAGCGGTTCATCGGGAAGCGCCAGCGTTTCGATGGCTCCGAGATCACGTTCCGCAGAGAGCGTGGCCGGCAGCTCCAGCGGGAGTAAGACGGCGAGCTGATCCCGGAGCTCGGCAGGGTCAAGAGCCTCTTCAACGGGCAGGATGCGACCGACTTGCGAAAGAGTTTCGAGTGTTTTCCCGACCGGGCGGGGACCGATGATCACGGTGGTGAGCGGACGGTGCGAACGCATGACGTCAAGCGCGCGCGCAATCCCCTCGATCTGCTGAACGACCTTACGCTCACCATGCGCTGCCATGTCTCCGATGACGACCAAGTCGGCGGAATGGCCGACGCCGACGAACGCGGCCGCAATGTCGAATTCGAGTCCTGCGATACGCAGCGGCGGGTCGATCCGCCGGTATCCAGCGCGGAGAAGGATCTCCGCAACTCGCTCGGCCGGCATGCCAGCGGTCATAGGGCCACCTTGCTGCGAAAGCGCGCGAGTAGATCCTCCACTTCCGTGCCGCCAGCGACTAGGTCTTCGATGCTCACTTCACGGAAGCGAGCGAGTCCGGTCCGACCCGGCGCGCGGCGGGGATAGCGCGGCAGCGGCGGTGGGTTCTCGTGGCTGTGGACGATGACCGCATCGTCGTTGGCAGCGATGAGGCCATTGGTACCAAGGCGGATGGCAGCTTGCGCATTCGCCGCGAAATAGATCTTCGCCGCGCCGCTTCGACCAGTTAGAACCACCGCGCCTGACATACTGTCCGCGACGTCGGCCTTGGCGGCCGTCCACAGGCCGCGTGCGAGCCCCAAGCCGATTAGCCCCGACGCAATCGCAAACTGGCAAGTCCCGCTGCTGGCAAGTGTCAAGTCAGCGGGCATACGGTGAAGCGGCTCAGCGGTGATCGGCGCATAGAGCCCTTTGACGGGATCAGGCAGTTTGCCGTCCCGCAGCATCGACATGGTCCGCCCACATTGCTCGAACAGCTCCGTCACGACTGCGGCACTCGGAACGACGCCATCGGCGACAAGATTGCGCGCGCAATCTAGCCCTTCGTGCAGCTTGTTCCGATCCGCATCGGCGATGCCAGGTAAGCCGATAGTCAATAAGACCTTCAGCTTAGCCGTCACGACATAAAGAAACAGCGAAAGCAGCAATGGCTTGGCATAAGCCTGCACCAGCGCCTCCGCTTCCATCGATGGCCGGTTGGCCGGACTGTAATCATGATGGTAGACGTTTTGAAGCAGTCCCTCCTGATCGGCACCTAGCGCGTTCTCTGAAAACGCATAGGCGGGCGGATGCGAAGGCCAACGCCACGGCATCGCCGCCTGCGCCGAGGCAAACAGACCCTGAATGTTGGAGTCCTGCGCCGAAAGGCCAAGCATCAAGGTTGGCCGTGTCACAATAAAATTGATGAGAAACGGTGCCATCACCGGATTCTGCGCGACCCAGCCATTGATTTGGCTCGAACGTGCAACGAGCATTTCTCGAAATTGAGCCTCGTCCTCCAGAGCCGCCTGAGCACAGCCGTGAAACTTGTAAAGATTGGCGCGCAAACGGTTGGAACGCACGCCGTTTGGCGCTACCACGACCCGCAGAACCGGTCGATCACCGGCCAACAGACGAACGGCGCGCTCGATCAAGCAGTCCCAATTGGCCGTTGGCATCTCGGAGGCGACGCCTTCAATCGCGAGAGCCGCCAGACACAGATGTTCTGCATCCGGCTCGATCGCCTGGTCTGCATAAACATGGGCAGCATCCAGCACGTTCCAAAGAATAAAGTCGGGCTCCTCTCCATCGATATTGACATTGAGCATACGGGCATAGTTGTTGACCAGCCGTGCCGCGATTACGTCGAAGTCCAGCCAGCTGTCCGGCGCCTGAACATAGGCGATGCGCCTCCATTCATCGGGGCTTGGGTTGGCCAGCACGACGACCGCATTCAAGGCCTTGCGGAAACGACAGTTTGGATCGGCTTGTTGGATGCGCGACTGCAATGCAATCATCACTCTTTTCGCCACGTCGCGCAGATCCGGCATGCGCTCTCGCGAGATGCCCGAGCCGAGCCAGAAGACGTATTGATCGTTGGTTACGCCATCAGCGATTTCACGCTTCGGGCCGTCCAACATCGCCAAGGTGGCGCGTACTGTTATCGTCCCGGCCGTCGGCGCTGGCACTATGTTACCTCTGAAAAGATTTGGAGAGCAGGTATCTCACCGAAGAGGCAGCGCTCAGCTAGGCTGCAGCTCTTAGAGAGGAAATCGATTTTGTAGGGCGCTTTCGGCGCCATACTGGAAGTGAGCATTCTACTCCTCTTCGCCCTTCATCGAATCTAGCGATCTTTTATCAAGGAACCAACCAGCAGTTGTCGGTTGCTTTCGGCGAAACGAGATTTCGGCCATGGCCACGCTGCAAGATGTTGATGATGGAACCGCTTTAAAACTAACGATGGTCAAGTCCGGGACCTCGACTTTATGTTCTTGATATGTCCTGGCATGAGCGACCGCCCCGCCATCTTCTTAGAATTCTAGTCTATGCAATGGTCAGCCGGGTTTCGATTCGCCTGGTGCTGACTGCTGTCCGCAAAACTTGGCCCTTATCGGAAAAACCGGGGAAAATGCCCGGAAGCGATGCGCATCGCTTGACCGTCCAGATTGGCATGTTCTAATTTTGTTCTCATGGTGAACGGAGGCTGATTCCCGCCGCCCGCAGCCATTTTTGGATGACAACAGCACTCGCCCCCACCCGGACAGGAGCCATGCACGAGATCATCTGTCCCCACTGTGACAAGGCCTTCAAGATCGATGAATCCGGCTATGCCGAGATTCTGAAGCAGGTCCGTAACGCCGAATTCGCAAAGCAACTGCACGAACGGCTGGAATTGGCCGAGCGTGACAAGCAGAGTGCTGTTGAATTGGCCAAAGCCCAGGTCGGCGGGGATCTGCAGAAGACCGCCGCTGCCAAGGATTCCGAAATCCAGGAGCTGAAATCCAAGCTGGAGGCCAGTGAGGTCTCCCAGAAGCTCGCGGTTACAGAAGCACTGAGTGCTGTCGAAAAGGAGCGTGACGCGCTGGCGAACGCGCTCGCGCAAGCGGAACGTGAGAAGAAGGCTGCTTCAGAGCTTGCTGAAGCGCTCCTGGCCAGCGAGCAGCACAAAATCTCTGCTGCTAAGGAAAAGGAAGTCCAAGAGCTGAAGGCTAAGCTCCAGGCCGTCGAGCTGGAGAAGAAGCTCGCCGTGACCGAAGCTGTTGGTGCCATCGAGAAAGAGCGTGATGAGCTGAAATACGGCATCAAGCAGGTCCAGCTTGAAAAGCAGCTTTCTGAGCAGTCGCTCAAGGACAAATACGAAACCCAGATCAAGGATCGGGACGACGCGATCGAACGCCTCAAGGATATGAAAGCCCGCCTCTCGACCAAGATGGTCGGCGAGACCCTCGAACAGCACTGTGAGACCGAGTTCAATCGGGTCCGCTCGATGGCGTTTCCGCGCGCCTATTTCGAGAAAGACAACGACGCGCGGACCGGCAGCAAGGGCGATTACATCTTCCGCGACGCGGACGAAGCTGGCACCGAGCTCATCTCAATCATGTTCGAGATGAAGAACGAGAGCGACAAAACCGCGACGAAGAGCAAGAGCGAGGATTTCCTCAAGGAGCTTGACCGCGATCGGATCGAGAAGGGCTGTGAGTACGCGATCCTGGTCTCATTGCTCGAACCCGACAACGAACTCTACAATACCGGTATCGTCGACGTCTTTCACCGCTATCCGAAGATGTACGTCATCCGACCGCAATTCTTCCTACCGATGATCACGCTGCTGCGGAACGCCTCGCTCAATTCCTTGAAGTACCGGACCGAGCTGGCGTTGGTGAAGGCCCAGAATATCGACATCACCCAGTTCGAGAACCAGCTGGAGACGTTCAAGAACGGATTCTTGAAGAACACTGATCTCGCTTCCAGGCACTTCCACACCGCGATTACGGAGATTGATAAGTCAATTGATCACCTGCAGAAGACGAAGGATGCCTTGATCGGCGCTGACCGCAACCTGCGCCTTGCGAATGACAAGGCGCAGGACGTGACGATCAAGAAGCTGACCCGGGGTAACCCCACGATGGCGGCGAAATTTGCGGAGCTTAAGAATCAACCCGCTGAGGCCGCCGAGTGAATAGGAGCCGCGCCGAGCGGCGCGCGGTTGCCTAGTTAGTTCAAACGCTACAAGCTGGAGCGGCGGCGATAGTTCCGCAGTTCCCAGCGGGCAATGCTTTCCGGTTCGGCCTTGCGCCGAACCGCTTCGATAACCGCGCGATATTGGTCCTCGTCAACGATCTCGGTCCAGTTGACGCGTCCGCGCCGGTGGGTCTTTTGGATGATGATCCTGTCGATCGGACAATGCGGCGGCTCGGAGATCTGGCCGAGGCACCAGTGGTACTTGAGCACGAGATTCAAGAGCTTTTGAGCGACGCCGTATCTGTAACGTCCGTCTCGCAAGGAGCCTGGGAGAGCCCCTGTTCCAAATTCCACCAGCTGCGCAAGGTTGAGATAATGCTGCCGCTCGGTGCAGGATCCAACGTAATGCGGAAGTATCCGGGTTGTAATGAACTCCTGGAGCATGTCGCGCAGTTGCCCGGTCTGGCTTGAACCTAGTGCATACAGGTTGGCGCGTTGCACCGATGCCGCCCAAGCGAGTGTCCATAGCTCTCTCAGCAAAAATTGTTGTTCGGGTTCTGGTGATTGCATGCGCGATCCATCAAAAGGCTTTTCTACGGGGCGATTTTAGCTAGTTCCTCATTAAGAATCTTGTTGGATTTGGCCTCGAGCGAAAGCTGCAACGGCTGATTTTCGGCAATCTTGCCCAAGCGAAGGTAAGTCAATGCTTGCGTTGTCGCCGTATCCAACAAGACGCCATTTCGATCCGTGAGGGTCCATTGCGATGGCGTCGCATCAGAGTTCAGGGCGAGCAGGGATGCTTTAACGGCTGGGGAGCGGTCTCGCCAGCCCGCGCCCAAGGCGTATTAAGCAGCAAACATACAAGCGCAATTTTGAATTCGAGAGAGTTTCCGCGTCGCATTTCAAGTTCCCCCATTTGGACGCCCACCTGACAGCTCCAGGCGCGGAGACGCCAAGTCCCAAGCCTCTTTCGGCGCCTCGATTTCATCGAGAGCGCATCGCGATGCCGCCCGTGGCGCGTTGCAACTTCGGACACCCGTTTGGATTTCTAGCAAATCTTGGAATTGAAGCAGCCGCTCCCGCCGTAAACCAGGGCATGGATGTCATGCGCGATGTTCGAGAGATAGCTATCCGCATCTGCATGGGCCGGGCGCACAAGAGAGGTGATTACGTTTGCCCATAGACCGGTCGCGATCGCAATGAGCACGAGCTTGTTTGTCATGATCGTCACTCCTTTCCTTCAGGTTTTTAGGCGCAGCCGCGCCAAGTCATCTACTTCGCCAAATCCTCTCCCAACTCGGCAGCGGCGTCGAAGATGAGAGCCAGTGGTTTCAATTTGCACTTCTGATCGACGTACGCAGCAACCGCGTCGTAATCGGTGTTCTTGAGCAGATCCTTGTCCTTGAAATGCGCGAAGCCCGTTAAAAACCCGATCACCCACTGAACGTCTGCGTTGTAGATTTTCGTCAGGGTGCTACCACAGAGAGATCGGAGATCGGTCAACAACTGAGTCGATGAGTAAGTCATGTCAACGCGTTCAAATTCTGCAGAATTGAAGCTCTGCTCAAACTGCATTGGTGACAAGGATTTTGTGAAATGGATTCAGGCTCACGGCAAAAGGGGAAAATGCGATTTTGATACGTCGCACGGCAAATCGCGGAAGGTCGTTGCAGTCGGCGATTTCGCCGAGGAGGTGGACAGGTACTTCCGCGAGAACTACGGACACGGCGAAGAGTACATGTGCGCCACAAGAGACTCGGATAACCCGAGCTATGACACCCGTGGCGAACCTTACAAAGATATCTTGGGAAGTGATCTACAGGCGGATGGTCATCTCATCGACGCCATCGCGGAGTGTTTGCCGGACTGCGATCACGCGGACATCATGGATGGCGCCGAACCGTTTTATGATGAATTTAGCAATTATGAGTCTCTCGCGGATGTACGAACTCGCGAAGATGCTGACGAAGCAGAGCGATGGTACGAGAGGCGTTTCGAATATCAGTGGAATGATTTTTGCCGCATCGTTCAGTACGAGAGAAGATTCTTTAAGACAAAGGAGCTTCTCGACGAACTTTTTGGAAAGCCGGAAGAATACGATCAAGGCACTATACGTCCCGTATATGCGCTTGAAATCGGACAAAAGATTTACCGGGCGAGATTGCTGGATGACAGCTTCACGGAATCATATCTCAATAAGAATCCGGCGAGAGAGCTTGGCGCGCCGCCAAAGGAGAAGGCTCGCGCTGGTCGAATGAGCGTCGAGTATATCCCGGTATTCTACGGAGCCTTTAGCGAGGAAACGGCCGTCGCCGAAATACGACCTAGCATTGGCGATCAGCTCGCAGTCGGAGAGTTTGAACTGCTAAAGCAACTCCGAGTGTTCGACTTTACCGCGTTTTCGAAATCGCGCGGCGAGGCATGGAAGGAGAGCTACGCCCACACCCGCTATGACTTCATCACTCAAATGCAGGACGAAATCAGCAAACCCATTTTGCCGTTTGAGCGGCAGCGCGAATACATAGCCACGCAGATTGTTGCCGAGTTCTTACGGGAATATTTTAACTGCGACGCCATCATCTATCAATCTTCCATGCACAAGAGCGATAAAGATGACAATCGAAACATTGTCATATTGAATAGGGGAGTCGACTTCATAGGTGCGGCGGCAACGTCGAGCTTGGCGCTTTCTCGACACAACATAAGACAGATACTCAATGTTTCATACGAGATCAGCCCAATATGGTTCTAATCCGCAGTCGTTGGGCTTGCGAACTTTAGAGCGGTGAAATCCATCGCGCTTAATGAGAGAAGGCCACGTACAATTTTTCCAAAGTGCTGGCCGGAAACATCTCGGGGCAAGATCGATTAAGAATCAGGAGTTGCTTGTGAACCAGTCCGTCACGGTCACTGACGGCACAAAGGGAGTCGCCGATCTTCCTTGCCGACGAAGCGACAGAGCGGAAGTCCTCGCCTGTCAGAACCAGGGCCGTGACCTTGTGATACTCGGAGACGATTTCTTCAGCATTCGCGAGAAGGTCTGCTAAACTGTCGGGGCTCATCCACAAATCCTGGGCCAGGATCACGACCAAATTTGGCTGCCCGGCAGGAAGCTGCAGCGCCTCTTCCTCGATCTTGCGGCGCAGGCGTGCGCCGTTATCAGTCGCCGACATGACCGCGCTCAACGAATTGAGTTGCAATCCATGTTCCTGCGCCCATGCCGCAACGCGATCTTCAAGTGCTGCGGGAGCAAGGGCGAGCTGCAAGGCGCCATCAATATCGACTACGTGGAACGAGGTATCATTCTCGATCTCAATCAATTCCCATTGAATTCGGTTGATCAATCCCGTGATCTCTTCATCCTCAATCGGGCGCAATATCTGGCCAGCAAATGCCGCCGGAATCGCACTTTGAATCAGCACGGTGTGAACAGCGCCGAGGAGCCGTGATTGGTCGACGTGTCCCTGTGCGCTGTACAACGTCGAAACTTCACAATAGAAGCTGGCCCCTGTTTCGGAATCGGCCACTAGGATGTCCGGCACCTTGAGGCTCGATCCCACTCGCACGGGGATATCGAAGCGAACCGCCAAATCGGCTGCAACAAGACCGTCGGCGACCTGAAGGACGGAGTATGCCTCTTCGAATTTGGATCGATCGGCGAGTCGCTGGTGCAGACTGTAAAAGCCGTCCATACATTCAACCCGAGCTATCGCGCTCGATATGTCAATCGGCGTTTGACTGGGACCCCCTATCGGCCTCCAAAAGGGACCCCTTTGATCGGCTGTGCTCTGCTGGTAGCGCTCGGGTCGTCGGAGCTGGTCGGGGTTGCGGAGACGACACGAGCGCGGGTTGTTTGAACATCGTCGCGGCTTTTGAATCGCCAGCTGTCGTTGCCGGTCTCGACGATGTCGCAGTGATGGGTCAACCGGTCGAGCAGCGCGGTGGTCATTTTGGCGTCGCCGAACACGCTCGGCCATTCGCCGAACGCAAGATTTGTGGTGACAATGACGGAGGTACGCTCGTAGAGCCGACTGATGAGATGGAACAG
>NZ_AUGA01000087.1:0-17525 GCF_000426785.1 Bradyrhizobium sp. th-b2
CACGTTACGCCTAACTGGCAGGACATTGGGGGCCGCGCGCCATTTTCAGAAAACTGGAGATCGTGAGCAGCCTGCTCCCAGCGCGTCTCAAAAGCCCAAGCGTGAAAGAAGGACGCCACCGCTTCAGGTTGGAAGAAGACCATCCAGATAACCACCATGGTTACAAGGCCGAGGTTCCTCCGCAGGAACGGAACCAAATAAGGTATTGCCGCTTTTGCTATTTGGATTGTTTTCTGGAGAGGATGCGAATGAGCTACTTCGATAAGCTTCGTAAGGGATCGAGGCTGCACCGCACTACAATCGTCGATGATCGTACATTCTCAATCCAGCCCGCCGGTAATGGTTCGAACGACCTAGGTGCTTTCCAGCGCGTGGCTCAAGACACTGTCCACCACGAAGGCGAAGACGGATATCGGATACCGCTTAAAAATCTTACAGGCTCAATCTACGATCTCCTGGTCATTAAGCGAGATTGACGACTGATGTTCCGAATTCGCTTCGACAGCTAACCAGCGCCCCCAGCGCCGGACGTTAGTCACAGCGCCAGGGATCGCTACTCCCAGGGGCTGAGGAGCGACTGCGAGCTGGAACGCCGACTCTTGCCGTATCAATTCGTTCCTACGAACAACGATCAGCGAGCTACCCCCTCCGAGGTACGAAACGATTGCGCGCCTGCGCAGTATTCTACTCGTCAGGATTTTGCGCTTTACATCCTGGGGCTAGAGCCAACGCTGCCCGTGTGTATTTTAAACGGGCAGCGTTGAGCCCGAATTCTGGGATTTGTATGACATCTCGGCGCACCTCAAATGCACCGCCTGCAGCAAGGTCGGCTGGGTCGACACGCGTCTCGATGGGGTGAAGTGATCAATTTCGCCAAAGGCTTCTCTGGCTAGACAAGGCCCACTCCAAAGAAAGAAGTCTCAGATCATGGCGCCGTACCAAATCACGAGCGCGAAGATCACCAGCAAGACGATGGTGATGATCTGTTCACCGACGGGTATCGGTTGTTTGTCCATGACCCGCGCCGAATCGAAACGGCCTTTAAAGCAAAACTTGATCGATTGCATCCACGATTACTGAACCAACTCAGCTGTCATTTGAATACGGCGACGACGTCGATGATGACGAAGAGGCCGCCAACTGAGGCGCCCTTACTAATGGGCGGCTTTTGGTACCGGGCCTTCTCCGTTTGACTTGCTCAATCAGAGGCCGGATTAGATGTTTAAAAGCAAGGCCGAGACATGTGATCAGCACCAAGATCGGCCAGTATGCCAAAATCGCAAGAGCGGCCAACCATGCCGGGCTGCGCTGCTCAAGCCAAAAATACACCGACGCTGCGGTGATGTGGGCCGCGACTATTGCGGCCCAGATGGCTAGCGCGACGTTGGCCGCCTCACCGAGTGTCACCGCTTCCCACGCGGCTCCAATCGGCCTTGAAGGCGCGTTTTCGCTTGTCATAGTTTGCGCGGCCTTCCCACATTGCCCGCTGGTAAGCCCCACGGAGTCAGCTCGAAAAGGCTAACGAGGGCTGACGGTACTGCATCAGCAGTGGATCGGGACCCTACCCACTCTGGGGGGCCGTACTTTTTGATGGCGACAGAAATCCCTGTATGGCTTAAGCCCGCAAAGCCACCCTTTGATCTCGTCCGATTCCATCGGGTCTTCAAGCGCGCCCACTGAATGATGAGGCAACGCGGCGGCATTCGGGCATCCGGCGCACTTCGGAAACTGAAGGGCACACCAATTGTCTCCGGGGCATTTCGATAGATGCCTAAAGCAATTGGCCCAAGCGGGCTCGGATATGCGCATACGTCACCGCATTTAACGGCGGGAGCACAACACTCTCAGTCACCGGCGACGGCCGAACCGGAGCCCGGTGATAGAAAACATCATTAACTAGTTTTGGGTGAGAACCTTTGCGGTGGATCAAACCCAGACCACTGAGGGTTAAAATAGGCTGGCACCCACCAATTCCCCGAGCGGGAAGACCTCCTATGCATGGTTAAACGTCCGTTCACCCGAGCCGGCATGGGGTGGCTCGCAAAATCAACAGAATGAACAATCTTCGGATGATGATCTTTGACCGCAAAAGCCGCGGACCTCGCATAGACCAGTAAAGCGGCAGTCTCTTAGGCTCGCAGCACGTTAGATGCATGCGAGGATAAGAATGCGCAGCAAGTTTCTTCGAATGATCGGCTTAGCGACGGTCACTGCTTCGCCGTTACTTCTGTTGGCGTCCTTGGCTTTGGCCGCCGGCACCGTCCCTGGCTTCAGTCTCACCCCGCAATTCGACCTGACCGGCAAGGCTGCGCCTGGCTGTCGGCTCTTCGTGATCCAGGCCGGCACAGTCGCGACGCCTCAGAACGCCTATTCAGACTCGGGTCTGACGCAACTCCTACCGAACCCGTTGACGTGCGACGCAGCGGCTCGCTTGCCTCAGTGGTTATTGCTGAT
Source organism: Bradyrhizobium sp. th-b2 (assembly GCF_000426785.1). Classification (NCBI taxonomy): domain Bacteria; kingdom Pseudomonadati; phylum Pseudomonadota; class Alphaproteobacteria; order Hyphomicrobiales; family Nitrobacteraceae; genus Bradyrhizobium; species Bradyrhizobium sp. th-b2. Next base: position 2,455 of record NZ_AUGA01000087.1, read on the forward strand.
GGCGCCATAAAACTCAGATTGACGGATCGCGGCTGCTCGCGGTGCTTGGAAACCAGCCCTTCCAGTCCCATCAGGTAGACGTAGCGGAACAGGTCGGGGCCGATCTCGCCCTGCTCGAAGTCGCTGGAAGATCCCGTCGACGCGACGCGCTAACAGCCGCACCAGGTTGATCTTGGGCATCGATAGCGACAGTTTGCGATGATCCTCGCCGCCTTTCGCCAGGATATCGAAGGCGTAGAACTGCATCTCGTCATGTACTTGCGGGACTGATATGCCGTCGACGCCGAGCACGGCCTCGCCGTCAATCACGAAGGACGTGTTCCGGTTTCGCAGCGCGGCGTCCCCGATCGCGGCTCCCAAAGCCCTCCCAGCCGATGCTCGGCAAAGCGCCGACGCCACTTGCCGACCGTGTCCGGATCAATGCCCAGGCGGGTCGCCACGACCTTGCTCTGCTCGCCTACGGCACAGGCCAGGATGATCCGAGCCCGCAGCGCCAACGCCTGAGCCGTGCTTCGGCGCGACGCCAGCGACGTCAACTCAGCGCGTTCCACCTCATCGAGCCCCAGCGAGGCAAACCATCGACCCATGACCAATCCTCCCCCAAATCAGGAGAGTCCGCCATGATCGAGCCGATTTGGAGTCTGCCGAACTTATGATTCAGGACACTAGTCACGTGAATCTAAAGTTCGCCACATAATGTCTGTTGGGCTTTGTGGCAGAAGCGTTTGACGGAAGCCAAAATCTGGTCTGCGGACTTGGTCCATTTGAAGGGCTTCGGGTTTTGGTTGTGCAGGTCGATGAAGGTCCGGATGTCGGCCTCGAGCTGCCTGACGGAGGTGTGAACACCTCGCTGGATTTGCTTTCTGGTGAGTTCAGCGAACCAGCGCTACTGATTGATCCACGACGCGGAAGTCGGCGTAAAATGGACATGATAGTGAGGCCGGCGGGTGAGCCACGCTTTGATCTTGGGTGTCTTGTGGGTGGCGTAGTTATCCATAACGATATGGACATCGAGGCCTTCAGGAACTTGAGCATCGATCTCTTTTAAAAACTTCAAGAACTCGACTGCTCGGTGGCGCTTGTAGCATTTGCCGATGACGAACCCTGAGGCGACATCGAGCGCGGCAAACAGCGAGGTCGTACCATGCCGCACATAGCTGTGCGTACGACGTTCCGGCACGCCAGGCATCATCGGCAAGACCGGTTGCTCGCGATCAAGCGCCTGGATCTGGCTTTTCTCATCGATGCTGAGGACAAGGGCTCGGTTCGGTGGGGACAGGTAAAGGCCGACGATATCGCGCACCTTGTCGCCGAACAGTGGATCGCTCGACAACTTGAATGTCTGGCTACGGTGCGGCTGCAAGCCGAACGCCGACCACATTCGGCGGATCGTGGTGTGGGAAAAGCCAGTCTCCGCAGCCATCGAGCGGATCGACCAGTGCGTCGCGTCGGCTGGCGTAGTACGCAGCGTTCGCTCGATCACGGCTGCAACCTGATCGTCGTTGATGGTGCGAGGGCGGCCAGGGCGGGCCTCGTCGAGCAGGCCATCACAGCGATCCTTCAAAAACCGGCGGCGCCACTTGCCAACGGTGTGCTCGTGGATGCCGAGTTCGGCAGCCACGGACTTGCTTGGCAACCCGTCCGCACACCGCAGGATCGCGCGGCATCGCTCAGATAGCGACCGGGCAATACGATGACGACGAACTTGTCTCTCCAAGTACGTCCGCTCCTGCGCACTCAGCACCAACGGCTCGATCGGCCGGCCTCTCACACCCGCATTCGCCACAAGCGCTCTCCTCTATCGAGAGAGATTCGAGCTATCATATAATGTGACGAACTTGCGTTCCAGATGACTAGGAAGAGAGCCGCTTAAGTGAGTTTCCGGATGTCAGTCGGGCCCATTTGTCCAAGAAGCGAGCCCACTCGATTGACTGGGGCGCGGAATTCGTCTGTGGCGGCGCATGGCCTCTTTGGCGATGGCTGAGACCCAGCGCTCTCAAGGAATGTGAGACGAAGTCTGACACGCAACAGGGATTCCCGTTGGACAGGCTTGCTCCTTTTACATTTTAGTATGCCGTCAACAAGAGGCAGGTCACCCGCCTTGTCGAAGTCAGATCAATCGCAGCATTTCGAATCCCGCGATAATTCGGCGCGACGTCGGAAGGATATTGTCTCCGTGCATCAGGTCATGCGGCCTCGCAACGTCATAGCCATGGCGAAGGAAGACGCAAAACGGTTTGAGGGATCACACAAATGGCGGCAACAATTGGAAACTTGACGCTCGATGGGCGATTCGCCGATTGGTCGCTGAATGACATTGTCGAGAGACCGGGAAACACTGTCGCCAATTATCAGGTCTATGGCGCGCTCGTTGACGATGCGACCGGCAAGAACTATGTGGTCGGCATCAACGCGGCTGTCGCGACCGATCCGGTCATCGCCGCTAATACCTCGATCTATCTCAATACGGATCAAAATGCTGCAACCGGATATTTGGTTTTCGGCAGTGCAATAGGGGCTGAATATGAGGTGAAGTTCCTGCTCGACGCGAATACCGTGCTTCAACCCTACCTGTACTCGCGCACATCTGCCGGCACAGAAACCCTGCTCAACAAGGGCGCGCCGCTCAATTTCGGCGTTTCCAGCGATGGCGAAAGCGTCGAAGTCGCGATCCCGCAGGCGCTGCTGACGCCGACCGGCGGTCCCGCACCCACCTCGATCAACTTTGCCGCGTTGATCAATAACGGAGAGGTGGCTCTGCCCGGCGATTTCACCAACCCGCAATACGTCATCACCGATCCATCGACGCTGGTCCCGGTGGATCACACCATCAAGAAGGTCGGCATCGTTTTTTCCGCGACCACCGCCGCGCTGTATTTCGGCGGCTCGGCGGCTGGTCAAACCGCTTATGCCGATCTGTTCATGGCGGCGCAGCATCAGGCGGCGGCTGCCGGGGTCTCCTATGACCTCCTGACCGAGGCCGACCTCACCAATGTTGCCAAGCTCTCGCAATACAGTGCGCTGATCTTCCCGGACATGGAGAATGTCCAGTCGAGCCAGGTCGCCTCGATCGTGAGTGCCTTGAGCCATGTGGTGTACGGCTATCACGTGCCGATCATTACGGCGGGCAATTTCCTGACCAACGATGAGATCGGGGCGCCGCTGCCGGGCAATTCCTACGCCAACATGCAGGCGCTGCTGGACGTGACGCTGGGCGGGTTCGGTACGGCAACCTATTCGGTAACGGCAGATCCCGCGGCGCTTGCCAATCACAATCCGATCATGGCCGGCTACGCGGCCGGCGAACTCATCGGCGGCGCCAGCGGTCAGTTCGCTGGGACGCCGGCGGGCTACTACACCAACACGGGATACCAGACCTTCTCCGGCGTCACGCAGCCGGCCACGACGCTCGCGGATATCAACGTTCAGGGCGGAGCCTCTGTCGCCGGCGTAGTGCAGACGACCACCGGCGGCACCAACACCTTGTTCGCGACCACCGGCCTGCTCGGCGACAGCAATCTGCTGCAGCACGCCATCCAGAATGCGGTGTTCGGCACCACGCCGAGCCTGTCGCTAGATACCTCCCGCATGGCCGGCATCGTCGCCTCGCGCACTGATCTGGACCAGTCGCAATTCCGGTCCGACGTCTCGCCGGAAGGCGGCCAAGCCGGTATCTACGACCTTCTGATCCCGATCCTGCAGCAGTGGAAACAGCAATATAGTTTTGTCGGCACCTACTACGCCAACATCGGCGACAACGCCAATCCGAACAACGAGAACTTCACCAACTGGGCGGTTTCCGCACCCTACTATCGGTCGATCGTCGCGATGGGCAGCGAGATCGGCAATCACTCCTATACCCACCTCATCAATCCACCGGTCTCCACCTGGAACGAGAACACCAACACGCTCTACGTCACGCCGCCAGCCAACGGTTCGGCGCCCAACTGGACCTTCAATTACGAGTTCGGACAATCGAAGACGATCTTGCAGCAGCAGATCGGCGTCGCGATCGCCGGTGCGGCCGTGCCCGGCGCCGCCGAGACCGTGAGTACGTCCCAGCAGATCATGCAGTACTACCAGAGCGTGGCGGGCGGGCTCACCGGCTACGTCACCGGCGGCTGGACCGGGGCAGGGGCCGGCTATCCCAACGCCTTTGGCTATATTGATCCGACCAATACCGGTTCGGTCTATATCGCGCCCAACATCACCTTCGACTTCACTGAAATCCAGTTTCAGAACAAGACACCCGAGCAGGCGCTGGCCGACTGGCAGGCGCTGTTTAATCAGCTATCGGCCAATTCCCAGGCGCCGATCATCGTATGGCCGTGGCACGACTATGGCGCTACCAATTGGGATACCAACGGCGCCGGCGGTGATCCGGGTTATACGACCCAGATGTTCACGGACTTCATCGCCTACGCCTACAATGCGGGCTATGAGTTCGTGACCATGGAGACGCTCGCCGCCCGCATCGCCGCGCAGCAGAAGGCGACGATTTCCGAAACCACCAATGGCAACGTCATCACCGCGACGATTACGCCGGATCCGACGGCGCCGGACCTTGGCGGGATGGCCTTGAACGTCACCAACGCCGCCGGTCAGGTCATTCAGAACGCCGGCAACTGGTACGCCTACGACAGCGACAGCATCTTTCTGCCGTACGGCGGCGGGACTTTCAAAGTCACCCTCGGCGCGACGCAGGACGATGTCACGCATATCGAGGCGCTGCCGATGCGCGCCGACCTCCTGTCTGTGACCGGCGACGGAGCGAACCTGGCCTTCTCGATGACAGGCGACGGCGTGGTCGACATTCACGTCAAGACGCCGGGCGCGAATATCGTCTCGATCCAGGGCGCACCGCTCGCCACGCTCAACGGAGCCGATCTGTCGCTGGTATTCAATGACGGGCTACTGGCGGTCTCTACGAGTTCACCGCAGGGTGTGCAGGTTCAGCATAATGTCACGGTCTCGGACGGTGCGGCCGCTGTCGCGTCGAGCGGCAACGACATCTTCTTTGGTGGCTCGGCCAACGACATCATCAACGGTGGAGGTGGCAACGACGTCCTCAACGGCGGTGGCGCTACAAATACCGCAGTCTATTCCGGCATCGTGAACAATTACAGTTATACGCAGAATGCAGACGGCAGCGTTACCGTGGCCGACCTGCGTGCAGGTGCGCCCGACGGCACGGATACCGATATCAACATCCAGAACTTCCGGTTTGGCGACGGCCTTGTGCTGACTCAGGCCCAGTTGGCGTTTTCCGTTGTCATGGGAACACCGGGCAACGACGTCTTGACCGGCTCCGCCATTGCTAACTCAGGCCAGATCATCCTCGGGCTGGCAGGCAACGACACGCTGACGGCGGGCATCGGCGGCAACACCATCCTGGACGGCGCCGATGGCAATGACACGCTTCGCGACGCAGGTACAGCCGCTGCGGCAAGCCTCGTCGATACCATGAGCGGCGGAGCCGGCGACGACACCTACGTCGTGACAAGGGCGAATGATGTTATTGTCGAGCAAACCAATGCCGGTACGGACACGGTTCGCACCAACCTTAGAAACTATGTGTTGCCCAACAATGCGGAGAACCTCGTCTACACGGCCAGCGCCGGCATCACCGCCACCGGTAACGCGCTGGGCAACACGTTCAGTGGCTTTGACGGCACAAGCATTCTCAACGGCGGCGACGGCACCGATACCGCCTTGTTCACCGGCCAGTTCGCGCAGTACAGGGTCGCCGCAAATCCGGACGGCAGCCTCAGCCTGACCGATACGAGGGCAGGTTCGCCGGACGGCACCACGACCTTCAGCAATTTCGAGTTGTTCCAATTCAACGGCGGGCTCGTCCTGACGGCCGCGCAACTCGGTGGCAGCACGGGGATTCCACCGACGGCGGTCAACGGAACCACCGGCAATGACGCGCTGACGAGCTCGATGACGGGCGCGATCATTTCGGGGCTTGGAGGTGCTGACACCCTGACAGCCGGCGCGGCTAACCAGACGCTGGACGGCGGCGCTGGGGCGGACATTCTGAATGACAACGGCCAGAGCGGGATCAAGCTGCTCGGCGCCGCGGGTAACGATACCTTCATCGTGAGCAACCCTGGCACCATCATCGCAGAGTCCGCCAACAACGGCACGGACACCGTGCAGACGACGCTATCGACCTACCAGTTGCCAGCCAACGTCGAGAGGCTGGTCTATACCGGCAGCGAAAGTTTCACCGCGACGGCAACAGTGGCCGGCGAACAGATCACCGGCGGAGCGGGCGCCGATTCATTGGGCGATGCCGGTCTCGCCAATGTGGTCCTCAGGGGCGGCGGCGGCGCAGACACCTTCACCGTCACCAGTTCTTCGACCACCGTGAACGAGACGGCGGGCAGCACGAACGCGACCGTGATGACCACGCTCGCCAGCTACACATTGCCGGGCAACGTGCAGAATCTGACTCACTTCGGAACCGGTAACTTCACCGGCAATGGCAACGGTCTGGCGAACACCATCACAGGCGGCATCGGCAATGACACGCTCTTCGGCAATGGAGGCAAAGACCACCTGGAGGGCGGAGTGGGGAACGACAGGCTCTCCGGCGGCGACGGCGCCGATACGTTCGTGTTCAATCATGCCGGCTTCGGCAAGGACGTGATCACCGATTTCACGGCCAATATGACCAACGCCAACCACGATTTTCTGGAGCTATCGTCGTCCATGTTCGCCGCCGGTACGACCGAGACCGCGCTTGTCAATGGGGCGGCCCTCAACGCCGCGGGTGGGCCGGTTACTGTGGTGCAACAAGGCAGCAATGTGCTGATCACGCTGGATCCAACAGACACGATTACGCTGAATAATGTGACGTTGTCGATGCTCAAGGCCAGCGCCACCGCTGACATCCATTTCGTTTGATAGCTGACCAGCGGGAGAGAGGAGCAGCCGAGTAATTGCCGGACGCCGATCTATCAGTGCTCCGGCACGTGTCGTTTCTCTATTGCAATAGGTACAGGACATTGCCGAAGAAGCCGGGCGATCAGCCCAAGAACCAAACTTCCGATCTTGCCGGGGCCTTTGCGGGCTTTCGCGGTGCGATTCTGGCTGTTTCAGTGATATCGGGGATCATCAACCTGCTGACGTTGACCGGTTCCCTCTACATGCTTCAGGTCTATGATCGCGTATTGGCGAGCCACAGCGTGCCGACGCTGGTATCTTTGTCTGTCCTGATGTTCGTCCTGTACGCTTTCTATGGCGTCTTCGACCTGCTGCGCAACCAGGCATCGGGCCGCGCTGCGGTTCTGTTCGATCGCCGCGTCGCTGGCTCGGTGCAAGCCATGGCCGTCAACCTGCCCCTCAAAGGTGCGTCAAGATCGACGGCGCAGCAGCCGGTGCGCGATGTTGACACGATCCGTACCTTTCTCGCCAGCGGCGGTCCGGTCGCCTTCCTGGATTTGCCCTGGATGCCGCTCTATCTCGCTGTTGTGTTCTTGCTGCATCCTTTGCTCGGGGTGATGTGCCTTGCGGGGGTGCTGCTCCTCGTCCTACTCACGTTCCTGTCCGAATTGCTGTCGCGCCACGAGGTGCGGGCGAGCGCGCGCGCTGACGCCGCTCGTAAGGCGATAGCCGACGCCAACGCGAGAAATGCGGAGACGCTGCAGGCGATGGGATTCGTCGGCCGCGCCGTCCATCGGTTCGAAAGGGCCAACCAAAGTTATCTGACGCTGCAGGTCAAGGCGGGCGACGTGACCTCGAAGCTGGCTGCCGTCTCCAAGTTCCTGCGCTTGACGCTGCAATCGGCCATCCTGGGGTTGGGTGCGTACCTGACCATTCGCGGCGAAGTCACCGGCGGGGCAATCATCGCTGCCTCGATCACCACTTCCCGGGCAATGGCCCCGGTCGAGCAGGTAATTGCGCACTGGCGCAACTTTCTGGCCGCACGGCATAGTTTTGATCGGCTGTCGAAGATGCTCGACAGGTTTACGGTCGCTGCGCCGTCGTTGGCTCTTCCGCCTCCAGTCGAGCGGCTGACGCTGGCGAATGCAACGGTGTGTGTGCCCGGTACCCAACGTCCTGTTCTGTGCGACGTGGGTTTTGAGCTGCGGTCCGGCCAGGCGCTGGCGATAATCGGTCCCAGCGCGGCAGGCAAATCGTCGCTGGCGCGTGCAATTACCGGCGTGTGGCCGCTGCTGCATGGGTCCGTTCGCCTTGACGGCGCCGAGCTCGATGGCTGGACGTCCGACGAATTGGGCAAGCATATCGGCTATCTACCGCAGGACGTTACGCTGTTCGAAGGGACCATTGCAGAGAACATCTGCCGCCTCGAGGAGGAGCCGGACAGCCGGGCCATCATCGCGGCGGCCAAGGCCGCCGACGTCCACGATATGATCCTCCACCTTCCCGTTGGCTACGAGACCAATGTCGGCCCCGATGGCTCGGCGCTTTCCGCGGGCCAGCGCCAGCGCGTCGCGCTCGCCCGCGCGCTGTTCGGTGACCCCTTCCTGGTCGTTCTCGACGAGCCCAACTCGAACCTCGATGCCGAAGGTGAATGCGCGTTGTCAGCGGCAATCCAGGGCGTTCGGGACCGTGGCGGCATCGTGCTTGTCATTGCGCATCGGCCCAGCGCGCTCAACTCCGTCGATCACGTCGCCATGATCAATGCGGGGCGATTGAGCGCATTCGGCCCGAAAGACGAGGTGCTGAAGAAGGTCTTGGTCCATCCGGTTCGGACCGCTGTCAGTTGATGAGTTGAAACGGAGTGATTTCGGCATGACGGCTTCGGTTGTAGCCCTGAACAAAAACTTGCGGCGCTCGACAGGAGCCCGCCCGGCGGCTTCGCCGGTGGATGTCGCCGAGCTGCGGCGTCCACTTGCTACCGGCCTGGCTCTTTCCGGCCTGGTTGCACTTGCCGTTTTCGGTTGGGGCAGCGTGGCGACCCTGTCGGGAGCCGTAATCGCGCATGGGATCGTTGTGGTTGACGGCAGCAGCAAAAAGATTCAGCATCAGCAGGGCGGGGTGATTGGAGAGATTCTCGTAAGAGACGGCAGTCGCGTCTCCGCCGGTGATCTGCTGGTCAAGCTGGACGGGACGCAGGCGCGCGCCTTGCTGGGCATCGTCACATCGCAATTGACCGAGTTGGTTGGCCGGAAGACGCGCTTGGCCGCCGAGCGTGACGATCGGGACGACCTGGAGTTCCCACCCGGCTTCACAGCATCCGGCCAGGAAGCGGAGCGGGTCGCCAGCGGAGAGCGGCGGTTATTTCATGCGCGACTGGGATCGTTGAACGGACAGAAGGCGCAACTCGGCGAGCGGATCAAGCAGAACGAAGACGAGGTCAAGGGGCTGACGCTGCAGAACTCCGCCAAGGCCCGCGAAGTAGCGTTGATTCGTGAGGAGTTATCGCGAGTCAATGATCTCTATAAGCGAAATCTGCTGCCGGTAACACGCGTGCTAAGCCTGCAGCGCGACGAGACCCGGATTGAGGGCGAGATCGGAACACTGGTGGCGCAAATCGCCAAAATCGGTGGCGAGATCGCGGAAACGCGGCTCAAGATTCTCGCCGTTGACCAGAACCGCTTCTCCGACGCGCAAAAAGAGCTGCGTGAGGTCGAGGGCCGCATCGCAGAGCTGCAGGAAAGAAAAATCGCGGCTGAGGATCAGCTGCGGCGGGTCGAACTCAGGGCTCCGATCGACGGGATCATTCACGAACTCAGCGTCCATACCGTCGGCGGCGTGGTTAACCCGGCCGAACAGTTGATGCTGGTCGTTCCCAGCAGCGATTTATTGTCTGTCGAGGTTCATATCCCAAGTACAGATATCGACCAGCTGAAGATCGGACGGCAAAGCATGTTGCGATTCACCGCTTTCAACCAGCGCACGACGCCGGAGGTGGAGGGAGTGGTGACCCGGTTGTCTCCGGATGCCACCCGGGACAAGGAAACAGGACAGTTCTACTATACCGCTCGTATTACTCCCGACAGCGGCGAACTCGCTCGGCTTACCGATCACAAGCTGCTTCCCGGGATGCCGGTCGACGCCTTCATCGAGACGTCAGCACGAACCGCGCTGTCATATCTGACGAAACCGCTCACAGATCAGTTCGAACGCGCTTTTCGCGAGCGCTGAAGGCTTAGCTGAAGAGTCGCCTCGATCTACAACGTCAGCTCTGCTTCGGTCGTTCTGGACCCGGTTCGTTGCGATCTTGCCTTGTCGAATGCCAATGGCTTGTCCACCGCGTTAGAACCGCCGAGTATGCGCTGGGTCTGATACAAATCAGATTTTTTCGTTGGTTCGCAGAAAGCGTACCAATTACAATTGCGTCGGAGAAGCTGCGTCTTGTCCCTAACACACCCTTCCGGGAGCAAGGGTCTAAGGATTCAACTGCATTTCAGGAAACAAGTTGGTTAGGCGGGATACTATCATTATGGCATTTAGCTCCAGCGGCGTTGACGAATGAATGAACTCATTTCGCCGGATCACCGGTCTTCGGGCAATGGATGGGCCGACCAACTTACAGCCTATCGCCAGCGGACGAGGGGCCGCAGCCGTAGTCTTGAGCGAGACGCGTCTGAGATCTGCGTGTTTGAACGGCCTGTTGCCGTCGACACGAGCAGTGGGGCGGCATTGTGTCCTCAACCACGACCAATGCCATGATGACCGTAAACGGGCAGTATGGAGCAATGGTTGGCGTGGTCGAAAACGAGCCGGCCACCGGATGTCACGTTGTTCGCGTGCCAACTTCCGAAGCTGACTCCGATTCGCTAGTCGCGATGATCTGTATTTTGTTTCGTCGCTGTACCGAAGAGTCGAGCCGCGCCTTTGCGTCAATTCTGTCGTCACGCCTTCGGCTCTTGGAGATACGTCGATGAAGTTCTGCAAACGGGTGCGACCGTCGCGCAACCGCTCGCTGGCCAAAGGCGAGATTGCTTCGCTCTTGCGGAGGGGCAGAGAAGTCTGGCGATTACCCATGGCCCGTGAGGAGAGGGCACATTTGATCAGCCGCCGACAACTTGGGATCCTGCTAGGCATCATATCGTGTGCTCCGTCTCTCTTGGGAGCAGCCCAGCTGAGCGAAAAACGGAAGAAAGGCCAAATCCCTTTCCTCGTCTATTATGGCGCGAGCACAGATCCAGCCATTGGCGCCTTTGCCCTTGCGGCGCTCGACAGCGATTTAAATCTCGCGCCTCTCGACCGATTCCGTCGCGACGCGACTTACTTGGGCTATCTCAGCTTGAGTGAGGTCCACTCTGGACGCCCTTATTTTGTCGAGCTCGCTGCTGAGGGCTTGCTTTTCGGAGCGAACGCAAACTGGCCAGACGCACGGTTCATCGACTTGCGACATGAAAACTGGCGCCGGCGCGTGGTAAAAGACCTCGTTCCCGGAATTCTTCAAAAAGGCTTTGATGGAGTGTTTCTTGATACACTTGACTCGGCCGAATTCCTTGAGAGGCAGGACCCGAGCCGTTATGGAGGAATGGTTGAGGGCGCTGCCGATCTCGTCCGCGCAATTCGGACGGCCTTTCCGGGCATTCTGATCATGATAAACCGGGGCTTTGCGGTACTCCCGCTGATCGCAGGTCATTTTGACATGGTTCTCGGCGAGTCAGTCCGCACTACGTTCGATGCCGGAACGGGTCGTTACAGCTTCGTCTCAGAGTCGGATTACGAGTGGCAGCGCCAGCAGTTGTGGGCGGCTGGCGGCCGCGACCCCAATCTGCAGCTCTTCTCGCTCGACTACTGGGATCCTAATGACAAAGAAAACATTGCGAAGATCTACACTGAGGAGCGTGCAAACGGGTTTATTCCCTATGTTGCCACGCCAGATCTCACCCGGATTGTACCTCCTCCATGAAGCCCTTCTTTCCGCGCCTCAATCACGGTCCAAAGCTTGGCGACTTGCTGCCCGCGGCTCCGTCGATTCCGGTGTTCCTGATTGTTCTCGTGCTCATGGCAGTTTCGCTCAGCGCGCTTTTGGTCCCTCGCGGAAGCGAACTGGCGCTCCTCGAGTTGGAGGCCGGCAATACGCAAGTCGCGCTCAATCTGCTTGAGCAAATGTTCGAGGCTGGCGACCGATCACCGCCGACTGTTGCAGCGTTAGCGAAGGTCCGAGCTCGTTCCGGTGACGTCGCCGGTTCAATCCGATTGCTGATAGGCCAACTGGACGAGCACCCGCGCGACATTGGGCTAATGCGGCTTTTGGCTGGCCAATACCGGCAGTTAGGCCGTACGGATGACTGCGCGGACATCCTGGTACGGGTTAAGGCCCAGCACCCGACTGCCGAGGTGAGACGTGAACTCGTGCGGACGTATTTGCAGATCGTTGAGGTCGAGCTGCGGCGCGGCCGTGGGCACAAAGCGGTTGCTGCCTTGCGTCAGACGCTGCCGTTTCGATTCGCCCAGGGGCGCCCGCCCGAACTTTCCCATGAACCGGAGCTTCTCCATCCGTCGGTCCTCGTCGACGTCGCCCGGGCTTACATCCGTTTAGGTCTCGTACATGAGAACTGGGCGGTCATGGACGCACTGCTGCGCCAGCAGCCCTCTGCAGAAGCAGAAATGGCATGGGCCCTTGCTGCGGCGGGGGCGGGGCGGGCAAGTGAACTCTTTCATTGGCTTCAAGCCCGCAAGGTGGGCTCGATTAAGCCAGAGTTTCTAAAGGAGATTACCTTCCTGGCCTATCATGCGAAAGCGCACAGCGTCGCGGCGGATGCTGCGAGGCGTCTCGTCGCCGCTCGGGGCAATGATAGCGATCGCATGTTGATGGCTGAGGTCTTCACCGCAGCCGGTTTATCTTGGCTCGGAGCTTCTTCCCGGCGCTCTCTCACTGTCTCCCCATAGGAGCCGACCTAACGAACCGGGATATGCTTTAAACGTAGCATGCAGACCGTGGGCTACAAAGGCGACTGGTTTGTCGGGAATAAGGTTTCGGAGAGTTCACTCAAGTCAGCTTGAGACTATTGGAAATATTGTATTTGAGCCCGGTGCATCATCCTTCACGAAGCCCTCGCCGAACATGATGGCGGATGCGTCTTCGCCCTGGCTAGTGTCCCGAGTCACAAGTTCGCAATCGCAGATTCGCAGCAGGTTCGCGTCGCTGTGCCAAGGCTGGAGGCAGCAGCAGTGACGGAGGATCTGATGGCGGTCCAGCAACTTGCCTCCCTGACATTGAGTGATGAAGAGCGCACCGAACTGAAGGCGCTGACGACGCGGCGGAAGACGGCGCAGGCGCTGGCTCTGAGAGCCCGGATCGTGCTGACCTGCGCGGAAGGCGGTCAAAACAAGGAAGTGGCGGCCAAGCTGGGCTTGGGCCGGTCAACGGTAGGCAAGTGGCGGCGGCGCTTTGTGGAGCAGCGCGTGGACGGGCTGCATGACGAGCCCCGCTCCGGGGCGCCACGTACGGTTGACGATGTCCGTATCGAAGCCATGATCGTGAGGACGTTGGAGAGTTGCCCCGAGAACGCCACTCATTGGAGTTCCCGCGGCATGGCGAAGGCCAGCGGCCTGTCGGTATCGACGGTGCAACGCATCTGGCGGGCCTTCGGGCGTATCCCTCCGTTGAGGGCCGCCTTGTTTGGCGGACGCGAGCGCTGCAGGTCCCAGGGGTAATCCTAGGAGAAGCGCTATGACGATTTCGCGGGCAGAGTTGATCACAACGGTCGAGCGGCGGCGTCGGTGGTCGCAGGATGAGAAGGAACGGCTAGTTGCAGCATCGCTCGAGCCCGGAGCCACTGTTTCCGAGGTGGCTCGCATGGCCGGCCTTCATGTGAGCCAGCTGTTCAGGTGGCGCAAAGAGCTTTGCAAGCACAGTGAGACGAGTATAGCGCCGTTAGTGCCGGTCGAGATTGGGCCGTCTGTGCCGCCGCGAGATGTGGCCGAAGCGCCATTGCGCGACGGCGCCGGCGCGTCGACGGAGGAGCCATGGCATCATCGAGATTGATCTTGGTAGCGGACACCGCATCCGGGTCGATGGCGACGTTGATGGAGACGCGCTGCGTCGAGTTCTCGATGCCCTGGTGCGCCGATGATCCCGGTTCCGACAGGCGCGCGAGTGTGGCTCGCGACAGGCTACACGGATATGCGCAGAGGCTTTCCGTCGTTGGCACTCCAAGTGCAGGAGGTGTTGCGCAAAGACCCGCTCAGCGGTCATCTGTTCGTCTTCCGCGGTCGCCGCAGCGATCTTGTGAAGATGATCTGGGACGATGGCCAGGGAGCATGCCTGTTTACCAAAAGACTCGTGAGAGGGAGGTTCATCTGGCCATCGGTTGCCGGTGAATCGGTAACGATCTCTCCGGCGCAGTTGAGCTATCTGTTGTCCGGGATCGATTGGCGCAACCCTCAAGAAACCCAGCGCCCGACGCGGGTCGGATAGCCGTTTTACGGTTTGAATCTGCTGCTTGATCTGATTCAATGGCTTCATGATATCGAAGCCGGACGATCTTCCATCGGACCTTGCGAGTGCCCTGGCGGCGCTGCAGGCCGAGCGTGAGGCGCGGCTGCGAGCCGAGGCGGTGGCTGCCAGTGCGCGGGCGGAGCTGTCGGACAACGAGGCGCTGATCGCGCATCTCGAACTGCGGATCGAGAAGCTCAAACGCGAACTGTACGGGCAGCGCTCCGAGCGCGCGGCACGGCTGCTCGAGCAGCTGGAGTTGGAGCTCGAAGAACTCGTCACCACGGCGAGCGAGGATGAGCTTGCGGCGCAGGCCGCAGCGGCGAAGACGCAGAACGTCCGCCCCTTCATGCGCAAGCGGCCGGTGCGCAAGCCATGGCCGGACGACATCGAACGCGAGCGCGTCGTCATTGAGACTCCAACGACCTGCGCCTGCTGCGGTGGATCGCGGCTGGCGAAGATCGGTGAGGATGTGACCAAGACGCTGGAGGAGATCCCGCGCCGCTTCAAGCTGATCGAGACGGTACGCGAGAAGTTCACCTGCCGCGATTGCGAGAAGATCAGCCAGCCGCCCGCGCCGTTCCATGCCACGCCGCGCGGCTTCATCGGCCCACAATTGCTGGCGACGATCCTGTTCGACAAGTTCGGCATGCATATCCCGCTCAACCGCCAGAGTGCGCGCTTTAAGGCCGAG
>NZ_AUGA01000088.1:0-17551 GCF_000426785.1 Bradyrhizobium sp. th-b2
GGACCTCTCAGGTTTCCTGGTGGCCCATCCCGTACCTTTGCCCTGCTCTGAGACCCCGGCCGAACCGGTAAGCCTGACCATAGCGGCTTTCCCAGTGCTGCCCCCGGATCCAACACGGCGAAGGCTTCAGCACGACCATGATTTCGAGGCTGCCACAGGGCTTCAGTACCCGCTGTCTACGCTTCACGAATGACGTTGCCGTCACCCATGCAAGACTCGCTTCCGGCTGGCGGGCTCCGCCTTTGCCGCGAGGGCGTCGAACCCTCTGGGTCACGTTGAAAGGTTTCAGGTCACATTCTTCCTCCTTTCCAGGACTTATCCTGACGCAAGCTGGTCCCACATGCGGCGTAACTTCTACGAACTCGCCGCCCCCGGCCCCGCGCCCATTGCGAGCGAGGCGCTCAAGCATATCGCCGAGTTCTATGCCATCGAGAAGGACATCCGTGGCCGTAGCGCCGAGGAGCGCTGTCTCGTTCGGCAACAGAAAAGTCGACCACTGGCGGAAGCCTTCGAGCGGTGGCTCCGGGCAAAGCTCCCGCTGATTAGCCACGACACGAAGCACGCCGGGTGGAGAATTGTGGACACACGATGGGACGTTGGCAAAGTTGGCTGGGATTGAAAAAGAGACGCCGAGAGTAGCGTGACACCATGGTCTGGCCTTATTTGAGGCGGAAGTCGCCGGCACAAAAGTGCAGGTGCTATATTGGGAAGGGCGGAATATGTCGAATGAGCGGAAAAGCATTGTCTGCGCAGGACAGATCTTGGTTGATGGCAGTCCAATGCGCTGCAAGGTCCGCCACCTCACGGCATCCTCCGCAATCGTTCAGACGCCTGACGCGCGTTTCATGCCCGCAGCTTTTGGGCTGCGCGTTCCAAGCGCGGACGTCGATACGATATGCCAGGTAGTTTGGCGTGATGCGCGCCGACTTGGCGTGACATTTTTGAACTAGTCGACAACAGTTGCCCAGACGCATCACCGTCCTGAACTCGGACCCTATTGAGTTGTAGGTTTGCAGGACACCTCGACTTGATTTCGGCCGGTGCCGCCGCATGAGGCGCATCGCATCGCTCCTGAAGAGCAAGCGTCAACCACGGAGTGAAAGACCTGAAGACAATTTGAGCTGGACGCGCGGAGCCTTCATCGACCACGCGTCGACGGTCACTCTTCTGCGTAACTGTGAGTACGACAGATATCCGCGAGCAGCGCACCGCTACCGAGCCGATGCCAGTTATGATCTCTCGCTCGGGCAGATGGCCGTGGCGCACCAGCCGTTGGCGGCCATCATCGGTAACCTGCGGCGTGCCTGCCGAGCAAAGCCGCCACTTCGGCCTCCACGGCCTGCATCAGCAGCGCTCGCGCGCCGCTGCGAAAAACCTCGGTAAGCGGGTCCGCGAAGCTTCCTGGCTGGGAAAATTGAAAACCGTTAGTGTCGGTCACGGCGCCTTCGATGGAAACTGGAGGCTTCGAACACCACCACGATACGCCGCCTTACCTCTTCATGCTGTCACCAACTTTCGCCCATAGCCCATCCGGTCGATCCACTTGCGAAATGGATGACCTTATCGGATCATCGATTCAGCAATTGTCCAGAAACCTGTTCAGCCTCTTCAACGCCGCTGCTGTTCCAAGCTGCAACCTACTCGACCATGACGCGCTCCACATTCCGTAAACCGCGCAGCGCGCCCTCATCATGCCGCTCTTCGCCCCGCCAGTAGCAGATTTGCAGCGTCTTGGACAACGGCCCGCCTCCCTTCTTCTCGCAGGCCCTCCAAGCTCCAAACAGCGCGCTTCCGCCTTGCGCGGTACACCCATAGAAGCTTCGACGCTCGGCGCGGCTTGGACTCTTGACAACCGCTTCTGCCGCGGCCCGGCGTGGCGAGCGCAAGCTCCGGCAAAGCCGGCCGAGCCAATCGGCCGCGAAACCGTTGGAGCACAGTATCTTGGCACACCCGGGGACGTTGATCTGCTTACAAGGATGCCGCGGCACTGGATCGATGAGGCGTTGAAGTCGCCGTGACGGCGTCACGACTGCCGCTTTCACATGTCGATTGGACCGCTTATCAACTGAGGTGTATTCCCCGTCGATGACTCTGCGCGATCTCGATTGAACAGGCTTTCTTGTGCTGCTCGAACGAAAGGCTCTCTACACCCGCCTCGATCAACCCCTGCTCACCCTAGCACCCACTTTTCGTGGAACGAGAGTCGTGATTCAAGCGAGATAATACCCGAAGCAAGAGAAGTCCGCTTTTCGAGGAAAGATCGCAAGGTGCCTGAAACCTGTTGCCCCTCACCGGTGACATTGCAGCGTGATTTGAAGCGAGCGCGGATACTTCTGTTGGCGGCGGCCGGACGCGGCCCCCGGTCGATCGCCAAGGAAGTCGGGGTCTAGCCGCGGATTGTCAGCCTTTGGCGGCATCGCTATGCCGAGCAACGTCTTGAAGGGCTGCAAGACAAGCCGCGGCCCGGCAAGCTGCGATCTATACGAAGACGACCGACAAGCGGATTCTCAAGCTGCTGGATAAGGCGCCCCGCGCAAGGGTTTGCGCGCTGGACCACCCGCCCTCTGCTGGCCGAGGCGCTGGGCGATGTTGATGTCCAATATGTCTGGCGGTCCTGCACAACCACAAGATTGACCTCGCGGCTCGCAGTCCTGGTGGGAGAGCAATGACCCGAACGTTGCGGCCAAAGCTGCCGATGTCGTCGGCCTTTACGTCGCCCCGCCAGCGAAGGCGCTATGCGTGGACGAGAAGCGCTCGATCCACGCCTTGGAGCATCCGAAGTTGCTCAACGGCCGCGCATTGCCCGGCCAGAGCCACGATTAGAAGCGGCATAGTTGCGCCTGAGCTCAGTCCCTGGCCGGCTCGCGCCAAATATTCCAATCCTTTAGTGTCCGTGTCGTACATGGCCGCCCGGGGCGCGGTCCCTTCGCCTGGCACAATGCTTGCTGTGGATCATTCACTGGCTGGGACGAGGGAAGCGACGACCAGACGTGGGAGATATGTCACGATGAGTGCAACACCTTTGATCGATGATGTCATTCCGCGCGGCAACGTTGTGAAACGCGCAGCGCGCATCGGTGCCGAAATCAAAGATCTGAGGCTCACGGGCGATTTGCCGACCCAGATCATCGCTGCGATCAGTGGCCTGTTACTCGAGCACAAGGTGATCTTCTTCCGTAACCAGAGCCACCTTGATGATGCTGGGCAGGAGCGCTTTGCAGCTCGGTTCGGAAAGCTGGTACCGCACCCGATGCTCGGTGCTGCCAACGGAACTGCGTCGCTCCTTGAGCTCGACTCCACCCGCGGCGGAGGTCGCGCTGACATATGGCACGCAGATGGGACCTTTGCCGACGCATATCCGAAGATTCTGGTTCTACGAGCCGTTGTAATCCCATCGTTCGGCGGCGATACGCTGTGGTCGAATACAGCAGCCGCGTATCTCGATCTGCCGCCTCCGCTACAACGGCTTGCCGACGGCCTCTGGGCCGTTCACAGCAACCTCTTCGATTACGCCGGAATGGCCCGTGTCCGCGAAGTCGACAAGAAGCATTTTGACGATGTCTTCACCAGAACCATCTTTGAGACCGAGCA
This sequence comes from Bradyrhizobium sp. th-b2, assembly GCF_000426785.1. Taxonomy (NCBI): domain Bacteria; kingdom Pseudomonadati; phylum Pseudomonadota; class Alphaproteobacteria; order Hyphomicrobiales; family Nitrobacteraceae; genus Bradyrhizobium; species Bradyrhizobium sp. th-b2. Next base: position 3,592 of record NZ_AUGA01000088.1, read on the forward strand.
TCCTCTCGTCCGCGTCCACCCCGAGACCAGTGAACGCACGCTATTGCTCGGCGCGTTGGTACAGCGGTTTGTCGACATTCCCAAATATGACGGTCAGAAACTGTTCGATTTATTCCAATATCATATCACTGCAGCCGAGAACACCGTGCGTTGGAACTGGACGGAGGGCGACGTCGCGATATGGGACAACCGCGCAACGTTGCACTACGCGGTCAACGATTATGGCGATCATCATCGCGTCATGCGCCGGGCCACGATCGATGGCGACGTGCCCGTAAGCGTCGACGGCCGGCGCAGCATAACGCGGCTCAAGATCAGCAAGCAGCCGCCCTCGATACCGCCCATCATACTCCAAGCTGGACAATCGAGCGAGCCTGGCTGAACGGAGCTGTTCCCGCTGAGTCCCACTGGTTGACTGCTCCCGCTGAATTCGTCTGAGGTCCAGCGCACGCGCCCCATACGTCGTTGTTCCAAGGGTAGTCACCGTGAAAAGTTGCCGTATGGATCGCTCGAGCTCCAAATCGGAGCCTCTGTCGATACAGTTGGAGCAGATGATGACCCGACTTACACCATTGCGTCGATGACGCACGTGTTGTGTCGGCGACCTTTGCAGCCGACCCGCTTGCGCGTCAGCTCAATCGTCGCTTTCATCTCCGCATGGTTTGTTCTGGTGGCGCTCACGGCCTGCTTGAATAGATTTTTGTCCTCCTCTCTGCCGGCGTACTCCGTTCGAATTCCTGGCGAGCCAGCACCGCTTATCCAACTGAAGACCATAAAGCTCTCGCCGGTAGCCTATTTGCCGAGCGGACATCCCAGATTCGCGACGTTCGGTTATAGGCAGCATCGACCTCTTGAGCCGAGGTTCGAATGGTAAGAAGGTTCGCTTTCGAGGAGCTGACGAACTCGAACAGAATGGCCGATCGAACAGCCGGAAACGTGCGGTTGGTGATGCCGATCGCCGATACGCTCGGGCCAGCGGGCTTGCAAGGCGCTTGTGCATCCTGACCAAGGATCCGAGGTCAAGCCGACATCACGAACCATTGGAGCAGCATGGAGCTTACGCTAGGTGATCTCGAAGTACCGCTGACGTTCAAAGTCGGTAACACGATGTTGAACGGATTCCCATTCCCAACGGCGCGAGCAAGAAAAGGCTTCAACAAACCTGTCTCCAAAGACATCCCTGGCGACTGGAGACCGTGCAAATCGGTATGTCGCCTCTGATAAGCTTTGCGGAAGTCTAGCGGAAGTATGGCAGGTCTTCTCGCTTGCATCACCGACGATCGAAGCCGGCAATGCAGCATCTTCTTCGATTCCCAGAATGCCTGAACCGATCGCGCACGGAGCGCGAGATATGGGTTCATGTCCGCGCCTGTCAGCCTGTACTCTAGGCGATGAGCAGACGGGTCTCCCGGAATGACCCGTACCGCACAGGAACGGTTGTCAACTCCCCAGCTTGGACAGGTTGGAGCCCAGCAGCCGGGCACCAACCGCTTGTAGCTATTGAAGTTCGGCGCGGCGAGCACACAGAAATCACTCATGTATTTCAGCTGTCCGCCAATGAATTGACTCATCTGTTTTGAGATACCGCGGAACCTGTCGCGGTCGTAGAACGCATTGTCACCGTCGGACGCAACTGAGATGTGAATATGTCCGGACTGGCCGGGCCATTTCTCAGAAACCTTGGCCATGAAAGTGGCCATCATGCCCCGCGTTTGCGCCCACGCCTTTATCACGATTTGAGTACGATTGCTCGATCCGCGGCCTCCAGCGCATCACAATCATGAAGTGACGCTTCAATGACGCCAGGCCCCGTTTCAAAGTGCAGCCCGATAAGAGGTATTCTGGCCTTGTCACAAAGCACCAAGATCTCACCGAACAGCTCCTGGTGTGCGACAGAGCGCGCAATCGAGTAACCGAATGGACCACGCGTTAACGGAACCCATTTGTCAAAGGGCTTCTCTTCTATCGTGTCTGCGTTCTCCTTGAACAGCATAAATTCAAACTCGAACCCGGCAGCGCAGCTGTATCCATGGTTAGCAGCCCTTCGAAGGACCTTGCGCAGAACGCCACGCGGGCAAATACCCTCATGCGCGCCCGTAAACTCGGCGAGGTAGAGGCGTTGATCCCCGACATAAGACACAGCACGTCCGGTGCTTGACAGTATACGCAGATCGGCGTCTCCGAACGCCGACAGAGGCTTCTGCGTGAAGCCGGCTGGTATCACTCGGTCCGAACAATCCCAGGCGAGCACCGCTTCAGAGAACTTGATGACTCCGTCTCGATCCGAGACATCTTCCTGTAAGATGTGTTTGCCCCGCAGGACGCCATCAAAATCACTCACACCGATCATTGTCGCGTGGGTTGGATTCACCCCAATAGCATCGGTTAACATCAGTTGCGATCCTGCGTCATCAAATCAAACACGTGGTCCATCCGCATCGCTCGCAACTTGCGATAATCATCCTCAAGCTGATTCAATTCGTTATTCACCAGATAAACAATTCCCGGTGTCGATGCTAAGTCGACCGTCGGAACCAGGTTTTGGCCTATCGGAACGAAAGCAATGGCATCAGCGAAGCTCGGGAGCTTGCGAATCGTTTCCAGACCCGAATAGCCGCTAACAACACCGGCCGTGTCGGAAATCAGCGAGACGCACAGTGCATGAGCCTGCCGTTTGTAAGCCCCACGCCGCCTCATATACGCAGCAAAGCCTTGGGGATCTGCGTAGCGCCACGCCGTCAGCGCCATATGGTTATGACCCAACGCCATTGTTCGTGCTTTTGCCGACATGGTTCCTTGAAGCCTCGCTCCGAAGTCCACCAAAACCGGTCCCCGATGGTCGACGATGATCTCGGCATGAGCAGGTCCGTCGACAATCTGAAGCGCCTGCAAAGCGCGCACCAAGTAGTCGGACAGTTCATGAACAATCGGTTCCCTGCCCCCCAACAACCGCTCCACCGAGCAAACCGACGACGCCCCCTCAATAGGAACGGTGTCATAGGTCCAGGCCTCGGTAACGAAGGCTTCGCCGTCGATCGAGACCGCATTTACGGTGTACTGCTGGCCGTTTATCTTCTCCTGTCCAAGCGCAAAATGATTGAACGCTCCTGTACGGTTCGTCTTCCCGACAATTGCGCCTACAGCTCTCCGAATATCGGCGTCAGTCGAGCAAAAGAACACATCCTCGGTACCCGTACTGTTCAGAGGCTTGACCACGATTTCATCGAGATCCGCGCGATGCTTCCAGTTTGTGACCTCTTCAGCATTATTGGACACGACCTGCCTGATCGATCGCACGCCTGCAGCGCCCAGCGCGTCAGACAAACGCGCCTTGTCACGTCGGGCGGCTGACAGCGCCGTCCCATTTGAAGGTAACCCTAGCCGCTCCGACAGCGAGTCGGCGAGCTCAACACCGGTTTCGCACCCCCGATAACAAACTCCAGCTTCCTGCCGCGGAGGACCTGAGCATGAAATTCAACGATCTCCTCATTAGACATTTGCTCGGGCGGACGAATGACTTCATCATACAGATCTGCATTGAAATGCGGTTGAAAGATCGCAGGAATTTGCGCAGCAGACATCACGTGCACCGTTCCAATTTCATAACGCTCAAACTCCTCCGGTAGGTATCGACCGGTCGAGTATGCGTCCACGATTACGCAACTGCGTTCCTTCATGCGGATCTCCGATACTGCAAGTAGATGTTGCCCGAGGCGACAGCCGTAATGAGAACATCTCCAACGAACGTATGTGAGGAAGGCACGATGCGAGAATCGAAGTACTGGAACAGAAAGGTGATGATAGGAGCCGTGGACAGGACCATGTTGATTGTGAAGGGCTCTACGCCGCGAATGCCCGCTTGGATCAAGAGCAAAGGAACGATGATCGTCGACAGCCCAATCGTTGCGATTGCAAGCCAATGCTGCGAGATCTCAAGCACGAGAGAGGAATAGTCAACCAGTCCCAGCAGCAGCAGAATGGTTGCGTTAAACCGATGGGCCAGCACTTGCCGTACAGAAAACCCACGGTCGAAGAGCAACTTGACGAGAATATTTGTGAGGGCCAGCGATAGACCGGCCACGATTGCCAAGACGATGCCAAAGGACGATCGAGTCCCCCACTCCATGCCCGCGTTGCCGCTAGCCGAGATCCAAATCATGTAGCATCCAATCGCCGCGATCGTAACGCTCACGACAACATCGGATGCTGGAGGGACGCCCTGTCGCCTGATCAGTGCATTTAACCACACTGTTGCTGTGGGCCCTAACGCCACCATGAACGCGACGACGATCGCCGGTTCTGCATATTTGAGACCGATGAACAAGCCGATCCAGCTTATCGCGGTCACGACATTGAGCGAGACAAGAACCAGGAGCGAGCGCTTCGTCAGCCGCGCCTCGCCTCCCTCGTGGCGAGCTAGGAGATTGAACATTAGACAAACCGCAGCAAAGGACAGCAGCAGAGCGACGAACACGTCTGCCTGCTGAAAATACGACGCGGCATAAACCTCCCCTGCGGCGCTCACGACGACATAAAGCGCCACAAAGAGAACTCCTAGAGCGAAGCGACTTGCCGATCGCCCGCTCTTGTTCTGCCCATGGAATGCTGCAGCACGCCCCCAGAACCATGCTCGCGCATCAGTCCCGAGCGCCTCTCCTTTCGACCTTAACGGACCGCGCTTCGATTGAAATGTCACCATCCGCCTCTATTGCTTCTTTGTTTGGCGATAGGCAGCACACGCCGCTCCAAATGCCGCGAACAATTGCTGGCTGAGGAGATCGGTTGCTACGTGCCATTCGGGATGCCATTGCACTCCGATTTGCATTGTCGGCGCGCCAATGACTGAAGCTGCCTCGACCAGGCCGTCAGGCGCCCACGCCTCGCGCTTTAGCGCGGCGGCAAGTGTCTCTATGCCTTGATTGTGCAGGGAGTTAACTGGCGCTGCGACGGCGCGCGCGATCGGAAACAGCGCACCGTCAGAACATATTCTCACGCTGTGTGCGGCATCGTACTGGCGGTCCCTTGGACGATCTGGTTTCTCGGCATGCATCTGGCCACTCTCGGGCCTCCACGCCGCAAGCGATGGCCGGAGTGTGCCGCCGAAATAAACGTTGAGTTCCTGAAGTCCACGGCAGATGCCTAGCATCGGCATTCCGAGCGCAGTGGCGTTCTCAATGGCTACCGCAAAGAGCCTGTCGCGAGGGCGGTCAAGAGTCCCGCCCTCAACATCCTGCTGGTCATCCCCTGTCGATGACCGAGGCGCCTTCAGGACGTCAGGATCGATATTTGACTCGTCTCCTGTCAACACCAGACCGTCAAGCCTGCGCATGATCGCCAGGGCGGAGCCGCCCCTCGCATCCTCTGCATCGATCGTGTGCAGTATGATGCACGCCACCCCCGCATGATGAAGGAGCGCCTGCACATACTTGCGCCGCAACCAGTCGCGATGAACACCATCGATCAAGACACGGTTCGACGTGACGCCAACCACGGCTCGCGCGTTGTCTGGACCTGGCAATGTCACGCCAATTGCCCCGTCGTGCGGGAACCGGCCAGCGACTGCTCATAGAGGCGTCGATTTCGCTCCTTCAACTGAGTTATGACGCTAGGTTGGCCCTGAGGTCCCCTGACAAAGAGCCCTCCCCAGCTTGCGGCAACTTTCGCGTAGTCCGGATCCTGCATTCGAATTTTTCGCGCTTTGTGCACAGCCAAAACGGGATACCTGGCGAAAGGTGATGCTCAAGATGGTACTCATCGAGATTCTGCCCAAAAATCGCCCGCTCGAGGAAGCTTCCTTTCCGATTCCTCGTTAGATAGACGTTCTGCGTCTCGGTTTCGCACATTGATGAGTGCTCGGCGAGCTCGATAAACCAGCCGAGGACCTGAAACGTGGTGAGATAGGGCACAATCCAGAACAGGACGACGATATGGAGCAGCCCAAGAGCATATGATCCGGCCAGTATGCTGATCCAGAACAGATAGAAGCCGTACTTGTCCACGAGCATGCCTGACCGGCTCTGGTCCTCGACATCTGCTATCGCAAACCGATTGGTCCAGAGATATTTCAGATATGCGATTGTCGCGCCGCCGAATATCGGCTTCCAGATGATGTTGAAAGCGTAGCGCTCCGGAGGCTGCACCTTGTAAACGCCGCTGGCCAGGAAGAACTTCAGGTCGGGATCCTTGTCGGGATCGCCCAGATACGGGTGATGCAAATAGACGTGTGAAATCCGGTAGGCCCAGTGGCGCTGAAACAACGGATAGGCAGCGAATAGGATCCCGAGTAGGTAATTCCACGTCGTGTTCTTTGCGAGCGTGCGGTGAGCCGCATCGTGAGCGATTGTTGTCAATCCGCGCTGGTAGGCGCCGATCAGAAGAACTGCGACCGGATAGAGCCACCATGACACGCACACCGTCGCGAGCGCGCAAGCTGCAATTACAGCGCAATCTTTGGTAATATAGGCGGCTCCCGTTATATTGTCGGGCCTCAGCTTGGAGAGTTGCTTATTGATCTCGCCGCTGAATTGCACGGCCTCATAGCGTGATGACCTCAGTTTCCAAGCTTCTGCCTGATTCATGAGAACCTCTTCCTGATTGCCTTGCAGGTTGTCAGATTGCGGAAAGCGCCTTGTCCAGATCGCGCGCGATGTCGTCGACATCTTCGATACCGACGCAAAGTCGGATCGAGCCGCCAAAGATGCCGGCGGCCTCGCGTTTTTCCCGTGGGACGGTGGTGTGGGTCGTAGAAACCGGATGCGTCACGAGCGTACGTGCATCTCCCACATTCGAAACGTGATACATCAAGCCGACGTTCTGGATGAACTTGCGCCCTGCCTCTTCGTCCTCCACCTCGAACATGACCATAGCCCCGTGTCCGTATGCGGCGTTGAGTGTCTGGTCGACGGTTTCCCGATCCGCTCCTTCAAAGAGCCCCGGATAGAAGACACGGCGCACTTTTGGATGCTCGTTAAGAACCTCGGCCACGATCCTGGCGTTTGCGCAGTGCTGCTTCATGCGAAGCGGCAGCGTTTCAAGCCCTTGGATCAGTTGAAAGCTGGCAAAGGGGCGATGGCCGCGCCAGTATCGCGCAACCAAGTCATGCGGGCCTTTAGGAGAAACTCACTCTTCCCTAGATCATCGACATCGCGCAGCGCGTTGCGCCAGATAATCCCGCCATGCGCATCATCAGGACTGTTGAACAACGGAAAACGAGAGGCTGCCTGGTAGCTGAATTCACCGTTGTCAACGATGAGCCCGCCGAGCGTCGTGCCATGACCGCAGATATATTTCGTCGCGGAGTACGTTGTAATCGCAGTGCCGAGAGCTGACGGCCGGCATACCAGTGGCGTCGTCGTATTGTCCACGACCAGGGGAACGCCGTACTTTCGGCCGATCTCCGCCAGCCGTTTGACCGGAAGCGGGATCAAACAAGGATTTGAAATCACCTCTCCGAACAGACATATCGTGCGATCATCGATGGCGCGTTCAAATGTCTCGGGCCTTCGAGGATCTGCCGTCCTAACGCTGATGCCGAGACGCTTCAATGTGTTGTGGAGCAGATTCCAAATATTGCCATATAGATACGGAGATGCGACGACATTGTCCCCCACTTCGCCACTTGACAAGTTGACGATAGCGAGGAACGTCGCCGCTTGACCTGATGCAACGGCGAGGGAGTCGCTTCCCATATCGACGGCCGCGTACCTCCTTTCCAGCGCGCGGGTCGTCGGATTGATGATCCTGGTATAGGTGAACCCATCAGCCTTTACGTTGTACACGTCAGCAATGTGATTTAGGTCGCCGTCGAGTTCATAAGCCGTGTTCTGGTAAATCGGCACTGCAACGGCTTTCGTCACCGGGTCGCGTCGATAGCCCGCGTGCAAGACAGCCGTTTCGGCCGAAAATGAGAGCTGCGAGGTCCTTGCGCCTGGAGGTGACACCTCGACGCGAGTCCCGCAAGTCTGCGGGGCTAACATCGGCCCTGCTGACGGAGCCTGAGCGGACCGGAAATATGTACGAAAAGCGCACCCCAACCGCTCGATCCAACTGGATTGAATTTCCCCAATACAACCGACCCGAAAACTCCGCGTCGCAAGGTGCAGCTTGGCGTAGACATAAAGGTTATGGGCCGCCAAGTGACGATATAGCCCGTCGAATCCGGCTTGATCCGCGATTCCGGAAGGCGCATTGAACGCGACGCAAACCGGCGACCGCAAGTCCGCAGACAGCAGCGGAGACACCACTCCTTCGAGTTGCTTGACGAGATCGTCCCTTACTTTCTCGTACCTACGCCGTCTGACATGAACACCTTCCCCGTCCAAAATCTCCAACGCCTTCGTGGTTGCCTGAACGATGTGGGTCGGGGGAGTCGACCGCCACTCGCCTGTGCGCTCGAGCGAGAGCCATTGGTCCCTCACGTCAAGCACAAATGACCTCGGCTCCTGGCCGCATTCTCCAGCAGCACGCGAGACGCGATGACAAAAGCGACTCCCGGCGGCCCTTCTATGCACTTGTTGCTTGACGTCACCAGGACGTCAGGCCCATCGCCGTTTAGGTCAATGTTAATCGCACCGAAGGAGCTCATGCAGCCGACGATGGTCTGTACACCGCGTCGTCTCGCGTCCTCGACGATCTGTTCCAGCGGATTAACGATCCCCGTCGTCGTCTCGCAATGCACAAGACATAAGTGCGTCACGCCGGGATTTCGGCTCAGATGTTCGGCAACCTGCTGAGGGTCCAACGGCTCGGTAGCTCGCTTGACAAGCTTCAGCGCTTCGATGCCCCAGAGCGCAGAATTTTAAGAATGCGCTCGCCGTAGATGCCGCTTATGCAAACGAGCGGCTTGTCGGCCTGGGACACAAATGAAGACAGAGCGGCCTCCATTGCAAAGGAGCGGCCTCCCTGAATAGGGACCACCGAGTAGTCCTCGGCATTCCCCAGCAGATTGAGCATCAGCCACCTCATGCGGGTGGTCACGTCCTTGAACTCGCAATCGCGCGATGCTAGATCAAGCTGCATCTGGCTCTTCACCGCTTCCGACAGCGACAATGGACCAGGCGTCAGCAGAGATCGCTGTCTTGTCACACAAACCTCCTTAAGTTGTGTTGGTCAACGGAGCTCAAGCTTGACGGCCGCCTGGGAAGTTCGACGACGCCAACGGCACTCATAAAATACGCCATGCGTGCATCTGTATCCGCGCGCGATCGCCAACGGGACTCATTCTACGTGAGCTTGTGACTTGAGACATTCGCACACCGGCGCTCCTTGAGAATTTGGGACGTTGGGGACCTAAGCCGCCTATCTCAAGATCGTACAACTTGACGCCAGGTCCGTTTCAACCCTCTCCGAGGTTTTGTCGCGTGAATTTTTCCTGACACGCATCTTTAGTGGCAGCTAAAGACCGACGCAGCGGCAGAGTTTGAGGATTCCAGCGAGCTGGCTGCAAGTCCTTAGGGCGACAACAGGATGGTCGGCGTTTCGCCTGCTAGCTCGATGCCTGCAGACAAGTGAAGTTGGCTGATCCTCTCGCTTCATGCGCGATCCTTGCCGAAACCAGGCCGGAATACCGGGTTTCTGCAGGCGGATCTTCGCGCTGATCAGTGTGTAGAAGACCTTGAAGCGCTTGAGCAACGAGATTGCCTGACCGCGACGCCGCGCGGTGGTCCTTTATCATTGCGTCGTAGACTCTGACCTGGAGCATGGGACGGCGTTTCTTGAGCTCCTCCGCTCCTGCCCAAGCTCCATCTCTGGTCGCGAATTCGGTTTTGAACTGACCGTCGACTTCGCGCACGTAACCAGAAGCGGGCAATCGACGAGCGGGTGCGACCATTTTGTTCCTTTAGAGGACAATTCGGATCGATGCCCCTGCTTAACCCGAGTCGCCTTGGCCAGCCAGCAGACTGGTGAGCTCATCTCCTACAAAATCTATCGTGCGATGCGCAGTGTCAGGTTCTGCGCTACGAACCGCCAAGGATTGCGCGCGCTATCAAGGCACCGACCACAACTTCCGCTGACTGCTCAGGCGTTTGCTCCATGGTCCTGAGATGAATTTCGGGTCTTATGGGGGCTTCGTAGGACGCATCGATGCCGGTGAAGCTCTTGATCTTACCGTACTTCACTCTTGAATAGAGACCTTTGGGATCGCGCCGCGTGCATTCTTCGATCGGCGTGTCGACAAAGACTTCGATGAACTCCTCCCCACCTACCAAGTTGCGCACCAGGTCTCGATCCGCCCTGTAAGGCGAGATAAACGAGCAGATCACGATCAAGCCGCTGTCCGCCATCAACTTGGCAACTTCTCCGACACGCCGAATGTTCTCCGCGCGGTCGACATCGGAGAAACCGAGGTCCACATTTAGTCCGTGCCGGACGTTGTCCCCATCCAGCAACATGGCATGCCGCGACATTGCAAACAACTTCTGATCGACGATATTGGCAATCGTCGACTTTCCCGCGCCGGACAGGCCGGTGAACCAGATAATGCAAGGCTTCTGGTTCTTGAGGGCGGCCCCGCTCCTTCCTTCCCACGTCAAGGGGTTGCCAGGCGACGTTTGCAGCCCGTCGCAATGGAGATGCGATCATGCCGGCTGCGACCGTACGATTGGTATAACGGTCGATGAGGATGAATGATCCGGTCTTGCGATTCACTTCGTAAGGATCGAACGCCGCGGGCAGTGCCGTTGAGACATTGCAAAAGCCGATCTCATTGAGACTCAGCGTCCTAGCTGCCTGATGCTCACGCGTATTGACGTCGATCTCGTGCTTGATTGCGGTAATGTAAGCGGCTGTGGTCTGCGTCCCGATGCGCAGAATGTAGTTGCGTCCGACAATAAGCGGGTCCTCATCCATCCAGATCAGATGAGCGGCGAACTTGTCGGCGACCTGCGGCCGCTCGGTCGGTCGTGCCAGGAGATCGCCACGGCGGACATCGATCTCGTCTTCAAGCGCAATCGTGATGGCGTCGCCGGACTCAGCGCAAGCGAGATCGCCGTCCCGAGTCACGATCCGCTTGATTCGCGCGATCCGCCCGGATGTGGCGACAACGATATCGTCTCCCACAGAAATGCTCCCCGAAGCCACGGACCCGGCATAACCGCGGAAATCCATATTCGGCCGGTTCACCCACTGGACAGGAAAGCGGAACGCCTGGCCCGCGCTGTCGGAGCCGATGTCAATGCTCTCAAGGTGACCGAGCAGGCATGGGCCATCATGCCACTGAGTATTACAGGAGCGATCGACGACATTGTCGCCGTACCGGGCGGAGATCGGAATCGGAACGATCGAGGCAAAGCCAAGATCGGCAGCAAACGCCACATAGTCTGCGAAGATCCGGTCAAAGATCTCTTTTTTGTAGCTAACGAGGTCAATCTTGTTCACGGCCAGGACGAGATGCCGAATACCAAGCAGCGAACAGATGAAGGAGTGGCGCTTGGTTTGGACCAGCACGCCCTTGCGTGCATCGATCAGGATGACCGCGAGTTGAGCGTTGGAGGCGCCGGTGGCCATGTTGCGGGTGTACTGTTCGTGGCCGGGCGTGTCGGCCACCATGAACGAGCGCCGCTCTGTCGCAAAGAAGCGATGAGCCACATCGATCGTGATGCCCTGCTCGCGTTCAGCTTCAAGCCCGTCGACGAGCAACGCGAAATCGACGTCGCGGCCGGAGGTGCCGTGCTTGGCACTGTCCCGTTCAAGCGCCGTCCACTGATCCTCGTAAATCAACTTGCTATCGTGCAGCAGGCGGCCGATCAGGGTCGACTTCCCGTCGTCCACTGAACCACATGTGATGAATCGCAACTGATCCTTTGACTTGGGTTGGAACGGTTCCACTATCGGCTTGGCAAGCATCAAAAGTAGCCTTCCCGCTTCTTCTTCTCCATCGAACCGGTTTCATCGGTATCAATCAGGCGTCCCTGGCGCTCCGACAGCCTCGCGGTCCGCAGTTCCGCGACGATATCTTCGATCGTCGCTGCACCGGGCTCAATAGCCCCGCTCAAAGGATAACATCCAAGCGTACGGAAACGGATCATCCGCATTTCCGGAACTTCGTCGGAGTCAAGCGGCAACCGCTTGTCATCGATCATGATCATCGCGCCATTTCGACGCACGATCGGCCTTTGCCTTGCGAAGTAGAGCGGGACAACCGGGATCTTCTCGAGCATGATGTATTCCCACACATCGATTTCGGTCCAGTTTGACATCGCAAAAACGCGCATGGTTTCGCCCCGGCGGATCCGTGTGTTGAACAGGTTCCAGAGCTCCGGCCGCTGGTTACGCGGGTCCCATACGTGTCCCGCGGAACGGAACGAGAGTATCCTTTCTTTTGCGCGGCTCTTTTCCTCGTCGCGCCGCGCTCCACCAAAGGCAGCATCAAATTCGTGGAGGTCGAGCGCCTGCTTCAGCGCGTCGGTCTTCATCACCTGGGTATGAAGCGCAGAGCCGGCGTCGACCGGATTGACCCCGCGCGCGACGCCCTCCTTATTTATGTGGACGATCAGCTGGAGGCCGAGCCGCTTGGCTGTCTCATCCCGGAAGCTAATCATCTCGTGGAACTTCCAAGTCGTGTCCACGTGAAGCAGGGGGAAAGGCAACTTTGCGGGATAGAATGCCTTGATCGCGATGTGCAGCATCGCGCTCGAGTCTTTACCGATCGAGTAAAGCATCACCGGTCTTTTGAACTCGGCGACCACGTCACGCATAATTTCGATCGATTCGGATTCGAGGCGGCGTAGATGTTTCGGCAGCATGTGTTCTTTTCGGTGCAAGATCTTTGTGATCGCCGTTTCATGGCTCGAGCCCGGATGAGGAATGCAAGCGGCGCAAACGGCTCGCCAAGGCGAAGGGCTCGTCGATCAGGTCAAACACTGCTTGAGGCAGCAGACATGCATACCCGGCATCCTATCGCATTCACCGCAGTCCGCCTCACACGTGATCGGGGTGCAATCAGCCCGTGTGGGCTAAGCATCTTGGCTAGATCAGCCAGCGTATTTTGATCGCAAGTATCCAGATCACCCTAAGGTATTTTGAAGAGCTGCTCAAGCCGCACGACATCACCCAAGAGCTTCTCGATAGATGCGTCAGGCTTCTGAATGCATCCAGCCCCCTACCCCATAAGCTTCTGCGCAAGATTGCCCCGTACAGCAGAGCCACCAGTGAATTCGCCGACCGGAAAATTCTCCTCAACTTCGATGCCCGCTAGGTGTTTGCGCCTCTCCGCACTATCGATATCGGACGCGGAGCGAAAGTTCTCTGAGATTGCTGTTCAGTTCGATCGATTGGGGGATCCCAGAAGCATTGAGTTGCTCCCCGATTGCTCAGCAGCTGAGACGAAGTCAAGGGACCAGCGCGATTGAACGACGATCGGCCGCGCATATGGAAAGATGCAAACAGGGTGGGAACTTTAAGAGGTAACCAGACGGCACATGGGACATTGTTGCATCCAATCGATACGATGCTGTTTGCTTAACCATTGAAAATGTAAATGCGACATGCACCTCGCATATGATCGGCAAGCATCAGTGAAATTCGGCAAGGAGCAGAGAGGTCGACGAGTGGGAAAAGAAACAGACCATCACTTGGCTGGGACTGCCAATTTCGCCAGCTCTTCATCGATCGCGACCCAACTACCCGTGGAGGCCGCCGCTGGTCCGTCTAGAGCATTTTCCGACCGGAATGAATCGGGTGGGGATTCCCAAAACGGCGCGAGTCAGATTCAAGCTGCATGCTGGCGAGGGAGGCCAGCATGTATGGCCAGGGCGCTTTCGGTTGATCTTCGTCAAAGGGTTATAGCCGCGATTGACGGTGGCATGTCCTGTCGACAGGCTGCTGAGCGCTTTGGTGTCAGCGCGGCCAGTGCGATCCGCTGGCGCGGTCGCCTCAAGGAAGTTGGCGACATCGTTCCTAAACGCCAGGGCGGTGACCGCAAATCGCAGCGCATCGAAGCGCATTCGCAATTGATTCTGGA
>NZ_AUGA01000089.1:0-16652 GCF_000426785.1 Bradyrhizobium sp. th-b2
CACTAGCATTGCCGAATTCCAGATGTAGATTTTAAGTCCTTCGCGGGATTGCGTCATGAGCACTGGCATACTTATCCCACTCTGGATTATAGCGCTGGGGTTGAGGCCGATCGTCATCGCTGCGATCGCTATGTTCGCGCTATGAAGACGTCGGCAGTGCCGCCCACGGAGCGTGAAAAACAAATCCTCAGGCGCATGGCTCTGGGGCGGTCCGATGCTGGCATCGCTCGCCAGATCGGCGGGACTGAAGCGCAAGTTGCGACCCAACGCCTTCGCTTGCTCAGAAAGCTAAATATCTGCTCGCATGCAGAGATCATCGAAGCGGCCATTAATCTGGGGCCGTGGCCCCGTCAGATGAAGTGTCCTAATCTCCCTTCGCGAGTGTCCTAATTAGGACACCACCATCAACCGCAGCGGCCATCGGGTCAAAGGACATATTCCCTGCCTGCCGTGTGTAGGAGAGGCTAGAATAGCTCTAGGAGTTTGGCCAATAAGCCGTCATTGACTGGTTTGGCTTTGGGTGAAGCATATGCGTAAGACGGACGCGACCTGTCCGCGCTGCGGAGCTGGTTTCCGGCGGTTGGAACTGTGGTGCGGACGAGTCCTGTGTGCGATACGTCGCTTGAGTTTTTTTGATGGGAGTAAGTCGGTTGCCTACCGGGTTACGATCCAACAATCGCGCCGAGCTATGGGCCCTTGCAGCGGGGCCACTCTGGGGCCGCGTAAGGCGAGTTGAACCACGCCGCCCGCGCTGGCAGTCCCAACCCGCAGGTTAGGTGAAGGCCGCCAATCGCGGCTCTCACGAGCCGGTCACCCAGATAGGGCGTCCGTCAACCGGATACGGCAAAAGATCGCCACGGTGAAACCAACTTTGCTCAGTTAAATCGCTCGACGATACCAATCCGGCGGCGACCTTTGATCGAGGCCTTCCGGGTCATTCTCAAACCAGCTCGTCTGCGGAGGGAACCCAAGATGAACAATACCGTAGTTATTGGGCTTATCGCCTTTGCCGCTATCCTCGCCGGGGCGTTCGCTGGCGCGGAGGTCAGAGAGCGGTTGCCAAAGCATCACCTGACGGACGAGACAAAAAACCTTGTGTCCGTATCGACGGCAGTGGTGGCCACCGTTTCGGCGCTGGTGCTTGGGCTGCTTATCTCTAACGCCAACACATCGTTCACTCGGCTCGGCGGGCAAGTGACGGCGCTGTCGGCGGAAATCCTCCGGCTGGACCGCATACTGCGCCGATACGGGGCCGATGCGGAACCGGCGCGCAACATGCTCCTACAGTATGCCGAGCACAAGACGGTTGACCTGTTTCCGGACGATCGCGCCGATGTGCGTCTCAACAATCCGTCAACCTACGAACTGCTGCAGCGGCTGGAGGACATGCTCCTCGCCTTGAAACCCGCTAATCCCCGCGATCAATGGTGGCTGGCTCAGGCGATGACCCTTGCGGCCAAGATCGGGGAGACCCGATGGCTTCTCGCCCAGCAGATTGGGCAGAGAACGCCGAAAGCGTTCGTCGCGCTCCTCGTCTTTTGGCTTGCGTTGCTGTTCGCCAGTTTCGGTCTTTTTGCGCCGCGTAACTTCACCTCAGCGATCACCTTGACTTTGTGCGCGCTTGCGGTGGCCGGTGCTGTCGCAATGTTCCTCGAATTGGAGCAAGGCCTTGGAGGCGTGGTCCGTATCTCACCTGAGCCGATGCGGCAGGCAGTCCAAACCTTGGAGGCCGAACCGAGCAACCAAAATGCACCTTAGCGCCACGTCACGCCGTTCGGTCGCTGACCATTGCCCGAAGGCATGGCAATAGGTCGTGCGCGCGGGGACATCGACTTTCGTCAGCACTGGCGGCACCGCCAGCGCTCGGAGGGTCCTGCCAATTACTTCGCGGATGCCCCCCTCAACTGTCCCCGGCTGCCGCGCGCGCCACCCCGCGGAAACGCTAGATCCGCGGTTTCTTAGGAACGGCTTGCCAGGTGCCGTTTTTGTGGAGCCAATCAGCCAGGTCGACGTTTGCGCAGTGCCAAATTTCGATGCTGGGCAGAACAAATTTTTTTCAGTTGCGTCGCGCGTTTCGGCTCGACGGACGTTAGGGATGCTGCTCTTGGACCGCTCGTCTGTATTTGCTTTGCTCATAGTGAGTTTCCTTCGGGGTAACTAGGCGTTGGGCGACTGGTAATCGGTGGCGTGCAGGCTTGGGCGGGGTGCCACGGCCCTAGAGGGGCAGTACCAGGCAAATGATCCGCGGATCTCCTCCACCCCGCTTGTGAAAGCCGAATTTGCTGAAAATCTTTCGCATCGCCGCGTTCTCCGGCAGGACTTCGGCGACGATTTGCTTGAGCCCGGTCGTGCGCGCCAGAATGATGAGGTGGTGCATGAGCAAGGTGGCGACGCCCTGTCCCTGGTAGTCGTCGATCACCACGAAGGCGATCTCGGCTACTCCCGACGCCGCGACGACATAGCGACCACCGCCGATGATCACCTCGCTTCCGTCCTCGTCGGCAAGCGCAACCAAGGCGACGTGTTTGGCGAAATCGATGTTCATGAAGAAAGCAACTTCCTTCTCCGAAAAGCTGCGCTTGGGAACGAAGAAGCGGCGTTGAAGTGATTGGCTGCCGGTGCGGCTGATTGCAGCCAGCATGTCGTCTTCGTCGTCAGGCCGTAACGAGCGGATTTTGACCCTTCGGCCATCGCGCAGACATTCGCTCACTGCGTAATTCTCAGGCACCGGCATGGACCCGTCCTCCCGGCGCCAAAAAGGGCGCAGGGCCGTGCTCGTGGCTTGACCTAAATCAACATTCCGAGCGCGCAACACGCTTTCGATTGGATAGCTAGCGGAAGGACTGAAATGATGTCGCTGGACAATCCGCAACTCCCGGGCGGGCCCATGTCGGGGGTCGTCGCCAAAGCCGTCGAATATATGGTGGATGCCGGACAGCGCAGCGTGCTGCTTCTGGACATCCTGCGCCAGCGCGGTGACCAGTATCGTGAGCACGTTGCCCAGACGGCACCGCACGTCTTGAGCTATGCAGCCGAGCTGATCCTGGACGGCCGCAAGCTGGACCAGCCTGTTAACTATGCGCTGGTGCGCATTATCCCGCCCAAGGATGTGGAAATCGACCTCAAGCGCCGGCCGTTCGTTGTTGTCGACCCGCGTGCGGGTCATGGACCGGGGATCGGCGGCTTCAAGGCCGACAGTGAGATTGGCGTCGCGATGAAGGCAGGGCATCCCTGCTATTTCATCGGCTTCCTGCCCGAGCCAATGCCGGGACAGACCATCGAGCGCATTGCGCGCGCTGAAGCCATCTTCATCGAAAAGGTCATCGAGCGGCATCCCGAGGCTGATGGCAAACCATGCGTGATCGGCAACTGCCAGGCCGGCTGGGCAATCATGATCCTTGCCTCGCTACGGCCGGAACTGTTCGGTCCGGTGATCGTGGCGGGAGCGCCGCTCGCTTATTGGGCTGGCGTGCACGGCAAATATCCGATGCGCTATTCCGGCGGACTGCTCGGCGGAAGCTGGTTAACCGCACTTTCCAGTGACCTCGGCGCAGGCAAGTTCGACGGTGCCTGGCTGGTGCAGAACTTCGAGAACCAGAATCCCTCGAACACGTTGTGGTCAAAGCAGTACAACGTCTTCTCCAAAGTCGACACCGAGGCCGATCGCTATCTCGAATTCGAGCGCTGGTGGGGCGGGCACGTCAACCTCAATGCCGAGGAGATCCAGTTCATCGTCGATGAGCTCTTCATCGGCAACAATCTAGCTGGCGGCCGTGTCAAGATGTCCAACGGAGCCGCGGTCGATCTGCGCAATATTCATTCGCCGATCGTGGTGTTCTGCTCAAAAGGGGACAACATTACGCCTCCGCAACAGGCGCTGCATTGGATTCTGGACCTTTACGCGGACGTTGACGAGATCAGGGCGCACGGGCAGACCATCGTCTACACCGTGCATGAGACGGTCGGTCATCTCGGCATTTTCGTTTCCGGCGGCGTCGCCAAGAAAGAGCATGCGGAATTCTCAAGCAACATCGATTTGATCGACGTGCTGCCGCCCGGCCTTTACGAGGCGACGTTCGAGGCGAGGGGATCCGACACGCTCAATGATGAGCTAGCGGTTGGGCAGTGGGTGATGCGCTGCGAGGCCCGCACGCTCGACGACATTCGCGCGATGGGCGGAAATTCGCCTGAAGATGAGCGGCGGTTCGAGACTGCCAAGCGTGTCTCGGAAATGAATCTCGCCGCTTATCAGAAATTCGTGCAGCCATGGGTCAAATCGATGGTGACGCCACAGATGGCGGAGATGATGCGCAATTGGCATCCGCTCCGCCTGCAATACGAGGCGTTTAGCAGCGAAAACCCATGGATGAAAATGGTGGAGAACGCTGCGGAGAAGGCGCGCGACACGCGCAAGCCTGTCGCCGAGGACAATCCCTTCTTGGCGTTCCAGGAGCGGCTATCCAAGCAGATCGTCAGTTCGCTCGATCAGTGGCGCGACTCGCAGGAGGCGCTGAGCGAGGCGATGTTCCTTGCCATTTATGGCTCGCCGGCGCTGCAAGCCGCCGTCGGGGTTGATCCGCAGTCGGCAGCCTCACAACGCCGCGAGATGGATCCAAAGCGCCGCGAGCTCTTGCAAGCCCGCACTGCGGAGCTGACATCCAGGATCGGCTCGGGTGGTATGCGAGAGGCAGGCATTCGGGCCTTGCTTTATGTCGGATCGGCCCGGGGCATGGTCGACGAGCGCAGCCTTGAAGCGCTGCGGCGGCTTCGCCAGGCCGATGAGGCCGCGCGCATGACGCTCTCGGAGTTCAAGATGCTGGTCCGCGAGCAGTTCTTCATGCTGCTGCTTAATCGAGAGGCCGCACTGGCGGCCATTCCAAAACTGTTACTGGAAAATATGGACGAACGCCGCAAGGCGTTTGCCGCCATTCAGGACGTGCTGTCGGCAAGCGCGGAGATATCCGGCGAGGTGGCCAAGCGGTTGAAGCAGGTCGCCGGGCTGTTCGGGCTCGACGGGCACAACAACACCGTCCCTTTCGATCCAAAAGCCCGCGCATCATAACAACTCAGAGCGGAACGATGGGTATCATGGCAACCGGAGCGAACGAGACCCAGCCGGGCTCGAAATACGATCGCCTCATAGTCGCCGCGAAGGGCGTCCCGTCGGTCTCCACGATCGTCGCGCATCCCTGTGACGAGAGCTCACTACGAGGGGCGATCGAGTCCGCTGAAGCCGGGATCATCAAGGCGATTCTTGTCGGTCCGGCCGCGCGGATCCGGGATGCCGCAGCGCAGCACAATCTCGACATCGCGGGCTATGAGATCGTCGATACGCCGCCAACAGAGGCCGCTGCCGCGGCCAAGGCCGTCGAGCTGATTCATGAAGGCAGAGGCGAAGTCCTGATGAAGGGCAGCCTCCACACCGATGAGCTGATGCGCAGCGTGACAGCAAAGGTCGGTGGGCTGCGCACCGACCGGCGCATCAGCCATGTGTTCGTCATGGATGTGCCTGCCTATACCGAAACGGTGTTCGTCACCGATGCCGCCATCAACATATTCCCCGACCTCGACGACAAGCGCGATATCATCCAGAACGCCGTCGATCTCTATAATCAGGCCGGCTTTGGCACGACACCGCGGGTGGCAATCCTGTCGGCGGTCGAGACGGTGACGTCGAAGATCCCGTCGACCATCGAGGCGGCTGCCCTCTGCAAGATGGCAGACCGCAGGCAGATTACCGGCGCGCTGCTCGATGGTCCACTCGCTTTCGACAATGCGATCGACATGGAGGCGGCGCGGATCAAGGGCATCAGGTCTGAAGTCGCTGGCCGGGCCCAGATTTTGGTCGTGCCCGACCTCGAGTCCGGCAACATGCTGGCGAAGAATCTTGCTTATTTCGCCAAGGCGGATGGCGCCGGCATCGTGCTCGGCGCGCGCGTTCCGATCGTGCTCACATCGCGCGCCGACTCTGCGAGGTCAAGGATGGCATCCGCTGCCGTGGCCTGCCTCTACGCGGCTGCCCGGCGTCGCAGTGCTCCCATCGCAGCAGCGTGACCGCCATGGATACGATCCTCGTCGTCAATGCCGGCTCCTCCAGCGTGAAATTTCAGGTCTTCGAGGTGGAAGGCGAGGGTCGCCTGTGGCGGCAACTGAAGGGCCAGATCGATGGCATCGGCAGCCGGCCGCGGATGCGTGCCAGCGGCTCCAGCGGCGAGCCGCTGGTCGACCGCGCTTATCCGATCGAGGCGATAGCCGATGTTCCTGCCGCCATGTCCGTCGCGGGCTCCTGGTTGAGAGATGAGCTCAGAATCAACCCCGTCGCCGTCGGCCATCGGGTTGTTCACGGCGGTCCGGACTACGCGCGTCCGGTGCTGATCGATCCCGTGGTCGTGTCGCGGCTGGAACGCTATGCGCCGCTGGCGCCGCTGCACCAGCCGCACAATCTGGCGCCCATTAAATCTCTGATGACCAATTTTCCGGCCTTGCCGCAGGTGGCCTGCTTCGATACGGCGTTCCACCGCGATCATGACCCGCTGGCGGACCATTATGCCATTCCGCACCAACTGTACGCCGAAGGCATCAGGCGCTACGGCTTCCATGGCTTGTCCTACGAATATGTGGCCAAGCGGCTGCCGCAGATGGCGCCGGAGGTCGCGGTCGGACGTGTGATCGTGGCCCATCTCGGCAGCGGCGCCTCGATGTGCGCGATGCGGGCAGGTCGGAGCGTCGAGAGCACGATGGGATTCACGGCTCTCGATGGTCTTGCGATGGGAACGCGGCCTGGCCAGATCGATCCCGGTGTCGTCCTGTACCTGCTCACCGAGAAGGGAATGTCCGCGCCCAAGGTACAAGACTTCCTGTACCGCGATTGCGGCTTGAAAGGTCTGTCCGGCGTCAGCAACGATGTGCGCGAGCTCGAGAATAGCGCCGACCCGCGGGCTGTATTTGCGATCGACTATTTCGTCTATCGCGTCGGCCTCAACGCCGGCATGCTGGCAGCCGCGCTGGAAGGGCTCGACGGCTTCGTCTTCACCGCGGGGATCGGCGAAAACTCGGTTTCGATCCGTGCCCGCATCTCGGAAAGGCTGGCATGGCTCGGGATCGAGCTCGATCCCGTCGAGAACGCACGGCATGCGACCAAAATATCTCGATCAGACAGCCGAGTTCCCGTCTACGTCGTGCCGACCGATGAGGAACTGATGATCGCGCAGCATACGTTGACGCTGCTCATGAGCCAGCCATTGCCAAATTCAAAAAGCGAGCGAGTGTCATGAGTATCCCGGTTTATCCTGAGACCAAGATCGCGCTGAAGGGCAAAAAGGGCTTGATCGTTGGTATCGCCAACGACCAATCGATCGCCTGGGGCTGTGCCAAGGCGTTTCGCGCGCTCGGTGCCGACCTCGCTGTCACTTATCTGAACGAGAAGGCCAAAAAGCACGTCGAGCCGCTGGCCAAAGCGCTGGAATCGCCGATCTTCATGCCGCTTGACGTGATGGTCGAGGGCGAGACCGAGAAGGTATTCGAGCGGATCGAGAAGGAGTGGGGGCAGCTCGACTTCCTGCTTCACTCGATCGCGTTCTCACCGAAGGAAGCGTTGCACGGCCGTGTGGTCGACGTCGATCGGGCGGGCTTCCAGAAGACCATGGACGTGTCCTGCTGGTCGTTCATGCGCATGGCCCATCTTGCGGAACCGCTGATGAAGAACGGCGGCACGTTATTCACCATGACCTACTACGGCAGCCAAATGGTGGTGAAGAACTACAATGTCATGGGCGTCGCGAAGGCGGCGCTTGAGGCGGCGGTGCGCTACATTGCGGCCGAGCTCGGCCCGAAAGGCATTCGGGTTCATGCCATTTCGCCGGGGCCACTCGCCACGCGCGCGGCATCCGGGATTCCTGAATTCGATGAACTGATGGACAAGGCACAGTCGCAGGCGCCGACGCGAAGTCTCGTCAGCATCGATGACGTTGGCAAGGCCACGGCGTTTCTTGCGCTCGACGGCGCCAAGCTGATCACGGGAAGCGTGCTGTACGTCGACGGCGGTTACCACATTATCGATTAGAGCACGGAAGGTCCGGCTAGCTGTAATGCAGGCCGATGACGTCGGCGACGCAAGCGGGGCGCGTGCCGCCCTCCATCTCGATCGCCACGCGGTAGTGGACCCTCAGCCCGTTCGGCGGCACGTCGACCGCTTCGACGATGCTGACGCGACCGCGCAGCTTTGATCCAGCAGGGACTGGCGCCAGATACCGGATCCGGTCCGCTCCATAATTGATTGTGTTTTTCAGCCCTTTCAGGCCCATCACCGAGCGGATGAACATCGGTGTCAGGCTGAGCGACAGAAGGCCATGCGCGATGGTCATACCTCCAGGCATTTCGGCCTTCGCGCGCTCCTGGTCGACATGGATCCATTGCTCGTCGCAGGTGGCATCCGCGAATTTGTTAATGCGCTCCTGCGTTACCTCCAGCCAGTCACTGACGCCGATTTCGGTACCTACCGCTGCCTTGAGTTCGTCAAACCCGTTAAAAATCCGCATGGCGTCGGCTCGCTCTCTTCAGAGGATCATTTCCGGAACTGCATCGGGAATTGTGAGCTCGGCGTCCGTCACCGCCAGGACCTCGGCGACCGTTAGGCCCGGCGCCGTTTCCAGAAGGGTCGCGTTGCCACCCGGGAAGGCGATCACCGCAAGATCGGTCACCACGAGATCCACGGCGCGCGCGGATGTCAGAGGCAAGTTGCACCTGGCGACGATCTTCGACTTTCCCTTTGCCGCATGTTGCATGGCGACGATGACGCGCTTGGCGCCGCTGACGAGGTCCATGGCGCCGCCCATGCCTGGCACCATTTTACCCGGGATCATCCAGTTGGCGAGGTGGCCGGCGGCGTCGACCTGCAGGCCGCCCAGCACCGTCATGTCGACGTGACCGCCGCGGATCAGGCCGAACGACATCGCACTGTCGAAAATGGCCGCTCCCGGCAATGCGCTGATCGGCTTGCCGCCGGCATCGGTTAGCAGCGGATGGGTCATGCCCTGTTCGGGAATTGGACCAGTGCCGATCAAGCCGTTCTCGGACTGGAAGAATACCTTGAGCTCGGCGGGAACGTAGTTTGCAACGAGGGTCGGAATCCCGATGCCGAGATTGACGAGGTTGCCGGGCCGCAGTTCCTTCGCTACACGACGCGCGATGATGGTTTGTGCATCCATGGGTCACCCGTTCGCGACAAGATAATCGACCAGTTGTCCCGGCGTGATGACGTGATCGGGAGCAATGACGCCGACCGGAACGATATGTTCGGCGGTCACGATCACGGTGTCGGCTGCCATCGCCATGACTGGATTGAAGTTTCGTGCGGTGAGAGCATAGGACAGGTTGCCGGCGTAGTCGGCCAGGAAGGCGTGTACGAGCGCGAAATCGGCGCGCAGCGCGGTCTCCAGTAGATACGGCTTGCCGTTGACTTCGATCTTCTGTTTGCCTTCCTCGACCAGCGTGCCGACGCCGGTAGGCGTCAGGACGCCGCCAAGACCGCAGCCGCCCGCGCGGATGCGTTCAACGAAAGTGCCCTGCGGAATCAGGTCGACCGTGATCTGTTTGCCCAGCATCTGCTGCTGCGCCTTCGGATTCAGCCCGATATGGGTGCCGATCATGCTCGACACGTGCGAGCCCTCGAACAGTTTGCCGACACCCTTGCCGGGTGTTGCCGCATCGTTACTGATTAGCACCAAGCCCGATTTGTTCTGTCTGACCAGTTCGTCAAGCAGGCGCTCCGGCGTGCCCACGCCCATGAAGCCGCCGACCATGACGCGCGCGTTGTTCGGGATCATCGCAACAGCTTCTTCGGCGGATACGGCCTTCATGTTCAAGCTCCCGCAATCGGTCCGAGGTAGCGTGGTTCAGCAAACACTGTCGATTGGCGTGATGGCAACGTTGATCTGGGTCAAGGCCAGGCGTCATTCGTCGTCTGTGCGGCGCCCAATCCCGATAGATCTGTGCCTGGATTAGGCGGCTGCTTTCAAATTCGATGCGGCGCAAAGCCGGAGCCGTTTCGATTCAGCGTGGGTCATGGACAAACAACCGATACCCATCGGTGAACAGATCATCCAATCGAGTTCGGGATGGATCGCTCATCGCTGCGGCCTTGCGCTTTGCGGTCCCCGTCATTTCGACGGCCTCCGCTCGATGTCGATGGTTGCTAAGCCCTGCAAATCTCGCCGTCATCGCGGATCAGCCGCAGACCCGCACCCGGCGGATCCGCCAGCCATTGCCATTCCAGAAACGTTGCGTCACCCATTCGCAACTGCCAAAATCGTCGTATGGCCTAGGACTCGCTCCGTAAGGTGCGGGCCAATAGCGATCCGAAACCGAGACGCCGGGGGCGACGTTACGTCGGGCGCTTGCGGGCGTTGCAACGAGCGAACCGGCAATTGTCGCGACTGCGACAAAAGCAGCAAACGTCATCCTCATCCTAGGCCCTCCCGTGGTTTCGACACCAGCTCTGAGACCAGCCAATTTCTGGTGAAGAAGACAGACCATAAGCGCGAGATAATTTAAAAGCTACGTAAGCCTCTTGAGGCCGCTTCAGCTGGCGGCTCTCCCGTGAACAGATCGTTTCCGGCCTGCTGCATCTTCACGTAGGTCCCGCTTTCGTGCTTCTCCAGCCAGTCGTGCTCGATGGCGTAATTGAGGCCGGCGGTGTATTCGGCCGGCGATGCGCCGTCCTTGTCGATGAAGGGATAGTTGATCTTCTCGATGTAGATCCGGCCGTCCTGGATCGGTTCGAATGCTCGAGCGTGCTCCATGATCCTGCGGGCAGCTCTCTCGGGGTCTGCCCAGGGGCGCCCTTCCTTCATTTTCATCGTCGGATTCCATCGCGCTTCTGCGCGGCGTAAATGTGTGGGGTATGGATTTGGCTCTCAGCGGGCCGATGGCTATCAAATGTTGCGCCACACGGACAGCGCATCAGCGACGATGGCTGTTGAGAAGGCAGCTTTTCGCCGCGCTCCCACATGGCCTGCTTGCGCGCGATCCAGTCGCGCTGATCCCGCCAGGCCTGGAAGTTCGCCTCGGTCAGGGTCGGTAGCAGCTGTTGCCATTCGGCCTCCAACGCCGCGCGTGCCTGGTCGAACGACCCGGCCGGGCCGGCCGTCGATCGGTCGCAGCCGGGATAGAAACCGCATTTCCATTCCCACTGGTCGACATGGTTCGGGACGCCGGCGCGCTGCCCGATCGAGCCGACGCGGACGTCGTCGTAGTAGATATCCCATTTCTCTCGCGGCGCGTCCTTGTCGCGTCGGCGCGCCAGCTCAGTCACGCCTTATCTCCGATCGGACAGCGTTGCCACAGCTGCAGCAGCTCGGCGGCCGGCCGTTTGCCGGCCTTGCTGCACTTCACGCAGCGCAGGCGCCCGGCGAGATCGTGCACCCTGGTGGTCGGAACGTGGCGCAGCGCGGCCAGGTCGACCGCCTTCGGGTCCGGGCAGGAATCTGACGAGAGGAAGCCATGGGACAGATCCGCCGCAGAGTGGTCCAAACCGAAGCGCTTGAAGCGAGATTAGCCCAACACGCTAGGCAGCTTCGCGAGCAGGCCAACGCTATGCCCGCGGGCATCGAAAAAGCGGCCCTGCTAAAGCGAGCCCGACAGGCAGACACTGGCGCGCACCTTAGCGAATGGTTGCTCTCGGCGGCGCTGCAGCCGCCGACCTAGCGGAGCGATCGGATGGACGATGACCCGCCTGCAATAGAATCCAGTCTGAGCGCCTGGCGAAAAAGCCTGCATCGACTTGCGGACTGGATGACGCGCGGCAACCGCAATCCAGAGCCGTCCCGTCCCACCGAGCCGGCCCGCACCGAAACACCCAGCCGAACAGAACTCCCATCGCGGCAACCGCCGCTACCGCGCCCTTAAAGGTCGCCTCAAGTCGCGGGAAATACCATTCGTCAGGCGCGTTCACCGGAGGCAGCGGCTGCGTGGGCATGAAATCTGTCTGACGCTCGCGCGACATAGCGACTGCCAACGCCAATAAACCCACGGCTATTATTACGGCAGTACGCATGCGATCACCTTAGAGCACCAAGTGGCATGCACAATCGACTAGTGCGGCACCGGTTTCCCACCCTGCCAGGCCCAAGCTTCCGCAGGCTTCCAATAATGCACTTGCCCACAATGCGGACACTTGGCCGGAAGCGAGACGCTTGGCAGAGTCTCTAGGATGACCGTCTCGGTATCCAAGCCGGTTTGAACGGGCTTTCCGGTCTCAGGACAACGGATCAAAATGTCGGGCATGAGCAACCAATTCAAAAAAAAACGGCCCCAGCGAGGGGGAGCAAGCTGGAGCCGAGTTGGGCATCCCGGCGTCGCCGCGAGAGACGGCACCGGACGCGTTGACAACCCGCGGCGCGCTGCGCCCGTTCCTATGCGCGGCAACCTTACCCCTTCGGAGGTATTAAAATTTTTCGAGTTTCGTGCGACTGATACTGATCAGGATTTTGCATAGTCCTTCCTGGGGCTAGAAGCTCAGCGCCGCTCGCGTGTATTTTAAGTGAGCGGCGTTGTGCGTTTGGTGAACAGCAAACGGCAAAAGGCCCCGACGGGGGCTAGCGCGTTAGGGCCTTTAGCGA
Source organism: Bradyrhizobium sp. th-b2 (assembly GCF_000426785.1). Taxonomy (NCBI): domain Bacteria; kingdom Pseudomonadati; phylum Pseudomonadota; class Alphaproteobacteria; order Hyphomicrobiales; family Nitrobacteraceae; genus Bradyrhizobium; species Bradyrhizobium sp. th-b2. The sequence continues at coordinate 12,618 of NZ_AUGA01000089.1, forward strand.
TCACCGATCCGGAGCGCCATACTCAACTCTCGTCCGCGCGAAGATCGCCATACACAGTACCGATAAAGCGGGAACGGGAAACGAGCCCTTCCGGGTTTCTCCCATGGCGTGTCGACGACGGCGAACGAAGCAAGGTGGCGCCGTGGGGCCACCTTGCTTCAATATCAATACCCTGAAGATGATCTAGCCCGCGGTGGGCTCATCTTCGGACAAGGTCTGCTCGATGGCGGCGGGCATTTTCGCAACCGACATCAGTGAGCGCGCGACCTGATTGAGCAGCTGATCCGCGTTCTCCTCTTCCGCCAACGTCTTCGACAGCAGCGCGACGACAGCACCGTACCGCAATTGCTGCGCGAGGTTACGGGCAGTCGTGTAGCCCGCGATTTCGTAGTGCTCGACGCGCTGTACCGCGCCGATCAACGCAAGATCCGCGGCCGCATCGTCCTTCTTGGCGCTCTCCTTGATCACTTCGCCGCCCTCTTCGACAAGTCCCTGCATACCCTTGCAGGGCTTGGCGCGCGGCTTTTTACCTAGCAACCCGAAGCACTCGTCGAGACGGTCGACCTGCGCTTCGGTTTCGGCCAGATGAATTGTGAAGAGTTCGCGGAGCTGGTCATAGCGTGCCGCCTCGATCATCTCAGGCAACGCCTTTGTCAGCTGTTTCTCGGCATGCAAGAGATCCCGCAGCTGATCGATCAACAGATCGTCGAAGCCAACGAACGCTTCGGACGGGGAACTCTCGGCAACGATGGAAGGTGCCGCGCCGGGATCGCCGCTCTGCAGCGCCGGTGATTCCATGAAAACCCAGCCGTCACCCTCGTTCCAGGGACCTCGGGTGTCGATTTCACCGTTGTCGCCGGAACCGGTCGAATCGTTGAAGAACTGGTCGACGAGGCCTGGGGTAGGAGCGATACGGCCGATGCTGAACGTGGGCTTTCCCATACTCTCAAGCGCAAGCGCGAACGCCTTCATATGAGTGATTTCCCGCGTCATCAGAAACTGCAACGCGTCCTTGGTGCCGGCGTCGTCACAGAAATTGATCAGTCGTTCATAGACGATCTTGGCGCGCGCTTCTGCAGCGATGTTGCTGCGCAGATCAACGTCAAGCTCGCCCGTGATCTTGAGATAGTCGGCCGTCCAGGCGTTGCCTTGCGAGTTGAACAGATTGACGCCGCCCCCGCCGGCAATCGCGATCAAGGGATCGGCTTCCGCCGCTTCGCGATCGAACTTCGAGGGCTTCAGATGCAGGCGTGCGAGGGAGCCGACGACTTCGAGGTGGCTCAATTCCTCCGTTCCAATATCCATCAAGAGATCCTTGCGATCCGGATCTTCGCAATTGAGGCCCTGAATGGAGTATTGCATGGCGGCCGCCAGCTCGCCGTTGGCGCCGCCGAACTGTTCCAGTAGCATGTTGCCGAACCGAGGATCGGGTTCATCGACGCGGACCGTGAACATGAGCTTTTTGACGTGATGGTACATTGAAAGACCTTTGATTGGCAGGGAAAGCTCGAGGCCAACTGGACGCTGTACTGAACGTTCCTAATTCCACTCGAGCCGCAATCAGTTCTGCTCAGAACGTTTTTCAATGCAGCGTTTCCGCCGCGGCTTCGTCGACCGCAGCCATCAAGTCGGCCGTATCCGACTGTTGGATCATATGACCCGCTCCCGGGAGGCGGTGCATCTTGCTGTGCTTGATCTCGTCATGGAGCCTGCCCGATTGCTCGTCGATGTCGATGAGGCGATCATCCTCGCCTGCCAGGATGACGACCGGTATGGCCAGTTCGCCGTAGGTCGTCGCGGACAAGATCGCCGCGGGAACCATCAGCGCAGCCTCGGCGGCGCCGGCGCGAAGTTGCGATGGGCGCACGGCCAATGATTTTGGAAAGCCGTCGAATTTTCGAGGGACGGATTTCGGTCCGAAAAGCTGCCGCAGCATAACAGGCCACATCAGGCGGCTGAGGATCGGCGAAACTGTGTGACTGAGGATATCACCGAAACCAGGTATCGCCGGCCCGGTCATCGCCATGATCGCGTCGGTGCGCGCCGTCGGGAAATAGTATCCGGATGCAAGTATGAGGGCCTCGACCATTGAGGGATGCTGGCTTGCCAAGGCGACTGCGACGGAAGCCCCCCAGGAATGTCCGAGCACGATTGCCTTTTCGACGCCAAGGTGCGCAAGCGCGTCCCTGAACAGATCGGCCTGGGCGGCGGGGGTCCATACGACATTTCGGGGCCTCAGGCTGTAGCCGAAGCCCGGGCGATCGAACACGATAACCCGATAGTGCTTGGCGGCGAGATCGATGAGACCACTTGTCTCAAAATCCTGGATCATGCTGCCATTGCCATGAAGCAGGACCAGTGGCCGGCCGGAGCCGCGTTCGACATAGTGCAGGCGGACACCGTCGATTTCGATGAAGCGTCCTTGTGGCGGATGATCGCGTTGCGCCTTGTCGGCAAGTCGTTGATTGACGACCGCAGCAGCAGCCATCAAGCCGATCGTGGCGACAACGGTGGACGCGATCGGATATTCCTTCAGAGCACGAAAGGGGCTTGTTACCAGCGATGGCGAACGTTTTTTCAGTATGCGCATGTGATACGTCCGCTGGACGGAGCCAGCTGTTTGAGACGGGGAGGGTGCGTCGCCGGATTAACGTCCTGGTCTGATCACGACCTTGATGACGCCGGCTTGTCGCGGAGTTTCATGTGCATCTCGGAGGCGTTTCGAGGCCGGCCGGATGGGGCACCCACAAAGCTGAGATCGATTTGGCCCTCAACGATCTCGTAGCCAACACCGTTGCGGGCCTTGAACCTATCGAGGACAGCTCCCGCCTTGCCATGGCGGTCATGTCGTGCAGGAGCAACAGGAGGCGCAACCATATGTTCCTAGCACTGCGAAGAGATGCGGCACGGGAGGATTAGGAACGAACCTCGCACGGCCCGATTGGGATCCCATAGGACGATTTGGTCTGAGCAACGGGAGACGTCGGTGCGCAAGCTTGTAGTCTTGATGTTGCTTACGGCCGGCGCGGGCGTGCTCGATGGCGCGGGACCTGCGGACGCCCAGGAATATCGCTGGTGTCTTCAGGGAAAGCAGACCGGTTATCCGGGCGACTGAAACTATCAGACGCGGGCACAATGCATGGCATCGGCGTCTGGCCGCGATGCCGGATGTGGCATCAATCCGCGTGCAGCTTTCGCGCGGCAACGTCGGCCTCACTGACGCTCGACCGGACTTAGCCAAAGCTCCCACGCCGCGGGCTGGCACTGCTCGGCAGCGATATCGAGCATTCCATGAGCACAGCGGAAGGCTCGCTGCGGCTCTTCCTACGCTTCCTGTTTGCGCAAGCTAACGGTCGAGCCCATCCCTTTGAACGCGGGACCAAATGTGGATCAAGACAAGAGCGGACGTATCGTTGAGACTTCACTCGAAGCGCGCCAGGGCGAGCTCGATCCCAGCATGTTGATGCTGCTTGCCGTAAGCCTGGCGCTTGCAGGGCTCATCATGGCGGGCACGTGGTTGATATTTTTCGGAGCTTGATCGCAAGCAGCGCGGCGATGGAGGAACTAAAGCGCCGATGCGAGCTTGGCTCACTCCTCACACCTTGGAGATAACTATGAAACGTCCGTTCCTTTTCGTTTGCATTTCTTTATTGGCGGCTGCCACGGCGTTGCCGGCCTCAGCGCAAAATCCACCGGCGCAGTCCGGACCGAACAACAACGCGGTCAACAGTGCCGGTCAGAACAACTCCGACGCTCCTGTCGCGGGTCACAACAGTTTCACCGAAGGACAAGCCAAATCGAAGATCGAGGATGCTGGCTACGCCAACGTCACCGAACTGAAGAAGGACGACAACGGCGTTTGGCGCGGCCAGGCCAGCAAAGGCGGATCGGCCACTGCGGTAAGCATCGACTTTCAAGGCAACGTCAATTCAGCCAAATAATTCGGCCAAGTAAGAAGGATGCAAAATGACCATTACGATTTCTCGTCTTTACGACAAATACAATGACGCCCAGCAGGCTGTTCGACGCCTCGAG
>NZ_AUGA01000090.1:0-16577 GCF_000426785.1 Bradyrhizobium sp. th-b2
ACCACCGCCGGCACAAACTGTACTTCTTCCACTTCGGAATGACCGCCCGCAGCTTCTCGCAACTGACGGCGCCAGCCAAACAACTGCTGCGGCGACAATCCATGCCGTCGCGCTACCGAACAGACCGAGTCGCCGCTCGCAACGATCTCCGCAACAATCCGCGCCTTGTCCTCGTCGCTCCACTTCCGCCGACGGCCGGCTCCAGTGAAGACCTCAAGCCGCCTCACCGGCTCCGTGATAGCACTATGCACTGTGTCCATTCTAAGCCTAACGGTTCAAACAAACCGCAGACTCGCAGATCGCCCCGTCAACCGGTAGGTGGCCGCTGAACAGCGCTTACCATAGACCTTGGGGCCGCGCTGATGCTGATCCTGGGTACGCACCCGCTGCGCCAGATCGAGCAGCGGGCCAAAGCGAGCTTCCAGCACCGCATCGCCATCAATCTTGCGGCGGATGTCGCGGATGATCCGGCCAAGCCGCGTCCGCAGGAACTTGAGTTGGCACCGGGCGCGCTTGAACTGATGGGCGTGGGTATAGCGGCCGACCATGATGGCGGCGCGCTTCGCCAGGCGCAGATGGCTCTGCAGCAGCACACGGTTGCGCTTGGCAAGCCCGACGAGCTTGGTGATGGCCCGATGCATCAGCCGCGCGTCGGTCGGATGCGCAACGGCGCCTTGGGCTGCACCGTGATATCGACTACCACCCGCTCCAGGTCCTTAGCGCCGATGGCGCCAGTCTTGTGTGCAACCGACAGACTTTCCTGGATCAGCGCGACGAGCTGCTCCTCGCCGAGCCGCTGGCGCCAGCGCGTCATCGGGCATCGACATAGGCGTCGAATGCGGCTTCACTCTCGGCTGTCCAGTCGGGCATGGCGGGGCGCTTCGCTGATCACGAAGCAGCACCCTAACAAATCCGCGACCAGCGCGAATCCCCCGCATCCGCGACTTTCTGACTCAGTAAGACTAGGCGCCCGCCGCCACGTGCGGGCGACGCCGGCATCAACCGGCGGGCAGATGCACCGAGGGCAACAAGCGCGCCTGACGCAACGCCGCCAGATCAGCCGAGCCGGTGCAGAAGCAGGCGACGGCCAACTGGCGGATGACGATCTCGAAATGCGCGACAACCGCCTCAGTGGATACCGTAGCCGCGCGCAGCACGCCGGCCGCCTGCCCGGCGATGTCCGCGCCCAGGCGGATGGCCTTGGCCACGTCGACGCCGTCGCGGATCCCGCCCGACGCGATCAGCTTCACCGTTGGCCCGACGTACCGCCTGCACGCTGGCCGGGGTCGGAATCCCCCAATCGGCGAACGCCATCGCCACCGCACGGTCGGCGGCATCGCGGGCGCGCTGGCCCTCCACCACGGCCTAACTGGTGCCGCCGGCGCCGGCGACATCGATCACCGCCACGCCCGCCTCGACGAGCGCACAGGCCACCGAGGCGGAGAGGCCCGACCCCACTTCCTTGGCCACGATCGGCACGCCCACGCTGCGCGCGGCGCGAGCGATCTGCGCCAGGACGCCGCGCCAGTCGCGGTCGCCCTCCGGCTGTACCGCTTCCTGCAGCGGATTGAGATGGACGATGCGTCCGTCGGCATCCACCGCCCGGCGCGCCAGGTCCAGGCCGTCGGCCTCGCGCAGTTGCGCGGCGCCGATATTGGCCAGCAAGGGGGACGTCTGGGGCCAGGCGGCGCAGCGCGCGCGTCAGCCCCTGGGAGTTGCGGGATTGCAGGCTCACGCGCTGCGAACCGACGCCATGGCGATCCCCAAGGCTTGCGCTGCCTCGCTCAGATGCCGGTTGATGGCCTCGGCGCGTGGCATGCCGCCGGTCATGGAACTGATCAGCAGCGTAGCGCAGGTCGATGTGCGTCAGGTCCAACTCGGGCAATGCGCAGGTTCGAAACGGATGTACTCCCAGCCGGCGGCGACCGTGGCCGGCGCCGTTCGCCGATCCAGCACGATGTCCAGATGGTCGTCCTTGCGCCGGCTCAGGGCGGCGTCGCTCATGCTCGCTCCATCCGTCGCATCGGGCGACGGCGTTGCGTCGGATCGGACCGACGGCAGCGCGCGCACGCCGCCGCCCTCCCGCGCGTTCAGGCCGGCGCACGCTGGCCTCCCCCCGCAGCGTCGCTGCGGTAGCGGCTGGTCGAGGTCTGGTAGTACTGCGCGCGGATGGCCGCCATGGCCTCGATCAACGGTCCCCACGGCGCGGGAAAGCGTTCCTCCGCCATCACCCGATGCAGCATGCGCGTATGGCCGGCCAGCTCGTCGTTGAGGAACTCCACCACAGGCATAGCCGGATAGCGCTGCAGCAGCAGGATTACCGCGTTGTCGGCCTCGCCGGCCGACCTGTCCTTGTCGCGTCCATGCAGATCGTTCTGCAGGCGCCCTATCGCGGAGATGAGCCGCAGGACCTGGCGAAACGCCGGACGCGCACGCAAGGTCGCCATGTCCAGCCCCCACAGCAACGACAGGCAACAGAACACGTTCGTGTAGGCAATCGAATTGATGCCGTTGTGCAGGTACTCGGCGTAGGACCAGCGTTCCACCCCTGCCGCCTGCGCGTGTCCGGCGCGCAGCGCCGCGCAGTAGCACCGGGTATCGTCGAGAAGCTGAGCATAGTCGCGACGATCGTAGGCGAGCGCGGCCAGCGAAGCGCGCAGCACAGCGCAGCCCTCGAATCCGGGGAGCGCGCACGGCTCGCCCTGCCCCAGCGCCTGCTCCACCGCGGCGAGCTGCTCCGGCGCGATCAGGCCAAGGTCGTTGCAATCGTCGAGCCAGAACAGCAGCGCCAGTTCGCGATAGAACGCCACGATCAGCGTTTCGTCCTGCGGATCGCGGCCGATGCGGGCGCTGGTGTCGCGCAGGCTCGTGTGGATGCGCTGCAGGATGTACTGGCCGCCCCTGACCGCTTCCACGGCATGCTCGTCGGCGAACCCGGTCAGGGAACGCCCCCATTCCAGCACCTGCTGCAGCGCGCGTTCGGTCTGGATCATGGCGCCGCTCCTGCTCCCTCGGCCAGGACGCGCCGCCCCCAACGGAGCGCCAGCCACAACCCGGCGAGTTCGGCCACGCGCACGACCCGGGTGGGGCAATACAGTTCCTTGCCGATCCACAGCGGCGTCTGCGGCAATGCATGCGCCGCATGGCGGGCGAGCATCCACTCCAGCGCACGCGCCACCGCCTGCGCGATGCGCCGGCGCCCTGTCGGCTCTTCGCTCCCGTCCATCACGTACAACGCGAACAGCGCATAGGCGGTTTCCTCGAATGTGGCCACGCGACCGGCGCCCCAGCCGCCGTCGTCGCGCTGCGCCTGCAGCAGCGCCGCCAGCGCGCGCTCGTCGCGCCACTGGGGCTTGCCTTGCGCCAGCGCAGCGACCGCATGCGCGGTGGGATACAGCCACGAAACGTGCCATTTTTCGTTGTCCCATAAACCGTGCGGGTTGCGATTGGCCTCGACGTAGGCGCTGGTGCCGGCGGCGGGCTTTCCCAACAGTCGCAACGCATGCAGGGCGTGGATGTTGGTCGACACCGAGGCATTGCGCTCGCCGGGGAAGGTGACGAACAGCTCGCCGATTTCGAAATGGCGCAACGCATCGACCGCCGGGTCGCGGCCTGCAAGGCGCAGGACGCACAACGCAACGGCGGTGTCGTCCGCATCGGCCGCGAAGTGCAAGGCCGGGCCTAGACCGCGCACGCCCAGGCGAGCGTCGAGCTGCGCGACGATCACGCGCACCGCCTCGGCGAGCGCGGGATGCGCGAACAGCCCGGCCAGATGCAGGGTGTACAGCGACCAGCATAGCTCGAACACATTGATCGGCCAGACGTTGGGAACGACACCTTCGATGCCGCTGCGCGTCGCCCGCGATGCCGCCTGCAGATACGCGTCGGCACGCCCGACCTGCGGCGTGCTCCCCTGTGTCACGGCGTGCGCACGCCACGCGGCGGTGGCCGCCGGACTGATGCCGATGCTGCCGTCATCATCCGGGCATGCGGTGGTCGGCGACGTCCCCCAGGCTTCCCAGGAGTGCAGCAACGGATGGCCGCTCGGGAACGTCGCCACCGCCCCCAGCTTGACCAGGCACGCTTGCCGCAACGGCAAGAGCGCCGGGTGGCGCGGAAACGCCACGCCGCCCAGCAAGGATGCGGCCTCGCCGCACAACTGCGGCAGGATCAACTCCGCGCCGATCGGCGCGTCTTCCGGCACCGCATGCGCGTAGGGATCGGGCTGGCGCTCGAGGAACCGGATTGCAGCCTGGACTGCGTCGGCAGCGCCAGGAAAAGGATCGGCACGCTGCAATGCCAGCAACGCCGCCCACGTGGGCGCATGGCGGAACAGCGGGAAGTCCGCGCTTCCCCATCCGCCATCGGCCTGTTGCTGTGCGATAAGCCACGCGTATGCGTCCTGCCGACCAGTGGCGTTGCCGTGGAACTGCAGAGCTCGCGCCGTGTCGTAGACGGACGGACCGACGCTGCCGCCGTCGCTCATCTCGCTCAGCAGGTGGCGCAATTCGGAAAGGATCTGTTCGGACAGCGAGTTCACGCGGGATGTTCCTTCTGCAGACGGTTGACGAGAACCAGGATCGGGCAGACGCCGCGCACGTATCCGCAGGCCCGGCGCATGGGCAGCGCCGGACGGCCGCCCTGCTCCGGCGCGGCGACGCGCCCCGATGCCGGTCCGCCGCATAGGCTTGCGCGCAGCGCGCCACGTGCGCCGCAGCCGTGCTGGGCAACCGCTGCGATCGGCGCCGCGGACTCGGACACAGTGCAGCGTGCACTGCTGCCGCCCGCCGATCGCAGCGGCACAGGGGCGACTCCATGCGGACGGGCGCGCTCATGCGCATGGCGCGTGCTTGAACAGATACGCGTTGGCCCGCTGCAGCATCTGCGCCAACCGTTCCGCACGCGGCCCCAACGGGGCGATGGCCTCCCCGGCGTCGCGCAACAAATCCAGCGCGAAGTGGCGAGCTGCCTGCAGCCCCATGATCGACGCGCAGGTCGGCTTCTGCGCCGCCGCGTCCTTGCCGGGGGTCTTGCCCAGCGTCGCGGTATCCGCTGTCGCGTCGAGAATGTCGTCGACCACCTGCAACGCCAGGCCGAAACAGGCGGTGTAGCGATCGAGCGCACAGTACAGCGCAGCGTGCGCGGCATCCTCCGCGATGGCGCATAGCGCGCCCATGCGAACGGACGCGCGCACTAGCGCGCCGCTCTTCATCCGGTGCATCGCCACGATCCTGTCCAGCTCGACGTGCTTTCCGACCAGCGACAGATCCATGGCCTGCCCGCCTGCGGCCCCCTCGGCGGACACCGCCTGCGCCAGTTCGCGCACGAGCGCGATACGGTTGTCGCCCGGCGCATCCAGGCTCGCCAGGGTCAGGAAGGCGTGCGCCTGCAGCGCATCGCCGACCAGGATCGCAGTGGCTTCGCCAAACTTGACGTGCACGGTCGGAAGGTCGCGGCGAAGCACGTCGTCGTCCATCGCGGGCAGGTCGTCGTGGACCAGGGTACAGGCGTGCATCATTTCGATGGCGGCGCCGACGTCGTCGAGCATGTGCGCCGGCGTGTCGGCCAGTGCGCCGGCAGCCAGACAGAGCAAGGCGCGGGTGCGCTTCCCGCCATGCAAGGTGGCGTAGCGCATCGCCGCCATCAGCTCGGTCTCACCGTCGTGTTCGGCGCAGAGAAGACGCGCCAGCGCCTGTTCGACCCGCTTTGCGCCGTCCTGCATCCAGATCTCCGGCAGCAGCCCGGGTGCGCCGCGCGCCTGCGCGCCCAATCCGCCGAGCGCGGAAAGGCCAGTTCGGTCGTCGTGTAGCGTGGAACCAGTCTGCATGTTGTTCATCTCCTTGGTACCTGACACGGCCACGGCGAGCGCCGAGCCGCCGCGGTGTTGCCGGCGTCGCACCGGGCGCGCGCCGAGTGCAGCAATGCCGCGCGTCGCCGGCGCCGCTGCCTCGCCACACGGGGCATGCGATGCCAGCTCATGAGAATCCGATGCGGATTGTCATGGACGGATGTGCGGTCGGGTAATAGCGCCGGCCTTTTTCGACGCCGCTCAGCAACCGCGGCCGCACCCCGGCCTTGTGCATGGTCAGCGCCAAGGCGATGCAGAACTGCACCAGTTCCAGCCATACCAAGTGGTAGCCGATGCAGACGTGTGGGCCGGTACCGAACTGCAGCATGTCCACCGGCCGGATCGGCTCCGGGCGTTGCAGCCACCGCGCCAGGCGGAACTGATCAGGCGCCTCGTGCAGCAGCGCCGATGTCGAGAAATGCAGCAGCGGGATGCACAGATGGGTGCCCGCGGGAATGCGCCGTTGGCCGAGTTGCAATTCCTGCAGCGCGCGACGCGGCAGGAGCGTGGTCGCCGGATGCACGCGCAGCGTCTCGCGGAACAGCGCCTCGGCGACCGGACACTGCGCCAGGTCCGCGTGCCGGGTCGGCACCGCGCCCACGCGTTTCGCCTCCTCGACCAGAGCGTCCCACAGCACAGGCTGCCGCGCCAACTCGATCACCATCCAGGCCATCGTCGAGGCGGTGGTGTCGTGACCGCCAAGCAGCAGCAAGCGGATATTGGCGACCAGGACGTCATCGGAGAGCGCATCGTCGCTGCGATCGAAGGCGCTCACCATGTCGTTGATCAACCCGGTGCGCGCGGTATGCGCGCGCGCGTCGCGGACGAACTGGCGCAGCTGCGCGTCGATCCAGTCGCGGGCTGCGCGGCCGCGCCGCAAGGGCAGTCCGGGCAGGTCGACCCGGGGCGCGACGATCAACTGCAGCAGTTGCCGGTACTTGCGATGCCATCCCGGCAGGTCCTGCGCGGGGATTCCCATGAGTCTGAAGATGAGCGTGAGCGTCAGGTCGCTGGTTTCGCGCAGGATGGTTACGTCGCCGCGGTCGCGCCACGCCTGCACCCGCGCCCGGATGACGGGCGCGAACAGGTCGCCGATGCCGGCCTCGGTCAGCCCCTTGGGCAGGAACGCCGCCTTGATCGCATCGCGCGCCTGCCGGTGCGCGCCGCCGTCCTGGGCGACCAACGTTCCGCCAAGCAATTCGGGCGCGATCTCTTCGATCAGCGCCGAGGACACGTCCTTGTGCCGGAGCAATGCGAACGCATCCGGATCCGCGCAGGTCATCTGGTGTCCGGCAGGGCCGAAATCCAGCCAGAAGCAGCTGCCCAGCGTCCGTTCCGCGCGCCGCAGCAGGCGCGGCAGGTCGCAGACGATGGCGGGAAGATGCCCGACCAGGGGGAAAGCGCCGGGCACGACCGGGATATCGTACCGCAGCCGGTGCCGACGGTCCAGCGGGTTGAGCAGCATGTCCATCAGCAGCGCGGCGCCGCTGCCGCTTCGGCGGCAGGCCGCGCGGCGCGGCTGTTGCCACCGTCGGCGTACGTCGGCACATGCGCCAGCATGCCGCCGTCGATGCACACGACCTGGCCGGTGATGAACGCGGCATCGTCGGAGAGCAGGAACGCCACCAGCGCGGCCACGTCCTCGGGGCGGCCGACGCGCGGCAGGAGCTGGTGCCGGCGCAGATGCCGTTGCATGCACTCGTCCAGCTTGGCGAGGAGACGCTCGGTCATGATGAGACCCGGCGCAACCGCGTTGCAGCGGATCTGCGCATGACCGTACTGGGTGGCGAGCGAGGCCGATAGCATGTTCATCGCCGCCTTCGACGCGGCGTAGGACGTGTGCGAGGTGTCACCGCTAAGCCCCTGGCACGACGACATGTTGACGATCGCGCCACCGCCGCGGGCGATCATCCGTGGGATGGCCTGCCGGCAGCAGAGCAGCGTGCCACGCAGATTGGTCGCCATGGTCTGATCCCAGACCGCCAGGTCCAGGTCGAGGATCGCGCGGTCGCGCGGGGTCAGGTGCATGGCGCTCGCGTTGTTCACCAGCAGGTCGACCCCACCGAGTTGCCGCTCCGCCGTCTCGAAAAGCGCTGTCACCGCCTGCGCATCGGCGATGTCCATGTCCATGGCCAGCGCGTGGCCCGCTTCGGCCGCGATCTGCGCGGCGCCGGCGATGGCCGCCGAGCCATCAATGTCGGCTACCACCACTCTGCCGCCCTCGCGCGCGATGGCGAGGGCGCATGCCTTGCCGATGCCGGCGCCGGCGCCGGTCACCACGGCCACCTTGCCTTCAAACCGTCCCATCGTGTCCTCCTGGATTGCGTTGGTCTTTCGCGGCATGCCGCTCGGCCTCCGCCGGAGAAGGCGCAGGGTCGGCGCTGGCGCGCTGGTCATCGCCAGCGTCGCTTTCGATGACCCGAATGGCGGCGACCGGGCACTGGCTGGCCGCGCGCCGCACGGCGGCGTGCAGCGCCTGCGGGACCGTCGCCACGCACACTTCGGCCACGCCGTCCGGGTCGCGCTGGCGAAAGGTGCCCGGCAGCGTCAGCACGCACTGCCCGGTGGTTCCGCACAGATCCTGGTCGACCACGACGCGCATCTCAGCCCCCCCGCGCTTGCAGCCGCACCGACAGCGCGCGGAACGTCCTAAGGAACGCGGACGGCTCCCGGGTCGGCTGCTCGGCCAATGCCAGTGTGGGGAAGCGCGCCTGGATCCGCGGCAGGCTCTCGGCCAACTGCACCCGGGCCAGTTGCGCACCGAGGCAGAAGTGGATGCCGTGGCCGAAGCTCAGCATGATCTTCCCGTCGGTCGACATGCCAGGACTGGTGCCGTAGAACCGCGCGGGATCGAAGCGGTCGGGATCGGCGAAGGCGTCCGGGTCGCGATTGCCGGCCGCGACCAGCACGCGCACGTCCGCGTTCTTCGGGATCACCGCGCCGCCCAGTTCGATGTCGCGCTGGGCGATACGCGGAATGGAGCTGAACATAACGGGCGCGTCGCAGCGCAGGACTTCTTCGACGAATGCCTTCACCCCCACGGCGTCTCCCTGCAGCCAGTGCCGCTGTTCGGGATACGCCAGCATCGCCAGGACCGCATGGTCGATGGCCGCAGCAGTGGTGGCGAAGCCGCCCAGCAGCATGCCCCACAGCATGCTGATCAACTCCGCATCCGACAGCGTGTCGGCATCGTCGTCGTGTGCGCCGACCAGCATCGACACGATGTCGTGGCGGGGATCGGCGCGCTTGCGCGGTATGAGGTCGCCGAAGTAGGCCAGCACCCTGGCGCTGGCCGCGTCCGCCGCGGCGAGCTGGGGATTGCTGGCGTGCGGGCGCAGGCCTTCCAGAATGGCGCCGATGCCGGCGGCGAGCCCGAACATGTCGTCCGGGGGCATGCCGAACAGTTCGGCGGAGACCAACACCGGCAAGGCCAGCGCGAATTCCCGATGCAGGTCCACCGCCTCCCCGCGCTCCAGCGCGGGCGCCATGCCGTCCAGGCGCGCAGCGACGATGCGCGCGATGCTCGGCCGCAGGTTGTCGATCTGGCGCATGGTGAAATCGCGCGAGATCAGCCGGCGCAGACGCGTATGCGTCGGTGGATCCTTCATCGCTAGCGTGGACGCCAGCAGATTGAGCGACAGGCTGGTCGCCACACGCGGGAAATAGCGCGCCAGTTCGCCCGGCGCCGGCGCCCGAAACGCATCGCCCGTGGCCTTGAACGCCCAGTAGATGTCGGCGTGGCGGCTCAACAGAAAGAGCCCCGACGCCGTGCGATGCACCGGATCGTGCTCGCGCAACCACCGCATGAACGGATACGGGTCGTGGATGCGCGCCGCCGACGCTAGTTCGGCGAAGGCGTCCCGGCATGCTGCCGTGGTTTCTTGCATGTCCATCTTGGTTACCTGTTGGCTGGCTGATCTGACCGGCGCGCGAGGCGCGCCGGCAAATTGCGGAGAAGATCGCGATCCCCGGCGGCGTCCGCGCATCACCAGAGCACCGGGAACTCCTCGAACCCGCCAGTGATGATCTCCTTGCGCAACTTCAGTTCTTCCGGCGCCACGGCCAGGCGCAGCGCGGGAAAGCGCTGGAAGATCGAACCGAACACCACCTTGAGTTCCAGCCTGGCCAGCGCCACGCCAATGCAGTAGTGCGGCCCGAAGGAGAACGCCAGGTGCGGCTTTCCGTCGCGTCCGACGTCGAAGATTTCCGGTTCGTCGAAATGGCGCGGATCGAACGACGTCGCCGGCAGGCCGACCAACACCTTGCTCTCCGCGGGAATATGAACGCCCGCGATGGTCACGTCGGTCCTCGGATAGCGCATGATGCCGTCCCAGCCCGCGCCCGGCGGGTACATGCGCAGGATTTCCTCCACCGCCTTGTCCACCAGGGATGGATCGCCGACCAGGCGTTCGCGCTGTTGCGGATGGCGGAACATGGCCAGCAGGCCGAATTCGATCTGCGCGACGGTGCTCTCGTGCCCGGCCACCAGCATGCCCGCCGCCAGGCCCATCGCCTCTTCCTCGGTCGCCTTGCCCAGGTCGACCGCCGCGAGCAGATCCGTCAGCAGGTTGTCGCCCGGATCCTGGCGCTTGTCCCGCATCTTGCCGCGAATGTAGGCGCGCAGCTCTTCCCAGGCCAGGCGCGACGCGGTGCGCGGGCCGCTTTCATGCTGGTGCGTCATCACCTCGTCGGACAGCTCGGCGAAAAAGGCGTGATCCTCGTAGAGCACACCCATCAGCGCGCTGATGACCATGGCCGGAAGCGGAAAGGAGAGGTGGCGCCGCAGGTCAGCGGGCTGGGGCTGGGCCGCCAGCGTCTCGAACAACTGCGCGGCGATCGCCTCTACCTGCTGCGCGAGCAGCTTCACCCTGTGGTCGCTGAACGCCGGCGCCACGATCGTGCGTAACCGGGCATGCTCGGCCCCCTCGTGCGAGACCAGCCACCCCGGCGAACCGAGAATCACCGAATCCGGGGTGAATGCCGCCGGCGGCATTCCCGCAGGCCGGAACGCCGCGTCGGACAGCACCGCCTTGGCCTCGTCGTAGCCCGTCACCCACCAGCCTTCGTGCCCGGACGGGAAGCGCACGCGGTGGATCGGACCGTTGGCGCGTAGCGCCAACATCTCGGGCGAGGGCTCGATGTGATCGACGCGCCACATCGGTAGCGTCGGCAAGGGGTGTTCGGACATGGTGGCACTTCACTCTCTAAGCGATGGAAGGGCAGAAGGTGACCGGCAGGCGCTGCGGGCAGCGAATGAACGTAAGACGGCACGTCGACGACCTCCTCCGCGGCGACGGTCAGCGGCAGATCCCCCAGCCGCACGAACAACGCGGGGAAGGCGCATCGCAATTCCAGGCGCGCCAGCGCAGCGCCCAGGCAGAAATGCCCCCCCCCCCCCCCCGGCCGAACGACAGGCGCGGGTTGTCCCGCCGGGTGACATCGAACCTGTCCGCATCGCCATAGATCGACTGACCGTAGGGATTGGTGAAGGAGGTTCGACCGTACCCGCCACCGACGTGTCCGCCAATATAGCCTCCGGACCAGTCCCACACCGCCGGTGGCAGTTTGACTCCTGGCTCAAGGTCTGCCGCTTCTCGCGACGAGCGCAATTGTTGTGGCTCCCAAAAGAAGAACTCTAAATCGCATCCAACACTCCCCTTCCCTGCGTTTTCTCGGTCCACAATCGAACGCCAAGTCATTGCCACAGCAAACCGTCGGAACGGACCAGACGCGAACAGCGACGCGCGCCGTGTCCGCCCCAAAGACCATCGCACTGCGATTGGTGATGATGCCGTGAACAGAGCAAATCGCGTGCCGAAGTGAATTCGCAGGCTCAACAGGCATTTCGTAGCGGCGCGGAGTGTCAGGTTTCCGGCATTGAGTCTCAATGCCGACAACCGGCGCGGCAAGTGCCCGACAAAGGCCTGCTCTCGCGCTGAATGTGCGGGGCAGCCCTTGCGCGATATTGTAAGCATCCGAATTGGCTGCAGCAGGTGTGGTTCGCCGGAAGCCACTCCGATGTCGGCGGTCGCTATCCGGAAAACGAAGCCCGCCTCTCCCTCGCTGGGTTGGATGGCGCATGCGGCCGAGACCTTCCCGACGGCAAGACGCCCGACGGCTTCGGCATCAAGGTAGACGATAGATTCCTGAAGCTGAATCCGGATCCGCTTGGTCCGTAGCACGACGAGCGCGAACCCGGGTCACTTGCGGGGGGCAAGTCAAGTGGACCGAAGGGTTACGTCAAGTGCAGAGCTAGGCAGCCCTTCATCCGGCGGTGCTTGAGCGCTTGGCCGCGCTAAGGCTGGCTTCGAGATTAAGTCTCAGCCGCGACTAAGCTCTGTCGTCGCTTCGAAGCGCCTCACCATCAGCAGCCTTGCTTGCTAAGCGAGTTCGACGACCTGACCGGTGGATTGGCGTTGCTCTGCTTTCTATAGCCGGCGATCTGCTGCCCGTAGTGGCGGATGCTCGAGGCATCCGGAGCCACGAACCGCGTCGATGCCGCCGGCGTCAGCAGGAGCCAAGCAAAGGATTCTAGCGCTTGCCCAGCCCCCCTCGGTGCAAGACAATTGGTCCCTATACGCGCAATAAGGGGAACCGCGCTGTGACAGTCTCTCTTGACGGCGAAATTCGAGACGGACGGCGCTACATGCAGGTGCGAGTCTACTTTGAAGATATCGACGCCCTGCCAGATTGTTTATCACACGAGTTTTCTCCGTTTCATGGAGCGCGGCAGAACGAATTACTTGCGCCCGCTCGGCACCAATCAGCAAGCGCGGCTCGAGGAAACGCGGAACGATGCCCCGGGCTTCGCCTTCGTTGTCCGTTCGACGACAATCGATTTTCTAAAACCGCCGTTCTTGGACGGCCTTCTTGACATTGTCACGGTCCCGCAAGAGGTGAGAGGCACGTCGGTTGGCTTGCCGCAGGAGTGCAGGCGCGGGGACGATCTCTTGGTCTCGGCGCGCGTACGGGTCGCGTTTATCTCAGGCGGAAAAGCGCAGCGCATCCCAAGGTCTGAGGCTTGCTATGGAAGAGCACAGATAAATCTGCCTTTCGTTCACGCCTTAACGCTCCAGCGCCCCGATGAAATCAATGCATTGGCCTTCTGCTGCGACATCGTCAAGTCAGAGTTCGCCGGAGCGACACGTTGCTCAAGGTTCACAATCCATCTGGGTGACTGTTCTCGTCGTGGCGCTCGTATACGCGACGATCATTGACATTGCGGCCTCATTCATCGCTGCCAAGCTCTTGGAAGGAAATTCCTCCATCCGCCGCAGAGCTGGCTCCCGACGCCGCGACCGAACGCAAGCGCTGGCCGACGCATCCGCGCCTTCACAGAAGGCGTCAATCACCACCGGCCTGCAGGCCCAACTCACTGCATCCTTTGCGTCGTGATTGTCGACAAATGTTGCCCGTTGGGATTCCTGTAACGATCGGCGAGGCTTTGTAACAATAAAGCCATCTGGTTCGGATCTGATCGAACAGTAAATTCTCCGTAGTTAGGGTCGAAAAGCGTGGTCGTTCCATTGGAGGCCGACGTCGCCACTGTGTGTGCGCCGCCTTCGGCGAAATACAAGCTGAGCAAATGGTTCGATCGGTCTTTGTTGATTTCGTTCACCATGCGCTCGACGTTCGAAGACTTGCCGAATGCGAATCTCTTCTCTTCTCCAGCCGGTTCCAAGCCAGCTTCCTCCAAAATGGCATTCTGTGCCCGAAGGTCGGCGTGAGAAGAGTCTGCTCCCCTGCTTCGCAACTGATCCTTGAGATTTTGATATTGCTGCTGCCGTTCAGCCGCTGAGGCGTGCGTTTGCGACCCAGGTGTGAGCGCACGCATTCGGGTTGGTGGGCTGTTGTTAAGATTGCGGAACCACTCCGCAGTCAGCCCAACGCAGATGCCGTCCACATTCGCATCACGCAGATCGGCCGTTCTGTAATCAAACAAGGAGGTGGCCGGACTCTCTGGAGCGGATGTACTGGGGTCGGAGGCACTGGAAGTACGAACGTCGTTTTCATCCGAGGTATGTGGCTTGCTGCAGCAGGCCCCCATCTTGTCGGGCAACTCCCCCGGTTGTGAGTTCCACTGAGGCGAGAGATGTGCTAGTGTTTCCGTAAAGCTGCCGCTATCCACCGACTGACTCAGTTCGTCAGCTTGGCTAGTGCGTGTCGATGAGCTACTGATTCGATCGTACATGACGATTCACCTTTCTGTGCTGCGCTAGTCTCCACGTATCGATTCGGGCTGCTTAGGCCCTGCTGCGAGGATACCCAGCCAAGCTGATGGCGAGCTGACGGGCAGCTGTTGTCCGGCTTAGAATCGTTCCTTTGGCGGACTTCTGACAATGTCTGATACGGTGCGGCGTAGCGCTGTGTCAGATCCTCCCGCGCATCATCCGGTAGGTGGCCTTGAGCAGCGCTATCGCGGGGACGGACAATTCCTCCGCAACGCTGTTTGCCAGGATAGTAGCGGTGAGGCTGGCGCCGAATTCCTGAGTGCGCTCACCGGAATCATTCGTGGCGGTGAGCGGGCACTACCGCCAACGCTTCAACTACCGACCTTTAACCGATCGGGTTCGGCTGTCCGTCCGTGAGGGCCTCACAGTGAGCTGCGAAGCGGGCGACTATCGGTATTCCCTGTTTCGTGACGGCCTGGCGCTGCTCGGCAATCTGTTCCGCGATCGCCTCCGCGAGGTTGTTATCTGGTCGCCAAACGACGTGCTATCTTTGCGCTGGGCGGCGTCATTCCAGGACGACATTAAAGGAAGGAACGGTCGTCGGAAAGCAGCAAGCACTCGATCGCGCGCTA
This sequence comes from Bradyrhizobium sp. th-b2, assembly GCF_000426785.1. Lineage (NCBI taxonomy): Bacteria > Pseudomonadati > Pseudomonadota > Alphaproteobacteria > Hyphomicrobiales > Nitrobacteraceae > Bradyrhizobium > Bradyrhizobium sp. th-b2. Next base: position 14,652 of record NZ_AUGA01000090.1, read on the forward strand.
GATCCATCTCGCGAGCCGCCGCGTCGGCATCAGGAACTGATCAGCGATGCGACGCGCGGCAAATTCGTCGTCGTGCTCGCAGTGGCGATGGATCGCCTGAGCCGCGATCAGGAGGATATCGCTGGACTGTTCAAGCATATGGCTTTCGGCGGTGTGCGTGTCGTCACGCTGTCGGGCGGTGACGTGACGCATCTGAACAAGGTTCTCGACCGCATCATCGATGAGCACGGGCTGATCGTGAGCGGCTGGTCCCCTGATTGGGACCCCGCGTTGAGAGCGGCACTCACGCGGGCCCCGACGCGGGGATATCCAGTGTACTGGGTGGCGCGAGGTGAACCTTCCAAGATCGCCACGGACCTGATTAGCCAGCGGGCCGGCAGGACCATTCGCATTGATAGCGCGGACACGAAAGCTTGGAACGCTTGGTGAGCAGCCAGGCTGACATAAAAAGGCAAAACCCACAGAGCGTTGAATTGATGGTGGCCAGCGACAAGCGCTTTTTGGCAAGGCCTGAATTCCGCATTCAGCTGGGTGATCTTATTGGTGAAGAAGCGCGAAAGCTGGAAAGGACGCTAAACGGCCCGGATTTCGCACTGATCGGCGCCTTCTCCAATGACCTGATCATGCAGAGGGTGGCGCGAGCAGAGAGTGCAACGGAGTCGGTCGCGCGCATTGTGGGTGTTCTCGGGCGTTGGGGCACCGGATCAGAGTTGCGCTTGGTGCTCGACTTGCGGATCGAATTCGGCGTCAGGGAAAGTATCGGCGGGTTGGTCGCCTTGATCAATCTGCGCACCTACCCGGCCGTTCTCCTCCTTTACGCGTATGGCCTCGCATTGCTTGCTGCCCGGCGATATACTGATCTTCTCAAATTCCTCAGCGTCACCATCGTGACCGAGCGCGACAACACTACAACCGTGGTGAGTCACTTATTTCTCACGTCATGTGCGGGTGGCGAAAACAACGCCTGGAAATTCTTGCCGGGGCTTGAAAAGCGCAAGACGCCCTCAGCGATCATCTGCACGACGTCTTCCAATCCTGGACCGGCGACTATCTGTTTTCGTCGAATGGTTACACCACTCTTTTCGAAGATTGCGAGCTGCTCTGTTCCTTGGCGTATATCTCGATCGGGACCAGCAAAGAGGACCTGCAGCAAGCAACCAGCGGCGCCACAGGCAGAAGCTTTGCCTGGTGTCCGATGGGACGGGTCTCATGGGACGGGCAGACGCGCAGGCGCATCATGGAAGGATGGGCGCGTCCGGAAGCGGCCGATGAACTGACGAAGGCCGACTTCGCGAGAGGACAGCCAGAGTATCTGAAACTGGCCATGAGCCGCCTCAACAATCTCGCGGGCGCCTCGAATGGTAGCGTTCGGACATCGAGTGCCTTTTTCCGGCGTGGCAGCCTAACAATGGCGGTCGTACCAACCTCGGATTGGAATCTCACCAACCTCAACGACACGGACCGGCGCATACGCCTGCTCGAAGAGGTTCCTGCAGATGACTTGATCTCTGGGCTTACCACCGCCGCCAAGAAAGCTGCGGGTGAGGCCAAGCAGACTTTGAGTGGCAGCGAGCCGCCCACACAGAAGCTCTGCCTGTCATTCGGCCCTTTAATTGCGGATTGTTGTCAAGCTTTACATTTCTGAATTCGCCCATCGCACGGTGGTAGTGCTCGCGCCGTCGGAGGTCAGGGTTGCGGAGACGGCGCGAGCGCGGCTGATACGTACTTTGCCGGCCAGGCATTGGATCGCCCTGACTGGTTGATGTCTTCGCTGGGGTCATGGTCCTTTCCGAGGTCGCGTAGCGCCTCATGATGATGTCCGGGTCGGACGCCTCAACGTTTGCAGCGGAGTACGATCGAGCCGCCACCAGCCGAATGAACGAGGTCGCCTCAACACCGTCCCAGCGGGACGTCGCCAGTCCGGCA
>NZ_AUGA01000091.1:0-16292 GCF_000426785.1 Bradyrhizobium sp. th-b2
TCCGACCGGCAACGGCCAGTTCAGTCCGGCAGCCCCGGCTCGGCGCAGATAGCTGTGCACGGCTCCGTTGCTGATGCCCAGGGTGCGCGCGATGGCTCGCTCCGGCAAGCCTTGAACATGTTTTAAGCGGAGAACCTCTTTGATCCGGCGCATCGACAATCTCTGGGTGGGCAGCGGCCTTCCTCGTTCACTGACGAGGCAGTTCCTAAGCCGGTTGAGTTGTCGGCCGAAGCGGGCTGAGCCGCTGAAAAGCTGCTCACGATCCCGCGAAATCCGTGCTCACGATCGTCTGAAATCTCTGCTCACGATCCCCTGAAATCCGTGCTCACGATCCCGCGAAACATGCATGCGGCCATGCTTGAGCATGAAGGCGCTCACCTGCTGCCGGTGGATCCGCAGCGTCTCAACCGCTGCCGATCGAGCGCGAACGAGGTCGCGCATCGCTTCATGACCTTCATCGGGAACCCACACAGCCGTCAGCTCGCCGGCGCGTAGCAGCCGCGCGAGAGAAACGGCGTCCCGGCGGTTCGTCTCACACGATCACCCGGCTTCCTTGGGATCAGCGACGGCGCCACAACCGTGCATTGGTGGCCGAGCGACCGGATCAGGCGATAAAGACCATAGCCAGTCGGGCCGGCTTCGTAACAGAAGTGGACGCGGTCAAACCGGTTGGCGATCCGCCCTAAGACGCGGCGCATGTTGGTGGCCGAAGCATCAACCTCGCCGAAGAACCGAACCTCCCCTCCCGGCCTGCATCCGCAATCGCGACGGCATTTCTCAGCTTGGCCACATCGATTCCGACGAATGCTTCCTTATAATCTGCCACGACTCGTCCTCCTGTGATGAGGATCGGCTCGGTTCGCCCGAGCAACCCTCGGACGCGCAGTGTAGGGCGAGCCACCTCATCGGTAGAGGCGGACATACGGTCTTACCGTCGATCCAGTCCCAATCGATCTTGCCGGTGAGCCGGACCAGCTCGTGCTTCAGATTGATGATCTGGTCGAGCCGCGCCCGGAAAAGATCGTTCGCTCCCGTCGTTTTGTGCTTCTTCGGCCGCTGCGCGGCGTGCCCTCCGATGCGGACAGGGAATCATGCTTCGCCCGTCGAGGGAATCTCGAAAACGAAATTGCAAGCTTCCGATGCCCAAAACACCAAAACCTTGCAATCTCAGAACACGATTTCAGATCAGTCGCCTGGAAGCTTCTAACGGGCGACGGGCTTCAGCTTCATCAAAGATTGGGTGGAGAAGAAGGTCAGGCGCCATCTGGCGCATGCTCGGAAACGAAAGGGCTTCTGCTGGAAGCGGTGGAATAGGTCTTGGTTGTACGACACTCTCATGCTGTTCAACGGCTATCGAGTGCGACGCGACGGACCGAAAGCGGCCCCAGCGGGATAAGTCCCATAAGCCTTGGAGTGAAGCAAATGGGAGCGCGCAGTGCGGGAAATCCGCATGCTGCGTGCGACGTGGCGGGGGCTGGAAACGTGGCACGGTCGAGAGGCCTGCCGGCGCGCCAGTCCTCGACCCTACCGGAGAGCGGCTCCGGGTGCAACTCCCGGGCCGCCTCACCATGGACTGGGCATGTCGCTTTATGCAAAACGGCTGGAAGGCGGTCGCTTCGTCGCTTCCTGTGGCGACGTCGGCTGATGGCGTGGTGACAATCACCCCAGCCCAGCTCCTTGGCTACCTGCTGGAGGGCATCGACTGGCGGATGCCACAACATACGTGGCGGCCGCAGGCGACTGGCTGATCGCTGGGATTTGAATCGGTGGCACGATCAGCGGTTCGGACAGAGACCGCGTCTTGTGATTCTCTGGTCGGCGATGCCGGCGTTGACATGATCTTCGGTTGCCGGCGCGGAGAATGCGGTCTTTGCGTGCTGCCGATCCTGGAGGCGTCGGCTAGCCTGGCGCACAACAGGCAGATCATGATCGCGGTCGATCATCGCTTTGCGCTCAGCAAGCCCGCCTTGGTGAGCGCGCCGGACAAAAAATCGTTCTCCAACGCAAGCTCGCCGATCTCTGCGCAAACGAAGTTTGTCGCTTGGCATGCAACGCCTTCAAATCGACCGGTGCCTCGGCCGATCCCTTGTCCTGCCCAAACACGCCGGCGGCGCCTTCCAGGAGCTGGTTCTTCCAGCTCGTGATCTGGTTGGGGTGAACATCAAACGTTTGCGCAAGTTCGGCCAGTGTCTTCTCTCGCCTTCACGGCGGCCAAAGCCACCCTCGCCTTGAAGGCCGGAGAATGCGTCCGGCGGCTCCTCTTCGTCATCTTCGCTCCTGATTCGCGGCATAAGCCTCGCCGCTGTCAGGCAGAAAATCCACTTAAGCTACTGGCCGAATTTGCCGAGCCAGTTCTCCACGACCTGCCGGTGTCCCAATCTGTTGGACTGTAACTTTATCGCCGCAGGGCGTTCCGATCGTGAGACCGCTTCACGCGAACACTCAATCGAGTCCGCCTCGCATATTGCCATCGAGCAGGGGAGATACCTGGGACTCAGGAAACGTTCTGGGTACCGAAATTGAGCCGGTGACGGCCGGGATTGCCAGCTCTCGCCGAACCTTCGCAGCTTGTTCGCGCTTTGGTGAGGCAGCCTCTCGTTGCGGTCCGGGCGTGAGCTGGCGGCCGAGCTCGGGCGCGAGCGACTCGAACTTCGCCCGCAACTCGTCGGTTAGGGCTCCTGCCTCTGCGTCACCTTGAAGCACTAGAGGATTGAGTAGCACCAGGAGCTCAGTTCGCTCTTTGGTTTGTTCAGTACGCCGGAATGCCGCTCCCAGAAGCGGAATGTTCATCAGCAAAGGAAGCCCGGAATCGGCCCGAGAGGTACTATCCTGCATCAACCCACCAATTGCTATCGTATCCCCGTTTCGTGTCGATACGGTGCTCTGCAGGCGGCGTAGCGAAATCACAGGGGACTGGATACTGGTGAGCTTGTTCTTGTTCGCGGTGCTAACCTCCTGAAAAGTTTCGAGTGTGACACTGCCGCCAGCGCCTATTCTGGGCGTAACAGCCAAAATTACTCCTGTGTCACGCAGTTCGACGTTGCTGATGATCGGCGAGTTCTCGCTTGCCGGGGATTGGGATGATCGGGACAAGATAGGGACCTGCTCGCCGACCTGGATCGTCGCCGGCTGATTGTCGACCGCGAGAATGCGTGGCGCGGATACAACCTTGACGTCCGCCACCTCGCTCAGCGCATGCAGCACAACGTTGGCACTTGTCCCGGGAAACACATAGGACAAGCCACCTTTTGGAACGGCACCCAGGGCACGAGAGGACAAAAGATAGTCCACCCCGTACCCCAGGCCGTCGTTTAGCCGGACCTCGGCGACAATTGCCTGGATGAGAACCTGACGCGGTTTGACATCGAGACGACGGATAGCGGCATCGATGATCTTGGCATCGTGCGGTGCCGCCAGAATAACAAGCGCGTTCTGGCTGCGATCCGCCTGGATCCGCACCGGCGCCGATAAACCGAGACTGGCCGGGGCCACCACCGCTTCGTGCTTTGCTTGCACCGTCTGCATGTTTGAGTCGGAGTCTGCGTTCGGCGGGCTGGACGGGTTGGGAAAAAGGTTTGATCGACTGGCCAGGCTTGCCACCGGCACCTTGCCGGACTCTCCATCGGACTGTGCGGGCGTCGCTGCAACGCTCGGCTCAGCGCCGAAGATTTGGGCGAGCACCTGAGCCACTTCCGTCGCCCTTCGGTACTTCAGTGGCCGCACTTGAACGTTTGCTGCTGCCTTGGACGTTCTGTCCAGCTTCTCGATTGTCTCACGCGCGTGCTGAAGTGCCGCAGGGTCGTCGGCTACTACAAGAATGCCATTCAACCGCTCCAGTGATGCAAACCGGACTCGCGCCGGGCCCTCAGCATTCTGATTGAATAGAAAATTGAGATCTTTTTCGACTGCGGCGGGACTTGCCTGAGCCAGGGTATACAGTGCAAAGGACTTGTGGAGCATGCTATCGATGTCCAACAGGCCTATGAGTTCACGCGCGGAACTAACGCCACCGGACGCACCGCTGATGGCAATGCCTCGTTGTCCGGGAGTAGGCGACAAATGAACGTTTTCCTCGATGTTTGGTCGGATGACCTTGATGACCTCGACTGGATCGACATAACGAACGGGAATTACCTTAATATCGCCGCGCCCTCCGTCGGCGAGGTCAGCCAGGCGCGCCACCCTGACTCCCCGGTCAACTGCCGCCAGTCCGTAACCAGACTTTCCCAGCACTTCGTCCAGAAGCCGCGGAACATCACTCGCCGGAACCTTACCGGACGTCCGGAGCGTTATCTTTCCCTCTACGCCTGGATCGATCACAACGGGCATGGCCAAGATATTGCCGACGACGTCATTCACGACCCGCCGAATATCAGCATTGACGTAGTCCAGACTGACGCGCGTGCTATTGGTGGTGACCGGTAGCCGACGTTCCGAGGTTTCAGCAGGCGGGGCGGATGGCTGGGTCAACACCTCAAAGCCTCCCGCGAGCGATGCGCCCTCCGAGTATGTATGTTCAGACACCTTCCGAATGCCGCTCGGTGGGTTCAATAGAACGCTGCGCTCAGCGGTCGAGCCCGCGCATCCGGTGAGGAGCAGACAAAGAAACGTGAGTAGCGTGGGGCGCGAAGAGGGGCACACTTGCGGAAGACGTGCATTCATTCAATGTTTCCATGTGCCAGCGCAAAATCACCCTCTTGAGCTTTGGCAGCGCGAGCGATGCTGGGCTTGGCGCTCAGCAACGAAAGTTTCCCGAGGATTAAGACAAATAGCAGCTTGATGATTCTTCCGAGTATCAGTACGGGAGACCCGCCAAGCTGCAAATTAATTCATCGATATGGGGCCATAACGGGAAGTGATGGAGCTGCGAGCGCTCTCTGCTTTGACACATTGATGGTCGCCTGGATGACCAGAGGCGGCATTCGCCACGCGGCAGGTCTCGACGAGTTGTTGCTGCCAATCTTGGCTGTTGCGGGTGAAGCGCGAGATCGCGGACGCAAACCGGACCAACCCTTGCCAGGCAAATAGCCGCTGCCATTCGCTCCAAAACAGCGCGTTTTATGTTGTCGTCGTCGGCTGAACGACGCGCGATGATCATCGACCACGTCAAGCCCTGATCACCCCAGTGTCGTCAGGTCGCGTATGACTTACCTACCGCGATCTCGAGCGGGCGGCTTGGTCGAACATTATTTCGCGATCATGAGAGCGTCGACAAATTTTGTCGCCGGGTGATGTCTACTTCGGCAGGGCCGAAACGCAAGCCCATCAAGTGCAACACCATTGCAAAGCGCCGCTTGCAGCATCAATCGCGGGACTGTCAAACTATACCCCCCCTTCTCGAAGATCCTGATCAGTCTCGAATTATCTGACGACGGACAGTCAAGGCAGTTCGACCGGTCTGCCGCCGTCGGAATAGAAGCGATGAGGCGAACGCTCTGGCGTTCGACCACCGCGCGGCGTTCTTCACGTTGCTCTGCCATTTTTCTGAAGCGCAAGGTCCACGTGGGTCGCCAGGAGGTCACCTACCGCCTTTGCCGCGAAGGGCAGCGGAGTATTGCCGGAAGAGATCAGGCATGCCGTCACATGGATCGGCGGATCTATCGAGATCAGACGCAGACGTCCATGTCCCGGGATGTCAGAAAAGACGATCTTCGGAACGATCACATTGCCGATGCCTGCATTGACCAGGGAGAGCGCACTGGCGAACGTGTCGACTTCCGCGATGCAATTGGGAGTCAAGCCGACCTCTTGGAACGCCCGGTCCAACGCGCTGCGAACTGTGTTGGGCCGTGTCGGCAGCACAAGAGGAAGGTGAGCCAGCCGCTCGAGCGAAATGGTATGCGTGATGTCTTCGGCAAACAAAGGTCCAACCAGCGATAGTGGCTGACAAAAAAGCGGCTGCCGGAATAAGCCCTGGATAGGCTCATCTTCCAGAAGGAGGCAGAGATCGATCGCACGCGATGCGATAAGCGATCTCATGCGCAGAATGTCACCTGCAACCAGACGGAGATGCACTTTCGGCAGAATCATCTGGCAGGCTTTAATAAAGTCGCAAGCCCAGCACACCGCCAATCCCGATGACATGCCAAGCCTCACCAGGCCTTCCGGTTCTCCTGCCGTCGACCGGACGACGCGGCCCAGCTGCTCCACCTGCGCAATGATCGATGCCGCCTCACGATAGAAGATTTCGCCGGCGGCAGTTGGACGAATGCCGCGTTGACCGCGCTGGAGCAGTTCGACGCCAAGCTCAGCTTCAAGGGCAGTCATTTGCTGGCTGAGGGCAGACTGCGCCACGTGGAGCATGCCTGCCGCCCCCGTAAAGCTACCAGCATCCACGATGCCCAGGAAATAGCGGAGATGACGAACTTGCAGGAAGTTAGGTGACATCAGTCGCGTTCGATTTCGCTCAGTCATTCAAGCCTGATCAGGATAGCCGGACTCGCCTATCAGCCCGGATATCGTGCCGGCAGCGAACGACCAAACCTACCGACGAAGATCAGGCAATATTCCGGATGATACCATTGAGTGCGTCGTGAACCGCCTTGATGATGGTGGAGTTCAAGTTCAAGAGCGTCGTGTGCTTGCTCATTGAGAGCTGAAACCGGAGCTGATCCATGGTGTCGTCCGGGTTCATGGTTTTCATACGTTCTCTCACATCGAGTTCGGATTGGGCAACAGATTGCCCAATCGAGCTGGTTATGCTGCCGAAATCCATTTCACCTCTCATTACTCAGCGGACTATTTCGCGGTGATGCCGCATCCATGTAGCATCGACGACTTCTGTCGCGCAATCTATTGCCTCGAGCAGCGTTTGCAGCGCTTCGAACTGCCGCAGCGTGACGCCGCTATCGATGTCACGTTTCAGAGACCGCCGCAAGTTCTGCATGTCTTCATTGATGGCAGCTCTGCTGGAGCCATTAACGTCGTTTAGCAGCAGCTTTTCCAGCTCAAGCACGATGGACTCCTCTTCACCGTCGATCATCCTCGCTTAACCACTCAGGGGCGCTTCGATAGAGCATGCGAAGGTTCGATTCTCCGATACGCACGATAAGCCCGTCGTGGTCGATGGCCGCAATCTTGCCGATGTGATCGATGGTGTCGCCCACTTTCAACTGGGCTCCGTTCTCAACCACGACGAAAGGTGTGCGGCCCAGGTGCACCCCGCGCACCGCGGGCAATACCATCAGCTCGCACCGCGACTCGAGCCGGATGTAAGGCTTGAATCTTTCCTCGAACCGGGCGGCAACGTCGTTCCACTCATCGAATGTAGCCGAGGCCAGCGCTCCGGACACGGATACGACATCGGGCCTTACGGTGATGCGGATGGACCGACGGAGTTCTGCGGACGCAGCCCCCAGGAGAAAAGCGCGTGCGCGATCTGGTGTTGCTACTTCATCATGGGTCTTGTAGATGCCCGGGATGTCCTGCTGGAGACGACGAAGGGCCGCTTCTACTTTGGCATCGCTCCTACCATAACCTATCACTGTGAGTTCGCCTGCACCTTCAACCCGAACGCGACCATCGATATCAAACGCGTGTAGGATCGTAGCTGCGAGGTCGATGAGCCTTGCGTCAGATAATTTGGCAGTAGCCGGTCGCTTTGCTGTGAGGTCAGCCGCAAGCCTGGGGTCTTGCCAGCCAGACTGGCTCTTGTTGCTATTCTCTCCAGGCTCCGGGTCGATCGCCGGCTTGCCGGCAGTCGACGGGATATTGACGTCGGGTGCAATGTCCACGCTATGAGGATCGGCCGTCTGCGATTCGATCGGCTGAGCGCCCGGAGCGGTAGAAAAAGCCCGGGAGTGGAGCCGCTCCATCCCTGCCCAAGCGCCACCTATTATCACGGGGAGGCCACAAACCGCTGCCCCTAGCCGCAATCGCCACGGTATCCAGCCCGCCGCGAGACGTGTTCGCCGGCTGCCCAAAGCCAGTGACTCGGTCGCATCTGAAGGGAGCCTGCTTGCATCCACCCCCTGGCGCTCGAGTACGGAATCCCCCTCAGGAAAGTCGAGCCCGACCGGGCCCAGGCTAAAGATTGTGCGGCCAACACGAACCGGGGTGAACGGATCAAGGAAAGTCGGATTGTTGGTTGTGCACTCCGTTCCGTTGATCAGCACGCCCGGTGCGAGCGCAGTGATCTGGATTCTCCCCGACTCGTTAACAACACGAATATGCGACCCGACGAGTTCTGGATCGCCAAAGGTGAGGTCATCCGTATGATGGCTACCGATGAGCCACGTTCCCTCGCCCAGCCGTGTCTCCGCGCCCAGGTTCGGCCCGGACAGCACGCGCAAGGCGACCTTGGCCTGTTCACCGGTCAGAACATTCTTTTCCGTCGGCATGTTCGTCACTGCAACGCAATTTGCGCCAAGGGCTGGACGGAGATGTCAGGAGTAAGCTCCTGATAGGAGAGCACCGGCAGCTCGTACAAATCGACCTCGACAAGCTTGCGGACATATCGACGGATATCGATCGAGGTGAGTAGCACGGGCTTGTACGGCATCGTTTCAAGCATGTCGGCGGCATCTTTTATTCTGTCAACGATCTGTTGCTTGGTCTGCGGATCGAGAGCGAGATAGCGTCCGGCAGACGTCTGTCGAATTGACTTGCGCACTGTGTCTTCCACATCCGCCGTCAAAATGTACGCCGGCAACAGATTCGTACCGGCACAGTGTTGAAAGCAGATTTGCCTCTTGAGCGCGCCACGCACGTACTCGGTTAGCAGGACTGCATCCTTCTCGTTCTGTCCCCATTGGACCAAGGTGTTGAGGATAGCGCGCATGTTGCGCAGCGAAACCTGCTCCGAAACGAGCCGTTTAAGCACCTCCGCGATCATCTGCAGAGGGACCAGGCGCAAGGCCTCCTTCACGAGCTCCGGAAAGGACACCTCCGCCTGTTTCAAAAGCGCCTTCGTTTCCTGGATACCGATGAACTCATCGGCGTTCCGACGCACGATTAGACCAACATGGCAGGAAAGAATCTGGGCTGATTCCAGATACGGGATACCCGCCGCTCGCAGCGAATCGAGATGTTCGACATGAACCCAGACGGTCTCGATCTGAGGCAAGAATGAGGGCTCTTCCACGACACATGGAATGTCCACCATTTCGAGGCCCTCGGGCGTATCACGCGCCAGGACGTTTTGGGGCCGCAATCGTCCCGATCCGTATGGAACTTCATTTAGCCTGACAATATATTCGCCCTTGTGACAATCATCGCTTATTCGGACATTGATCACTGGAATCGGAACGCCAAGATCGAGCATCAGCGCCTGCCGCGTGGCCACCAACGCTTTATCAAGCACATCCGCCTGAATCAGCGCCTGGATATCCCGGTCAACGTCGATCATCAGCGGCACAGTAAGCATGACGTCATTGCTGCCTGCCTTGTTTGTCTCAGAGGGCTCAGCTGGGCTCGTCAACAGCGCTCTCCCACTGAGTCGCTGGCCGTGCGAGTCAGTGCGCAACAGCTGGCCACGACGCTGTAGCAGCCAGCCGGCTCCGCCCACCGCTGCTGCTAAAACAATAAAAATCAATGTCGGAAAGCCGGGGACAAGAGAGAACAGGACGAGCATGAATGCTCCAACCATGAGTGCACGTGGTTGCGCACTCAGTTCATTACCGATTGCATTGCCGAGATCTGCGCTGTCGTCTTCGGAGCTTACTCTCGTGACGATGAATCCTGCCGTGATCGAGGTGAACAGCGCCGGAATCTGACCGACCAGACCATCGCCAATGGTCAGGGTCGTATAGACTTCAAGCGCCTCCGACAATCCCATTCCCTTTTGGAGTGAACCAATCGTGATCCCACCAATGATGTTCACGATAATGCTGATGAGGCCTGCGATCGCATCCCCTTTGAGGAATTTCATGGCGCCGTCCATGGCACCGTACAACTGGCTTTCGCGCTCGATGGCAACACGTCGCCTGCGAGCCTCTCGCAGGTCGATGCTGCCCGCCCGCAAGTCGCCATCGACGCTCATCTGCTTTCCCGGCATGGAATCCAGAGAAAAACGTGCAGCGACCTCGGCAACGCGCTCTGATCCTTTGGTGATGACGACAAATTGCACAATTGTCATGATCAAGAAAGTGACCGCGCCTACCACGAGATTACCAGCTACGACAAAGTTACCGAAGGTCTTGATGATCTGGCCAGCTTCCGCATGAAGCAGGATGGTGCGAGTTGCCGCAATACCGAGCGCCAGACGAAACAGCGTTGTCAACAAAAGTACCGATGGAAATGAGACGAATGCGAGTGGCGACTTGATGTAGACCGCCACCATCAGCAGGATGGCTGCAATTCCCAGATTGACCGCTTGCAGGACATCCATAAGCACTGACGGAAGCGGAATAATCATCATGAAAACGATCGTGATCAGCAACGTCACTAGAACAATGTCGTTGCGGCCGGTCGCGATGGTCAGCAGTTTGTCGAGTGCCTTCATTTGATCAACCTAGCGCGACTTGACCCGTAGAATGCCGGTCCATGCTCAGAGGCGCGACACGCCGCTGACGATGGCTCGCCCCGGCCCTGAGACAGACTGCCGGCCCGCTTCATCCCCCGGATTAGCAAATTTGAACGTCCCCACCGATTAGCTGCGTCCAAAGCTAACTCCCCAGGGACGCGACAGCGAATCGCTTGTTTTCTCGATAGCCTTCGGAAGGCCGCAGTCGTTGGCCTAGACGACACGCGATCATGCCAGCGGGACGATCGGTCGAGCGTATCCCCATCAGCTTAACCGCACGATCTGCATCGACGTGAACCGCAGGATCCGATGCACCATGGATGAGATCGCCCACATGACCCGCCAAATCCAACGCCGTATCGACGTTCGCCTGATCTCCTCCCGAGCCTTCGCATCCCTGAAATTCATCGAGATCCAAGGCCGACCCGGCTTGCGACGTGTTCACACCGGCCCCGTTCTCGCAATCCTGCTCCGGCCTCTTCATCGCGGCGTCGCGCACGGCGCGCGCCAAATGGTCGCACTTATCGAATTGCTTGCCTGTTTGACGCACGACGTTGCACGCCTCGTCGCGAGCCAGCCGGGCCTGATCGGTTTGCGCGACCGCCTTCTCAATGTTCTTTTCGAGCAGCTGATCTTGATCATGCAGAGAGGTTATCTTTGCCTTCAGACCGACAAGAGCGCCGAGAGCGACGGTTTCTCCGATCACGGAATCATACAGCTCAGCTTCAAGCCGAAGACGCTTTTGCCGCCAGGCGCGGTGATTTTCGGCGGCGGCCTCCACAGCAGCGGCAGCGCTCTCAAGAGCCAGCTGTCGCGCCCGGAGAATATCTTGCTGACGATGATGTCGCAATTTCCGCAGCTGCAGAAGACGGGGCACGGCGTCCGAGATCATCCCACGCATGTTGCAAGCTCCTGGAGCGTGGCTTCGAAATCGATCTGCTCGCTTGTCGATTGGCGCAGGAAGTTCTGTATTTCGTCCTTTCTGACGATCGCCTCATCCGCGAGTGCGTCGCTTCCGTTCTTGTATTCACCCACGCGAATCAATAGTTCAACCTCTTGGTATTTCGCCATCAACTCCCGCAGTCTCCGCGCCATGCTTTCATGCTGCGGAGCCACGATCATGCTCATGACGCGGCTGACGCTCGCGAGAATGTCGATGGCAGGATAGTGGTTCGACATTGCCAGGGCACTTGAGAGCACAATGTGGCCATCAAGGATCGAACGCGTTTCGTCGGCGACGGGTTCAGTCATGTCATCCCCCTCGACAAGCACGGTGTAGAAGGCCGTGATCGACCCACGCGCATTGTTGCCCGCACGTTCCAAGAGTTGGGGCAGTGTCGCAAACACGGATGGCGGGAAACCATGCCGGGTCGGCGGCTCACCCGCTGCAAGGCCGATCTCCCTGTGTGCCCGCGCAAAGCGCGTTAGTGAATCCATGAGAAGCAGTACGCGTTTGCCTTGATCGCGAAACCATTCAGCTATTGCCGTGGCCACATAGGCGGCCTTGGCCCGCTCCATGGCCGGTCGGTCGGACGTCGCAACAACAAAAACCGCTTTGGTCCGTGATCCCGAGCCGAGCTGCGTGATGAACTCTTGCACCTCCCGTCCGCGCTCGCCAATAAGCGCTATCACCGCAACGTCAACCTCAGCGCCCCGTATGAGCATCGACAGCAGTGTACTTTTGCCGGCGCCTGCAGCGGCAAAGATACCGACGCGTTGCCCTTCCCCGCACGTCAGCAGGGCATCGATCGCCCGTACACCGACCGGAAGAACCTGATCTATGCTACGCCGGGTTAGCGGATCCGGTGCGCTGCCATGAACCGGCACGTGGGCCTCCGCGATCATGGGCCCATGAGTGGTTGCATCGAGCGGGCGGCCAAGGCCATCAAGTACCCGACCGAGCAAGTTCCAGCCCGCCGGCACCAGCAGGGCCCTTCTCGTCGGAATCACCTCCGTGAGGGTAGAAAGTCCCCGCATTTCCCCGAGCGGCGTCAGAACGGCAACATCGCGCTGAACACCAACGACCTCGGCGGTCAGTTCACGGTCATTTCTGGGATCGCGGAGTTTGCACAAATCCCCGATACGCACCCCAGGAGCCGTCGCACGGATGATTGTTCCAACGACTTGAAGGACACGACCACGGACATTCATCGTCGGCGTTTGCTCAACCGCTCTGCTCGCGAGGTGGAAAAATCGATCGATGCTTTCACCCGAACAACCTGCGGGATCTATCACCGTTGACGGCTCGGCTGGCTCAGAGATCACTTCGATGCCTCCAGGCTTTTGCGAAGCCCGCTTTCGATCAACGTTAGCTGACTTTCGATCGTCGCGTCGACCAGCCCGGCATCGGTCTCGAGAATACACCCGGCATCATTGATCCGCGGATCAGAAACAACTTCGATGACAGCGCGTGACGTGACCGCCGAGACTATGTCGTCGACCCGGCCCCGAACGGTCTCGACCAGCGACGGTGCCACTCGCAGCCGAATGACAGGGCTGTGGCCCACGACGCGCAGACTTCGCAGCGCGATCTGCACTGCGGCCTCGTCCGGCGCTGTCGTGTCGATGATCCGCCGCGCGATCTGCAGGCCGAGGTCCACGATCCTTTCCTTGTTGTTCTCCATGACCCGCAGCGACTCTACGGCGATTGCGGCCAAGCGCTGTTGAATTGTCACTTGCGCTTCCTTGAGCCCGGCTTCTGTGGCGGCCGCTTCAATCCTGCTTGCGGACACACGCGCTTCGTCAACAAGCGCCTCTGCATCGCGCTGCGCTTGGAATAGGAGTTGCTCGGCCTGCAGGAGTGCCTGCGCGCTTGCCGCCGGCAAGATTTTCCCTGGTCCGAGAATACTGATCGTCTCGGACGTCAATCGAACCAGTGCGACCACAGGGCCATCCTTTTGCGGACCAACCGTCGCATTGCATGAAAGGCGTCCTCTCCGGCACTGTCATTGCGACAGGCGTTAGCCGCCACCGTCCAGATCGACGCAGGGCCGCGCAATCTCAGTCGCACCTGCAGTGCATCCGGGATGCAGCCCATTGCGAGGCCGAACATTGCAGCTCCGCAGTGGAGCAATTCAGCAGGTCCATTCGGCAGCTTGGAAGCACCGATAGCCGACATCAGTCTGGCGGTCGGTCGTGGCAGCAGCGCGGCATGGAAAGCGAACGAGAAGGCGTCTTCTCCGAGGACGGAACGCGCTGCAACGACATCGGGGTTGCGAAGCTGACCGACAAGACTGGGCACCCCGGTCCACGCCGCAGCAAGGCACATGAGGCGCACGGCGTCCGGTACCGGCAAAAACGCGAGCCGCGTCCGCGGCGCATGGCCAGCGGAGATGATGGCCGACGCCCCCCTATCTTGATCGCGAAGCAACCGACTTCCAAGCCTCATTCGGATGAACGAATCTGCCCGTACAGGCTCCCGCGGCAGCCATTCCGGCCAATCCTTGGCTATAGCATCATCAAAGTCAGCAGCGGGATCGGCGATGCAGCGCATCATCGCTCCGGCCCACGGCCTGTGAAGCCAGCTATCCGAAATTGCCGCCGATCCTGTCGCGATCATCGCGGGATTGCTCTCTTGCATTGATCTATGGCGCGGCAGGAGTTGCTGTGCGGCTCACTCGCTTCCGCCACACGATAAAGGCAAGAACTGCATTGCCGATTAGCGATATCACCAGCCCAGCCACGAGTCCGACCAAGATATAGAGCCAAGCGCTGACCTCCGCGCCGGGAGGCGCATCAAGTGGCAGCAAGCCGCTATCGCTTTGAGTTGCCTCGACGAGCGTAACCGAGACCCCGTCGTACGATACGCCATTCAAGCTATTTGCGACCAACTCCTTGATCTTCGGTACGACCTGATCAACGGCAGTACCAGCTTTATAGCGGACCAACACAGCAGCAGTTGAGGGCGCAGGTGGGACGCGATCGTCGATCGTATTTTCGTGCAGGACGGCATGGACGCGGGCACTGAACACTCCATCGATCCTGGAGAGCGTCTCCGACAACTCCTGCGTCGTGCCATGGATAAATCGCACACGCTCCTCCGTTGGCGATGACAACATACCCTCTTTCTTGAAGAGGGTGCCCAAGTCGGCAAGCCGATCGCGAGGCAATCCCGCGCCATCCAGGACACTCATGGCGCGCGGCACGTGTTTCGTCGAAACAAACAGGGAGGCTGCACCGTTATCCTCGGCCACCCGCTCGACATCGATGCCGTGCCGCATCAGCAACGCAAGCATCTCGTTGGCGTCATGCGCCGGAAGATTGCGATAAAGCTCGACCCTTGCTCCGCAGCCCGTCAACGCAAACGTCGCCAAAAGAATCAATGCGCACCTCAACAGCAACATCACGCTCGCACAACGGTTATTCACTGGCTCTTCAGGAGAGCATCAAGGCTTTGTACGGCCTTCCCAACCACTTTTGACGCGATATCGTATTGCAGCGTCAGGGCTGACAGGGTGGACTGCGCGTTCAGCCATTCAGTCGAGCTGTACTCACCGGAAGCATAGCTTTCCACAACTCCAGCCGCAACTTTCGCGGCATCGCCGAAAGATGCGCTTAGCTTCTCCATTCCACCAAGGATATCGTCAGCCACCCGGACGCGACCAATCAACCCGTCCTCGCTGGGGGCAAGAGCAGTGACTGCTGCGGGATCATCATTCGGTGATGACGATACCGGCCGCTCGAGTGCCGCACGAAAGGCCTCGACCGAGTCAATCGGCGCCCTTGATGCTGCCGGCCTCCCGCTCGCCGGCGACACGGCCTCAAGTAGCGCCACGACCTCATTCACGCCGCTCATTGACTGAACCTCCTGTATGCACCTTCGTTGCACCACCTAACACCGCAAAAAGCCCATCCAGCGCCAGATCGCCGCGAGGAAGACGCCGAAGCACAGCATCCCGCTCGCTTGTGCGGCCAGCAACCCCAAGCGCAAGCGCCTGAAATGCCATTCCATAGGGATCATTCGCGCGGGCAAGAGAATCGAGGCGCTCCAGCGCTGCTTCAACGTCGTTTGCCAATAGGTCGACGAGCACGCCAGCAATGATAGCCTCCCGACCGCCCGGGGCAACCACATCGATTCCCTTGGCAATCCGCCTCGCTCGCTCCACGTCGCTTTTAACACAAGCCAGAAACGCAACCTCGGTCAGGCTCCGCAGGAGGCGGCGTCGGCTTTCCGGCGCGGCAAAAGCAACCAAGTCAGACATAACGACGAATAGTCCTTATACCGCTTTAAACCCGCCTCATCCGCCAGAATGCAATGAGGCCCTCACCGAAGAGCTGCACTTGCTGCGGGCTGTTTTGGCCACCGCTTCTGATGCCGCTGAGCGCGCCATAAGCATTCGGATGAACGCTCTGCTTTCCAGCATGCCGTCGCCCAAGATTAACTGTTTGAGCGGCTCTAGCCCGCGGCACGATTGAGTGCAAATACCGTTCGCAGATGGAAGTATAGTGAATGCATATGGACGGCAACTCCGGGCTAAACGGAAGACCGCGCAAGCAAGGAGTAAGGCGATGGACACGGCGGACAACGCCGGAGCTATCGCCAATTTTTGGTGACGACCGGGCCGGTCAGGCGGCGGCGGTTGCGGGCTGACGGTCGGTCGGCTTGGCGATGACCTCGATCCCGTCGTTGAATGTCACACCGAGAACGAGTTTTGGCAACTGGTTGTGTCCGTCGAGCCGTCGCCAGCTTTTCCGTGCGCCCTCAAGCAATTTGAAGACCATTGCTAGTCCTACTGCGTCACAAACGATGATCTGTCTAGTGGTCGAACTTGATCGCACAACAAGGACATCTCGACAGCGTTCGGACGAGCCCATGTTCGAGGCGCCGTCG
>NZ_AUGA01000092.1:0-15506 GCF_000426785.1 Bradyrhizobium sp. th-b2
GGTCCTGAAGCCTATGAATTACATGCTCAGGCGCTGGGACGACTTCGCCCGCTTCCTCGACGATGGCAGGATCTGCTTGACCAACAATTGTGCTGAGCGCGCATTGAGAGGCATCGCCTTGGGAAGGCGCAACTGGACCTTCGCCGGCAGCCAGCGTGGTGCCGACCGTGCCGCCATCATGCTGACGATGATCACGACCTGTCGTCTCAACGACGTCGATCCGAAAGCCTGGCTCGCCGACGTCCTCGCCCGTATCGCCGATCTTCCCGCATCGCGTCTGCACGAATTGCTGCCCTGGGAATGGAAGCTCCTGCGCCAAGCCGACAAGCCCGCCGATCAGCAGGCCGCCTAACCTTCACGCAACGCCATCATAGAGCTCGCCGTGCCCGCGCGCATGCGTCAATCAGGCGGTCTTCGTCGTTCTTCGTCGTATGCGTACCAGTGATAGGCGCAGTGCCCAAGTCGAAGGGTCGCAAGGCGACGGCGCTGGTCCGAGGATGAGAAGCTCAAAAGGCACCCTGCCAGATCGCGGCGACGGCGCGGTGGTGTGGTGTTTCGCGCTCATTGCGCCAAGGGCCAGCTAGTTTCGCCGCGAGCCAGAGGATTCCGCCCAATTGACTTCGTACCGGCGATATCGGGAGCAACGCTCGGCCCGTCGGCGACGATTTACACTCTCATCGCTGACCGACATCGATCCACAAGCTTGGCTCGCCGGCATGCCCGCCATCCCGCTAAGCGCTGACTCAGAACGTCGTCCACGCTCCCTAAGCGCGGTAAGCCACCCGCTCAAAAATGAGCAACCGGAATCCGTCACTAAGGCGCTAAATCATGAATTCCGCATTTTGGCCACGTCGGCCCTATAGTTCGCCCCCATAATTTCTAACGTGGCCGGCTCAAGCCGTTGAGTTTGAGGTTGTTTTGGCTTCAATGTCTTGAATTCGTTCATCCAGGCATCGTCGTCAAAGAGCTTCCATCCAATCTTGTCTGCAACATACACCGACGCTTCCATGAACCTTCGAATTTTTGATCGATTAGTCTGGTCAATCTTGAACTCGCCGTCGGCAAACGCGGGTGGTAGAAAATCATATCCGAGCTTCTCACTGGCGTAGATGAAGGGCGCGCTAGCCTTGAGATTACCCCACCGCTTTCGAACCGTGCGCCAGCTCAGTTTAGTAAGCTTGAACACATGGAGCTCACTCGCAGTGATATCAGCTTGTTTTGGTGTTAGTTGGCCGTGGTCAACCCCGCGAAAACGAAAGTCGATCATCTCGCAAACGGTGTGCAATTCTGGCCTTCTATCCTGAATGATCTTATGTAACTCGTTGAAGCTTAGGGTGTCTAGCAGGTCAGTCCATCCTGATCGGCCGAAGAACACATCGTAGACGCGGCAATATTCATCGTCTTTCAGCAGGTTCGCTAAAATCTTCGATCGAGGATCCTTTCGGTTGCCAAGCCTCCAGACCCGAGGCGGATGCTGTTCGACTTCGTGGTCCTTCAATACGGTAGCCGCTGCGAGCTTCCCGACGGCGTCGACTATTTCGCTTTCATTCTCTCCCGGGAATAATAGCCAGGTCCTAAATTGCAGAAAGCGGATTGCGTATTCATGTGGAAAGGTTTCAGGTCTCCCCGCGACCAATCGGCTTAATGTCGTCGTGTTGAATGTGTCTACCACCACTCTCTCCACTGTCGCTATATGTATCAGTAATATTAGGAATATGTCAAGTTCCTAAAGGAAGGTCGAGGCTGCAATTACGCCCCCCTTGGCTTTGTGTCACCGTGGCTGCAGTTCGAGCGGCGACTGCTCGTTTGAACGCAATCATAGGAGAACGCGATGTTCTACTCGTCCGATTCAAAGCAATCAAAGATCGATGTTCCGATTGGCACGAAAATTTCGAATTCAACGAAAATAATAGAGGTGAAGCTTGACGACATCGAGCTCGGGCAAGGCGTGCGCCGGCTGGACAAGGTCAAGCTCTCGCAAATCGAAGCCTCGATTGAGGATCAGGGGTTGCGGCAGCCGATCCATGTGTACGAACTCAACGCGCCTGGAAAGTGGGGCGTGGCGGCTGGGCGGCATCGGGTGCAGGCTATGCGCAATCTGGGGCATCAAACGGCTTCCGCAATTGTGATCAGTCGCCTGGAGGCGAAAGCGTGGCAATGGTCCGAAAATCTTCACCGGAGCAACTTGAGGCCACTAGAGTATTCGGAAGCAATCGCAGGGTATGCAACTGAGAGGGAGAATTTGCCCGGCGTTAAGCGTGTGGCACCGCGCGGAGGTGAGCAGCCCAACGATAAGGGATTCAACAAACTCGCAAAATTGCTTCGCATCGATCGAAAACGGGTTGCCGACGCTCAGCGGCACGCCGCCTTGCCCAATGCGGTCAAAAAGTGCATTCGCAAGTATGGAGAGCTGAACAAGCTGAGTATCATTAACTCGGTAGCCGATATCGAAGCTGAGAAGAAACAGCTGAAATATCTGAAAAAGCTGAGAAGCGGCGGCAGAAGCTCGATCGAAGATACGAAGTCGAGCGAACAGCAACGAAAAGCTAAACCTTCGGTTTTTGTAACAGTGCCGTTGGAGCGTCTTGAGAAAGAATGGAGCCGGTCGTCGTTTCGCAAACTGTACCTGCTACAGCGGAAGGCCGTACAAAAACTGTTCGTAAAAAAGTGCATGTGAATCTGCAAGGGTGCGGATTGCGCGCACCCTTTTACGACCCTTAGCTCCGGCCGGGCTTGCTCCACTCGAGGGCCATTCGTCGTCTCGAACGAATAGAGAGAGTGTGACCAACATCTCGGAGTGTGAAGCCGAGGCGAGACGCAAGAGCTGCACGGGGCCCGTGGAATCCAAAAACTCATGAAAGGCCAAGGTGAAGGCGAGGCCCGGCAATATGCCGGGCCTCGCTCCCGCAGATCGATCTCTGCCATCCGCCGGGCGACCCAGACGCGAGAACCTGCGAACAGTACCCTTTTTACGGTTTTATGCTTCTCCGCTCTAATCTCAAAGTCGAGCCACGTCGGTTTACATCTTCATCAGAGCCGCAAATCGATAGTGAACGCCGCGGGACTGCTCGGATCTTAACAAGAGGAGAACCGCTTACTCACGGCAGCCTAATTTAGTTGTAAATGCAAGTCGGTCTCTGAAAAGGACTTAGGTGCCGCACCAACGATTCGATCCTCAGCGCAGGGTATCATTCTGTCGGGAATCGAACTCATATAAAATTGCAAGCGATAACTATGATGGGTGGATTGGCCATAATCGTAGCCTCGCCGATATAGCGTCTTCAATGGAGTTTTCTGAACTTCATATGGAAGAGCTGTGTCTACTTCTCTTACATGATCACAATCACGATCATCATCATCATCATCAGATCAATACATCTACTACACACACGCTGACTCAGGACAACAACAGCAGCAGCAGCAGCAGCGTATCTGCTCTGAACGAGAGTTGTAAATGAACGCTGTCCACTCTCATCATGAGGTTCAGCGATGCAAAACGATAGCCTAGAACGTAGCCTGCTGCAGTCAGAGATCGAAGCTTTTCATAATTGGATAGTTCGTAAAGGCCGGTTTCACGAACGAAACTGGCATCTGAACTTCATGTTCAAGCAACTCCCTTCGAAGGAAACCGCGATCAAGGCAATCATGCGCGATGAAGTCGAACGGGTCTATGCGATTCTGTTGACCCGGGAGGTCAGGAGGCCACATTCGTTTTTTGCTGAGCGGCAGATGCCCATCTTGGTCGGTTGCCCTGATCTGCCCGTTCCAAAGCGCGACAAAGTCACCCGCCGACTCGTCGTTGCCAACAGCGGATGGCACTTCAACGGGGTTTTGGTGCTATCTTCCTTCAGCCGTGGCAAGTTCGACCCGGAGACTGATTTCGAACGATTGCGGCATCTCTTTTGCCCGGCCGAGAGACGTTTAGAGCGTATCGAGCCGACTCGCATCGAATATGGTTCGATGGCCGATTATTCGATGAAGGCTTTGAAGAACGGTCATGTGGACTGGGACGACATTTTAATCCTGCCCAAATCCCAATCTGAACTGGCGTGGGGGGATCCATGAGTTGCTCTTAAAGAGAACCGGCCTGAGCCGTATCGGAACGGCGTCAACCTGCAGTGCACGGGAAAGTCAGTCCCTGCAAATCATTGCGGTTTCACTGATAGCCGGGTGGGGGCAGTGAGTTCTCTTTAAGAGAACTAGCCTAGCTCGGTCGTCGGCGCGATAACGCCATCACTTGAGGCGAACTGCCTGCGGTCACCAAATCGGAGGCCGCGGCCTTTGGGGGAAGCGTTCCTTATAGAGCCCGAATCTGTCAGTCCCGTTTGGTTCCAGCGTATCGTCGTCTTCCAGGTCTTCTCGCTGCCGCCTGTAACGGGGGAGACCTCGGTTGGCCAAACGGGCGCAGCCCGCAATCCCGCTATTTGCCTTTAGAAACCAGATGAGATGTTTTGGGCGCACTTCGGCATCAAGCGCCCATTCCAGCGCGCGAGCCCATCGACTGCGGGTGCGAAGATCAGAAGCGGTAGTCGCGGTGGCGTCGATGATCGTCCGTAGCGCGTGAGTGCCAGCGCGTTTCGGGATGCTGTATTCCTGGCGAACGGCCCTGGCCAGAATTGGCAACAGGTTGGCGTCGCCCAGGGTGTGGAGGGTACGATAAACAGCCCGAAGGTAGCGATAGTCGGCGAACCGCTTTTCGCTCCGCGCCACTTTCTTGGCGACCTTTCGTACTTGGTCGAGCTGCGCTCGAATTTGATCGATTTCACTTTGTTTGATTTGTCGGATGAGCGAGTACTTTTTCTTCATTGGCGGTGTATATTCGCCGGAAATGTCAAAAAGATCAATTATTTCAATGCCTTATATCGAAGAATTATATTTTCTTTAGTGCAATAATTACTTGATTTTCAAGGCATTTCGGCCACAAATACTGTAAACTATACATGATATTTGTTCGCACGACTTGCGATCATCAATATTATTGCCGTTACAGACGTTTAAGCCGTCGGCAGCGCAGTATTGCCAAAGCGCATGTTGAATATAGCGCGGAAAATTATCGGGAAAGCTGGCATCAAATTGCCGCGCGTCGATCTCGGCTGACACGCGCCGCAAGATGTCGGCGCAGCCGTTTTTGCCGTAGCAGCGTTGGCCGTAGGCGTGGGTCGCGTCAAACCCGGCTAGGATCCCGGTGCGGACAAGGAGATTGTGGACGAGCCGGTCGACGACGATCATCTGGCTGCCTACGTCAAACCAGTCGGGTCGGGATTTCCGATCGGCCATCAGCACCGATGACAGGGTCATGGTGAGGACCTTGTCCGATACGCCGAAGATGTGACGCATTGGTCCCACCACGGCTTCCTGCGCAGCCAGATTGTGGTCGGCCGCGGTCGCGAGCTGATCGTCCAGCCACCCGAAGAGGTCGGATCCAGCTACATCTCTAACGAATAGAAAAAAGCTGAATGCGGTTTGGTTGAGGCGGCCATTTCTCAAGGGATGGGATGGGACGGGACAGCGCCGAAAATGGCGACGATGACGGCACGTTCTCCGGGTCTTGTCGTATCGGCAGCTCTCGTAAGTCCAATAGCTGGGCAAGAGAGGGCAGAGAGCGTGACCAATCTCGGCCTTGATCTGTTGCCACGTCACGCCGCCGTGGGCCTCTAGATACGATGCTGCCACCTCGTCAGAAATACCCTGGAAGTTGAAAGTTTCGATCATCCAATCGAACAGCGCCGGTGTGTCCTTGGATCGAATAGCCTCCCGTAACTCGGAGGAGGGAGAGGCGACGGCCGCCTGGCCTGTTCTCGACGATCTGGCCGTTTCTCGAGCGATCGCCTCGATGAGAGTTGTCGCGAAAGCGATGGGCTCTTCCACGGACGGACTCGCGATCAAGGGTTTCGCCAATTTTCTCAGATTAGCGATACCAACCTCCTCTGCGCATCACTGTCGCCGTCGATATATCGCTGAGTTGTCTGGATAGAGGAATGGCCTGCGAGGAGTTGGACATCCCTGAGTGATCCGCCGGCCTCGTGAACCAGCCGGGCTGCGCGAGTAATGAAGGTTCGGCGTCCCGAATGGGAGGAGCATCCATCTAATCCGGTCGCGCGGAAGACCCGGTTAAACCAGACAACGATGCTCAACGGTGTCATTGGGCCGCCACGCTCAGAGCGAATGACTGGCCCTTCACCCTGAGATTTCTTGCGCCAAACAATCAGCGCGCGGCGTAATTCGCTTTGGATCGGGACGCGGCGGCCGCGTCGTTTCTTCGCGACAGCGTCTCGAAGCTCAATCGTTGTGCCGATATCGCCGTCGGCTGTCTCGACCATATCCCAAGTGAGTTTCGCGATCTCGGCCGCCCGTAACCCGGCCTTTAGCGACAACAAGACGATAACGCGATTTCTATCCGGGCGTCTCGTCGTTTCGGCGAAAAGAACTAAGTCTCGCGCCGCTTGAGCAGAAAGGATTTTGGCTTGCTTGCCTGCCATCTCATCAAACCGACTGAACGAGATTCTAAGCGATCAGCCGTTCAACGCAACAAAATTTAAGCTTATCAGTTCGATGAGCGAGGCCGCGTCGTCATGCCGACCCACTGGTGGTCCGCTGCTGATTTCGACTGATAAGGTTTTGAGAGAAAGCTTATCAGTCGCGTGGAGGTGTGCTGCGGCGGCAGCGCATCATGGCTGAAGCACTCCTCACGCTGACACGAGCTGTCTGAGGTTACCCTGGATCTTGGTCGCGAGATCGTCTGCTTCGAGGCCAAGGAGCCTCGCAAGAGATCCCAATGTAAGCGTGACGTCGCGCGGCCGCATCGTTCCTTCTGCGCCCTTCACGAACGGGCCGTCGGTCTCTGTCAAAAGACGATCCTGAGGAAGTCCCATGATCAGCGCAGTGTGTCGCTCATTCCGGAGCATCTCGATGTTGATGGAAAAATAACATCCAAGCTCGACCGCACGCTTAGCTTCCGCCTTGGTGCCCGTGAACCAATGTAACACCGAGACGCCGCGGCTTTGTGGAAGGTGCTCCTCCAGCATATCGAGTACGGGAGTTGCCGCCCGCACGCTGTGGATAGTTAGAATCTTACCACCGGCAGCAGCACATTTGCGCAAGATATGCTCGAATACCTGCTTTTGTTGGTCTAGGGAACGATAGAAACGCGGACCCGCATCGAGCCCTACCTCACCCACATAGCGAGAGTTGGGCAGAAGCTCCTCCCAAAGAGCGATCTCCGCGCTGCACATCGCAACAAGTTGTGGATGTAGCCCAAGTGCGGCCCGTACGTAGCGCGTCTTCGATGCGAGCTCGTGATTGCGCCGCCAGGCGCGTGGTGTCGTTGTGACCGCGAGCGTGAAGACCTCGAGGCGGTCGCATTCTCTCACCAGCTCCTCGTGGTCGGGATAGAGATCGAGGTGGCAATGAAAGTCGACCAAGCGCTTGGACGTCACGAAAGCCTCATGAGGGACGGGTTCTCACGCCCTTGAGCAAAGCTCCGACCTCCTCCAAACCTCGTTTGTAGACTGCGGCCAGCTCATCGAGCGCAGCCGGATTATCGGTCAAGGGCCCGGGTTTGTGAATAAGCATCTTCTCGATCCCCGGACGCTCCTGCAGCCGCTGCAAAGCATACTGAAAAGAGCGGATCTGCTCGCCGGTTGCTGTGCGTGGATCCCAGGCCTGGGCACGCAGGTTTGGGACCGTGTAAGTCGTAGCGTCCCTGATCGAAGACAGCGATGCCCTGCGGATCAAGCAAGGTAGACAAAAACCGCAATGCTGCGTTCCGAGACCCTGCCAGCGACCTTTGGTCGGAGATGAGCAGGAGAGAGTGGTCGGGACCAGCCGTTTGAGGAACATGCGGTTAGCGCAATCTGCGACCATCTCGCCCTTGGTCTGGTTCCAATAGGGGTTCTCGACGCGGCCGGGAATGCCCAGGACTTCGAGCAGCTCGTTCCAGCGCGCGATATAGAAGGGGTGCGTGGTTCGCGTGCTCAAGGCCCCGAGGCGCAACGCGTCCAGCGGTACATTGAGCGCGATCAGACCATTTTCCGGTGCGCGTAAGACGAACGCCTGTCTGAGACCGGTACCCGCAAAGACACCGAGCGCGAAGAAGAGGAACGAGCGGCCCCGCGTGCTGTCTTCGGATCCTACGTGGCGGACGAACTTCTTGGGGAACGCCAGCCAGGTGCGTAAACGATCGAATGGGATTTTAGCATATTGCGACTTGAGGGCATCGAAACAGGCATGCTGGGCCTTGCTGACGGCCGGCTCGCCGGCATGACTTACAAAAAATGGAATCTCGCCGCCCTCGAGTTGGTCGATGGCGCCGATGAAGCTGTCGAGACCTCCGGAAAACAGGCTTACATTCGTATAGGGCGGGACAATCAGATCGGCTTGCGGCACGATCTGAGCATAGGCTGCAGGCCGCGGTCGGAACTGGACCGTCCACCGATCGCCGGTGAGAAAGTTCAGCATGCGTTCGAGCACCGGAATGGCCGTCGTCCAGCGTTCGACATTGCTGACGGGGACCACGACGCGAAGCTGGCGCGTCCAGGCATCCTCGGATTCCGTTGCCCGTGAAATGCGCGTGTCTGCTGCATGAACATGCGCGGCCGTCACCGCGAGATCGAGCGCGATCTCACTCGGAAACACTTTCTTTGCTTTGAGATCTGTGAGCGCTGCTCCAATGCCGAAATCGAGAACCTTGTCGTAAGCCACGATATCAAAAGCCGTCGCTTTTTCTCCCGTATCAGCGGGCGCGAGAGTGGCACGGTCACGCTTGCCGAAATAAGCCTGGATCAGGTGACGCGTCATGTCTCGCTCTCTCCCTCGGCGAGCGTTTGCAGCATATCGAACGCGGCCTCATAAACCGTGTCGACATGGCGAAGCGCATCTTGTTGGGTGAGGGGACTCGCCGCATTGGCCGTATCCGCCAAGGCGTCGCCGACCGCGCGGCTGATGAAGTCATGCAGCTGATCCTGCACGCGCTCGACAGCGGCAACGTCCGAAGGTAGGGCGATGCCGTTGCTGCCGATATCGTTGTAGATGCGCGCCTCGATCGTGTTGGTCACGAACATCTCGAACGTGGTCTGCATCTGCGCCGGCGTCATCGTGTCAAAGTCGACGATGCCTTGATCGGCGAGGTCCGCGATCGTTTCGACGAACGCATCCCGTGCGATACCCTCATCCACTGTGCCGCCTATCGGGCATACATATTCGGCGATGCCGAGGAACACCTCTTGCAAGGGGCGGCCCGACAGCGCTTGGAGGTTAAGAGCGCGTAAGGCCTCGGTCGGCCCCCGCGCCTGCGCATCGGCCAGAAAGGAATAGAGACGCGCGCCAGCGCCGCGCGAAGCTCCCATCCGGCGGGTCGCTTGGCGCGAGCCACCCGCCGCCGTCGAAACATATCCCGCGAGAGCGCGACCCAACGAAGCACGGTCGCTGCCGCCCGAGCGCGCGAACCGCGAGAAATTGGTCCGTGGCGACGTGAACCTGTTGGGAAGAGGGGCTTGCACGGGTGGCGAGCTTGATCCCGGCGATGAGGGGGTGGTCGCCGGTCTTGGTGACGGCGGCGCGGGAGTTGGGTTGCCCGGTGCTGTAGGACCCGGCCCCGTTGGACCGGGGGCAGGCGGTGTTGACGGCCCCGGCAGCATCGGTGCCGATGCTGGAGCTGGGTCGTTGAGAAAGCTCGGTATCAGTGGCGAGCGATTACCGGCACCACCGTAAGATCCGGACGTCCCCATCAGCCTCCCCGGGGCTTGACCTTGCGGGATGCCGCGGCCGCCGCCTTCAAGGGCTTGCTGCCGCTCTCCTCCCACCGTTCGATGATCCCGTTCAATCGCGTGAGGTTGGCGGGCTCGGTGATCACGCCATTCCATCCGCTCACGGGCCAGGCACCGCACCGATCGGCTGGTAACGCATCAAGCAGATCGAGCAGGTTGGTCTGCAGTACCGGATGGGTCTTCACCAAGACGGTGACGCCGTCGATGCCCGGCGGTATGGTCTGGAATGAATCGCTCCCCATGACGCGCGCGCGCACCGCCTCGAACACCTGTGCGGCTTCCACGGGCTTGAGGCCTCGCAGCTCGGGATCGAGTCCTTGAACTGCGAGCTTGGCGCCAAGCAGCTTCTCGACCACCCCGGTCAGATGTCCCAACGCCGACGATGCCCCGAAATAGTCCTTCCGGTCCTTTGTGACGAAGAGGTATGGCCTGAGATCCACATCCGCCAAGGAAGGTTGAACCCGCGCCCAGGCACGGATTTGCGGGGAGGCCAGCCACTCGGCCAGGAGCGCGCTCTCGGGCGGATCGGCGGAGGTCGCCTCATCCTCCTTAGCCGGCTTGGCTGCGTTCCCATCTTTCGCTGCGGGCTTGGACAGGGCGGCTGCTTGCACCTGCGGATCCGCCGTCTCCCTCTCCAGTGTCGTAAGATCGGCGCAGTAGCCTTTCGTGTCGGCGGCCGCGGCATAGGCGATCTGATCGAACAAACGTGGGATGAAACGCTCGGCTAGCATCAGCTTCGCGAGTACCGGTAGATGGACATCAGCCCCGAACCCCCGCGCTTCCGCCGTGCGTTGCCGTAGCAGTAACGAATTGAGGAAACGCTTGATCTGGCGCGGATTGCCCTTTGCACCGCTGGCGAGGATCGGTCCGATTTGATCGCTGAGCAGCAAGGCGTTTTGGGCCGACGGTGCCTTATCGCCCAAAGCTTCCTTGATGGTCGGGAAATCGAGCGCTCCGCTTTCCCATGGCCTCCTCAAGCGCTCGCGCGCCACAGCGATCAATTTGTCGTAGCCCACATCGGTCACGCCGATCTCGGCGCCGACTAGCAGCAGCGTGACGTAGATGCGGGTCTCAGTCTCACCAAGTGCTGGGATACGAAATGGGACCTGGATGAGCTTTTCTAGATAATTGCGAGCGTAGTCACGCGGACCTGTTGTGTCCGGAAGATCAGGAAAATGCTTGCGGACGGCATACTCGATCATTGCCTCGTCGGCCGCGACCACGAAGGCGGTGCCGGACGTGAACACGAACAGCCGGATCGCTTCAAGCGTCTCGATCGCGGTGTCTGGCAGGCAGCGATCGAGATCGTCGACCAGAACCACGAGCTGCTTCACTCCTGCATCCTTGAGCAGCTGATCGAACGCCTTCCGAAACTCCGCGATCTCTTCCGGGACGTGTTTTGCCTCGGCATCGGGCTTGATCACCGATTTCAGGCCGTCGATAGCGGCGGTGATGTTTTCCTTAGTCGCAAGCTTCGTGGGATCCGCGAGCAAGCTCTCGAGGCCACCCACAATCGTATGCAGCTGATCCGGTGTCGGAATGCCGGTGAAGGCTGTTAGCGCGAGTCCGCCCGCATGCTTTGCGACCTTCAGCCAATCGATCCTCTTCAGCGCATCCTTGACCGCTGCCGTTGCCTTGGTAAGAGCAGGGCGCTTCTCGATGAGCCCTGTCACGATACCCTCGATCAGCGCGATCTTGGCGTCCTCGAAACCTTGGAAGCGCCATCCGTTGAACTTGAGGCAGAGAACGCCAGCATTGCTCCCGAACTGGTCTTCGATCATCTCGAGGACGCTCGACTTGCCCGCACCCCAATCGCCATGCACGCCGATCGTGAGCGGCTGCTCTGGGTGGTCGCGCAACGTGGCGACGATCGTCGAAGCGATCGCTTCGTTGTTTAAGAGGTCGACGCGAGTTTCGTTATCGGCGAGGATCATCGGAAAGCGAATGCCTCTAAGAAAAAGACAAGTCTTGGGCGACTCAACCAAAAATGGAGATAACTTACAAAACTCGCATAGAGTTGTAACCTCTATGTTCCGTTATCCACGAAATCGGTGCATAGACTTTGGTCGCGGTTGTGCCATGGGGAGCGCGAGACAGGCCTGAGCCGCGACTTCGACACGGCTGGGGCAGTCTGCTCAGGTAATGGTTAGGCCTAAACTTCAATCCTGGCGGGCCGTGTGACCCATTGGGCTTTTCGGTCGATCCATAGACCGGCTATGCCGATCTAGCGGCGTGAATGACTGGCGTCTCCTCGGGCCGCGCAGCGAGTTTCGACTGATAAGGTTGGTCGTAAACGGAGTCAGTCTCCAGACTGATAAGGAAATTAAGAAAAGCTCGTCAGTTCCGAGTGCTGCTGGCAAAAAGCATCAATGATGGCAGGGGAATTAACATCTTCGTTGCACCTGACTTGGCGGTCTCCGGCGAAGATCGTGCTTCGCGAACCAGCGCCCCAAGCCGATCAGAAGGCCGACTAGCCCCGTCTTTGCTATATTCGGTGAATGCTCGCTCTTCCGGCAATGGGGTCGCATCGGCCGTGCTGGCACGGTTCGTATCGAAACGTATCAGAGTCAGGGCGCAGCCGACACCGCTAGCCTCGAACTGGACTAAAAAGCTCAAGAGGGGCTATCGCTAGGCCTGGAACGATCCAGGGGCTGGACGATGGGCGAGGCGAAGCGCAAACGAGAGGCGGTTCTAAACGGCCCCTGTCCGTGTGGCTCGAAGAAGGCCGCACGCTTTTGTTGTTTCAATGGCAAGGAGTGGCACAAGCCCGCCGCCACTCTCGGGCTGAAGACCCTTCCACGTTCGTCAAGCGTGCCCAAGTGCTACATGAAGGAATTGGGGTCTTGCGTTGCCCCCATCTCCGGCGAACACATTATCTCAGAGTCGGTAATAAGGGTTCTGATGGGCGATGGCGAGTTCTCGATTGGAGGTTTGCCTTGGCTTGCGCCGGACGAAAGGAAGAGTCTAGCGCCCCAAAGCCTGCGTACGAACTGCTTATGCACCAAGCACAATAGCACGCTGCATCCGCTGGACGACGCGGCGCAATATTTCTTTGCGTCGCTTAAATCCTATCTCGAGCGCGATGAGGGGATGCGGCACGCCCTTGTCTCGGGGCATGACGTTGAGCGGTGGCTCCTGAAGACCGCGAAGGCCGCCGCGGTCTCAAAGAATCTCGCAAGGGGGCGGACACCCCTCTCCGGAGCGTTCTCGCAGGACTCCGCGATACTCGACATGCTCGACGACCCGCGCCATTGGCCGGAGGGTGCCGGACTCTATTGCACCATGAACGCGGGCGACCAGATGTCCAATCATCCGCGCTTCCAGTTGCAGCCGCTCACGAACGCTCAAGAAGATATCGAAGCACTAGCGCTGAAAATCCTGGGCCTTGGCTTCGTGCTGTTGCTCGAACCACTTGATGTCAACAAATATCCCTTCTTACATGGGGCAAAGTATCGGCCAGGAAGAATCATCATATCGTACCCGACCTCGACCTGCTGGCTCACGATGAGTTGGGATGATGGGAGGACGCATGAGGCATTGACAGTGCAGTATGTGCGAGCCGCGCCGTGAGATAGGCCGGCACCCAGATCAAGCATGCGGGCCAGCCGCTCAGTCTGGCGCGGGAGCTTTCGGCCAAACCCAGTCGTGGCCGGTTTTTGCCTTGAGCCTGGCTAGCAGCTTTTCCATCTTTTCGACGGTCATTACGTCGAGAAATTTGGTCAAGTCGTGCCACTCTGTTGCTCCCCCAATTTGGTATTCGAGCGAAAGATCGAATTTAAGGAGAAAGCGGTTGTCCTCAAATCCGACCTCCATCGCGTTCGAGAGGGAGTGATGATCGTCGTTATGAGCGTATCTCTTGTTTCTCATCTCGACGATCTGATCATGCACCCTGCGGAGTTTCTGGGGGAGGATAGCGCGCGAGAAGCCGCTGCCGCTGCCGCCTTGATGCAGACGAACATAGGTCACGACAAATGCCGTCGTGAGCATATCGAGTTCCAGAATAGCATCCATGTCCGCGGCAAACTTGTATTCTGACAGGCGTTTTGCCGTGTACTTCAATGCCACCAGCGCGGTGAACGAGTTCGAGATTTTGACGAGCTGCGACAATTCCTTGTCGACAGATTCAAGGATAGCGCATCCGTTGTCCGCTATCGCTTGGATATGGTTCCGCCACTCCTCGGGAAGGTGCTGAAGAGCCTCCTCAGGCAGTGAATAATATACGCTTTCTTCCTCGCGTTCGATGGGATCGTCTTGCAAGTGGCTCCTTTATCCGCTGGTTCATGCTGGCGCGATGTACATAACCGTCTGCGCCGAGGCCGACCAGGAGCGTATCCTTTTCCTGCGAGAGATGTCAGCAGACGCTTTTGCCGGCATCCATGCAGCTGTGGTATGGTAAGCGCATGCAGACGACAGAAGTCATTTCGCGCCTGAAGGCTGTAGAACCCAGATGCGGGCTTTTGGCGTGGGCGGACTCTATCTGTTCGGTTCCTGCGCCCGAAACGAGGCATGGTCCGATTCCGACGTCGATGTGTTCATCGATAGGGTGCCGGGTGCGGAACTGGATCACGATGCATTCATTGGTGCCTATGGTGTTTGAAATCCGCGCTGCCGGCCAATGTCGATTATGGAACGCGTACCCGAGTTTCGAAGTTCATCCGTGAAGAGGTCGAGCGGGAAGCCATCCGCGTCTTCTAACGGCACCCAGCAAGACCCCTGTTATCCGCCTTCTGCACATTGTAGATGAAGCCGAGGCCATCTGCCGAGCGCTCTCTGGTGTATCGAGCGCAAGCTTTCAGGAGTCTTGGTTGCTACAGCGTGCCGTAGAGCATGAACTGCTCATTATCTCGGAAGCCGCAAAAACCCTCCCGCTCCGAGGTCAAAGACGATGTGCCCGATGTTGCGTGGCGCAAGATCGAAACCTTGGGGAATTGTCTGCGTCACGAGTACAGCGACGTCGATCCCGAGCTGATCTGGAACATCACGCAGGACTACTTGCCGAATCTCCTGGCAGCTGCGCGGCGTCGTGCGGAGAGTTTGCGTGAGGGGGCGCCGGCCTAGGGTTCTGCCAGTGGCGGGGTCGATATTTCATTCTTCGGCGGTTCTGGCCTTTGACCCCCGCGGGGAGGCCATTTTTGCGTATAATATCGGCGTTGTTGAAACGATGGTGATCGTCCGGGAAGCTCTCGTGAGCGCCACGTACAGGTCGTTGCGGCTAAGCTTTTCAGGCGCAACGATAATGGCGTGATCGAACTGGAGGCCCTTTACGAGGAGTGTGCTTCCGACGGACCGTTGCGCTAGGCGCCGCCCAGTGTGTCGCATCTTGTTTTGAACGTGCCAGGCGGCATCCGCGAGAGTTGAATGCTCACCTCGGACGACCAGCCTCAGGGTGTTCTGCACAGCTTGCATGTTTCGCGGGATCGTGAGCACGGATTTCAGGGGATCGTGAGCAGAGATTTCAGACGATCGTGAGCACGGATTTCGCGGGATCGTGAGCAGCTTTTCAGCGGCTCAGCCCGCTTCGGCCGACAACTCAACCGGCTTAGGAACTGCCTCGTCAGTGAACGAGGAAGGCCGATGCCCACCCAGAGATTGTCGATGCGCCGGATCAAAGAGGTTCTCCGCTTAAAACATGTTCAAGGCTTGCCGGAGCGAGCCATCGCGCGCACCCTGGGCATCAGCAACGGAGCCGTGCACAGCTATCTGCGCCGAGCCGGGGCTGCCGGACTGAACTGGCCGTTGCCG
>NZ_AUGA01000093.1:0-15234 GCF_000426785.1 Bradyrhizobium sp. th-b2
ATCATGGAACGCCTGCCGAAAGATCGGGTGCTGCGCCAGGCCTGGGAGCTCGATGACGCCGACAAGGCTGAAAAATTGATCCGCAATCTCGCGCGTCGACTCGACCAGCAATGCCCCGGCGTAGCGGCCAGCATCCTCGAAGGCCTCGACGAAATCCTGACTGTCGTCCGGTTGAAGCGGCCGAAGGAGCTTCGGCGATCGCTCGCCTGGACCAACATCGCCGAGAACATGATGGGCACCATTCGCCGCGTCACGCGCAACGCCGAACGCTGCCGGAATGCCGGTATGGCCTTGCGATGGGTCGCGGCCGGCATGATCGAGGCCAACAAGGGCTTTCGACCGCGACGGCGCGCCCGGCGCCCGGCACAATTGCGAGCGCCAGGCAGCTCTGCCGAAATGATCATCGACACCTCGGCCATGGTGGCAATCCTCTACCGCGAACCTGAAGCGGAAGCCTTCGCCCGTCTCATTCACGATGCCGACGCCTGCCGCATCAGCGTGGCGAACCATGTCGGGCTGTCGATGGTGATCGAGAACCAGCTCGGCCCGGAAGGAATGCGGCAGGCCGAGGCCTTCTACCGCCGAGCCGGCATCACGGTCGAGCCGGTGACGCTCGAGCACGGCGAACTTGCCCGACAGGCCTTCCTCGATTTCGGGAAAGGGCGGCACAGAGCCGGCCTGAACTATGACGATTACTTTTCCCACGCTCTGGCGAAGGCCACCGGCGAGCCGCTCTTGTTCAAGGGCAATGATTTCAGCCTGACAGACATCGCGGCAGCATAGTCTCCGCTGGATACGCAGAGTCCTACTGCATTCACGGAGCGCGCCGGCCGATGCCGGACAGATCAATACGGATGCCCGATTTGTGGGGATCGCCGGGCGCCGGCTCCTGCGGTGACGGTGATGGTGCCGCCGCAGCCGGCTGAGACGCCTCCTCCCGCTTCGGCTCCGGCGGCTTCGGTCCGCCAGGACGGGAGCGGTAAACACCGCCGTCCCCTCAAATTGCCCGCGCGTCCAGGCCTCGACCGCGTCGTCGAACATCTGTGACATGACGCTATCGTCGGTCGGATTGCCATACCATTTCCAGACGATCCGCCAGACCTTGCCGAAGAGGGCCGTGCCCGCGCGGATGTTCTTGCAAGCGTCGAGCAGATCCGGCGACATCTCCGACGGATCCTTCGCGCCGAGACCGGCCGGATACTGCGTGATGCCGACGCGCACGGCGGCTCGACCGATATGGCTGCGGGCGAGTTCGAGCGCCTCCTCCGGGGTTTTGACCGGCGGCAGCAGGATGATGCGATCGCCGCTGCGTACCAACACGGCAAGCGGATCGGGCGCTCCCGCGGCATGCAAGAATTTCTCGACGATGGCGGGTTTCAGGGGGGGATCGGCACATTTCTGGATGAGATCGGCATCAACGGCCATGGGCGAATTCCTGTTCAGAGGTTGAAGACGGTGACGCGGGGAAGACCGAACAGCCGGGCCCAAGCATCGGCCAGGGCAATGGCGGCCACTGGCCAAGCCTTCGTCGTCATGACGAGCAGGCCAGTTGCGGTCGCCGCAAGCCCCCACCATCCCCATCCGGGAAACAACACGCCGGCCGCCCTGATCGGATGCGCCCATCCGACGATGCCGAAGGGCGGAACCGCCATCAGCACGGCCGTGATCAGATAGCAGAACGCCTTCTGGCTTCCCGGCCGGGGACTCCATAGGACGGCATGGACCGCGACGAAGCAGACGGACGCGGCGCCCCACAGCAAGATGCCGGCCCAGACCGACGCACCGAAGAAGCTCGCAACGCCCTGGCGCAAGCGACGCGAAGCCGCCAGGAAATATCCCATCGCCACCGACGCGGCACGATCCTGCGACCACGCCCGGAGCGCTGGAAACAGCATCGCGAGCGGCAATGCGAGGACATCCCCGCTCCAACCGATCCAGCCGACGAGGACCGCCGCGACGGCGAGAAGGAGCGCGCGCCGGCGATCAGGGATCGAAAGTGAGGACCGGCCGCGCCAGGCCGAGGAGACCGGCCTCCGGAACCGGCCCAAAATACCTCGAGTCATAGGAACCTGCGAAAGTGGAGTGAAGGAAGAAATTGCCGGGCGGAACGACGCACCCCGCCCAAGGCGGAAGCGGTCGTCCCTGACCGTCGACGGGGCTGAGGCGCAATCGGGGCAGAAGCACGCCGTCGATCATGACCACGGCGCCGATGTCGATGCGCGCACCCGAGAGCCCACCGACAGTCTTGATGAGCGGCGCGGCGCCGCCGGAGCATGGCCCCCGCCGAAAGTATCCGCGCTCGAGGCCGAAGACGGAAACCGGCCCAGGCGGCGGACAGACGAACACGAGATCGCCGGCGACGACTTGCCGATCGATCGGCACGATCTGCCACAGCCCGAACGGCTCGCTTGGCGTCAGGTTGAGGCGCAAGCCGCCGAGCCAGGCGATGCCGGCGATCGCAATCATCGCCACGCCGCCGGCCGCCATGATCGCGGATGCTCGCCGACGCTGAACACAGCCTTTCCTTCTGGTCGCTGCATCCGACCCTGACGGCTCCGATCGCCGCTCGGCGGTCGAGGTCATCACAGCGACAACCCCGGACGCCGCGCCTGCCGAAGGATGTCGGCTTCTTTCTGCGCCTCCGCGGTTCGCTGCTGGGCCGCGAGCTGCTGCGCGGTTCTCAGATCGGGCCAGGCGGCTTTGAGCTCCTTCTTCTGCGCGGCGTTCGTCCCGCCGGAAATCGCCTCGAAAACCTTGCCGTCGGCATCCTTGGCCGAGAGGCCGACGAAGGCGCGCTCGCCGAACCGCTCAGACACGGCACGCGCAAAACCTTCCAGCTCCGCCTCGATCATCTTGTCCTCGAGCGCGAACTCCAGGGCAGAGGGCAGGTCGTTCCGATCGATGGCGTCGCGGATGCGCTCGAGTGTCTGCTTCGCCGACGGCGACAGCGCCGGAATGTCGACAGCGACCTTCAGCCGGGCGGCGCGCTCCTCCGCCTCGTAGCGATGTTCCGCCTCCGAGCGCAGCCGCAAGAACCGCTCAAGATCACGGGCGAGCGCCGGCACGTTGAGGTCCGCCCGCTGCCTGTCCTGCTTGTCGGCACGGCTGGCCAGAAGGCCGGTTTTGCCCTTCAGCGCACCGAAGCTGTCGGGCTTCTCCGCGAGTTTCGACAGGGTGGATTGCGCAGTCGCCTTGTCCTTCAGCATGCTGTCGATATCGACCTTGCGGAACGAGGCTTCGGGATCGGCGAAGACGAAGCGGAAGCGGGTCGATATCTCCTCCCATTGCTTCTTCAAGGCGGGATCGGCGGCGAGCTTGTCCTCGACAACCTGGTCGATCGATTTGGCGAAGGTGGTGATGCCGGCGACCATCGGCTTTGCCTCCTTTGTGCCGTTGGGAATCGTCTGTTTCCGACCTGCGCCGAGGCCAAGCCGAGCGCCGAGCGCGAGGAGCCGCGCTCCGAGATCGGCGAGCCTGGAGCTCTGCCGGACGGTCCAACGAACCTTGTCGGCGACGAGGGTGCGGGCGACACGCATGAGATGGAGACCGCGCGCTTCGGCAAAGCGCAGCGCGGCGCGATAGGAAGGGCCGCGCTCATAGTCGAGGGTGGTTTCTTTCGCCCGGCTCTGCGACAGGATCTTGGTGAGCCCGCCGGCCTTTCCGAAGGAAATCGCCCCGTAATAGAGAGCGACATTCTCGCGATGGCGGGTCAGCGCGACATAGGCAAGATGCCGGTCGAGCGAGAGCGTGGCGAGCACCTTCACCCGGTCGACGGTCGCGCCCTGGCTCTTGTGGATCGTGGTGGCATAACCGTGGTCGACGTTCGCATAGAAGCGCTGGTCGACCTCGACGCGGCGCTGGCGTTCGCCCTCGCCGATCATCGCCGCGAACCAGCCCGACCGCGCCTCGATGACACGCGCGATCATGCCGTTCTTGACGCCGAGCGACCCCTCGTTCTTCCGGAAGACGATCTGGTCGCCGGCCGAGAACTTGCGCTGGCCGTCCTCAGTGCAGAACGCCTGACCATCCTCGACGAGGCCGCGCTCGATCAGCTTCGCCCGCGCCATGTTGTTGAGGGCGCGGACATCGCGCCGGAGATGGGCGAGGATCAGGATGGATTTCGCCGGATCGTAGTCGCGGTTCCAGTGCTCGATCAGCGCCGTGACGGCTTGCGCCTTGAACTTGCGCGCTTCCAGCTTGCCGTTCGCGCCATAGGCCTGCAGCGCCTCGGCAACGCGGCCCCGCGCGAGATCGAGCGAGGCATCGCGCATCCATTGCTCGCGCTGGCGATAGATGGTTTCGAGTTCGGCATAGCCGGTGCGCGCCACGATGGCGCGGAACGCAGCACCGGCCTCGATCGGTTGAAGCTGATCGGGGTCGCCGACGAGCACCAGTTTAGCGCCGGTCTTCACAACCGCTTCGACGAACAACGCCATCTGCCGCGACGACACCATGCCGGCCTCGTCGAGGACAAAGATGGTCTTGTCGTCGAGTTGCTCGCGCCCGTTCGACCAGGCAAGCTCCCACGAGGCCAGCGTGCGCGAGGCGATGCCTGCTTCCTTCTCCAACCCCTCGGACGCCTTGCCGGCAAGCGCGCCGCCGACCACACGATAGCCGGCCGCTTCCCACACTTCGCGCGCCGCCTTCATCATGGTGGTCTTGCCGGCGCCGGCGCGCCCGACCACAGCCGCGATCCGCCCCTCACCGGCGACATGCGCGATCGCGACGCGCTGCTCTTCCGACAGACGGTCATGACGCTCGAAGGCCGC
Source organism: Bradyrhizobium sp. th-b2 (assembly GCF_000426785.1). Classification (NCBI taxonomy): domain Bacteria; kingdom Pseudomonadati; phylum Pseudomonadota; class Alphaproteobacteria; order Hyphomicrobiales; family Nitrobacteraceae; genus Bradyrhizobium; species Bradyrhizobium sp. th-b2. The sequence continues at coordinate 4,770 of NZ_AUGA01000093.1, forward strand.
CGCCAGCACTTTCTCCCGGACGCCATGCGAGGATCGGCCGGCAAGCCAGACGGCGCGATGCGCCATCTCGGCTTCGCGCCTGATGAGCTCGCGCGTCGTGTATTTGGCGGGCTCGCGGATTCCGGTCTCAAGCGCGATGCGCTCGCCCTCCAGCCGCAGCACATCCGGGTTCTGGAGGATACGCGCCATCAGATGCTGGAAAGTTCCGGCATCGTCGACATAGCGGTGCACCACCCTGGCGATGTCACGCTCGGTGAAGACGCTCAGCTCGCGCGTGACGAGATCGAGCACGATCTCAGGACGCCGCAGCATCCGCTCACGGTTGTCGCCCTTTCGTTCTTCGTGGAGCGCGATACGCTCGAGCTTCGGGGACCAGCCCGCCTTCTTTCCTTTCCGGTCGATCGCCTTGGTCGACACGCCGATATGCGTCGTCGGGGCAAGATCGATGCCGCGCTCGGCATAGGAGCGGCCATCGACGCGGATCTCGAGGCCGGCGAGCGCCAGATGCTTGTTCTGAAGGTCGAGCCAGCCTTCGCGTTGCTCGAGGAACTCGGCCTTCTCTCCCGACCAAAGCCGGTAAACGATCTTGCCGAAATCGTTGCGCAGGGGTGCGCCATCATCACCGATGACCGGCACCTTCTTCGGCCCAAATCCGTTGTCGCCGAGAGGGCGAAGAGTGGTCATCAGATGGATGTGCGGATTGCCGGGCTCGGCATGGAAAACCCAGTCGGCGACCTGTCCGCGCGCGAGGACCTGGGTTGCGACGAACTCCCGCACCAGGGCGATGTTCTGGTCGACGGTGAGTTCGACCGGCAGGGCGATGATGAATTCCTTCGCGAGCTGCGCATCGGAGCGTTTCTCGAAAGCCTCGATTGCGTTCCAGAACGCCTCGGCGGCGCCGGCGACCGAGCGGTCGGCGATCAGCTCACGCGCCCATTGTGGGGCATCCGGCGGCAACAGGAATTCCTCATGCCGCAGGCCCCGCTTGGTGGAATAGTCGACGGTCCGCCCCTCCGCCTGATGCTCCATGCGCGCGCAGTGCCGGTACGCTGCCGACAGCACGGCGCTGCGGCCGGAACCGCGCGAAATGAGCTGGGGCGTGAAATGCGTGATGGCCAAGGCGGCGCGATCTCCCGGACGAGGGCGGAACACAGATGCTCGTCGGGGGCGGCGGCAGGGCCACGCCAGGGTGGGACACCCCGGCAGGCGGGAAAACAGGACGTCGCGGATGCGACGTATTACTGCGCTCTTGGACCGCTCTCATCGAGCGGCCGGGATGATCTCAAGCGGCGTCGGCTTTGCCGACTAGCTTTTTTATTAGTCGCTCGGGCCAGCGACTTCCGAAATCCTCCGCGCAGTCCCGCAACACTGCCCAGCACGGAGGCTCAACCGAAAATGAAGAAACCGTCGTCGAAGATCCGCGAAGAAATCACTCGCCTCCAGGAACAGTTGAAGGCCGCAGAGACACGCGAGGCCGAGCGGATCGGGCGCATCGCGCTCAGGGCCGGACTCGGTGAGATCGAGATCGAGGAAGGCGAGCTTCTGGCCGCGTTCGAGGATCTCGCCGGCCGGTTTCGCGGGAAGGCAGGGAAGGCGACCGGAAGGAAGGGAACCGAGGCCGGAGGCGATACGAGCGCTCCTGCCGCGAAGGTCGCGTCTGGCGCGCATGCGAAAGGCGCTGGCGAGGTATGAGCGCATGCGCCAGGCGTCATCCTCCGAGGCCCGCAAGAAGGACACGCGCGAGAAGATCGAGCTCGGTGGCCTGATCGCAAAGGCGGGGCTGCGCTACGAGAAGCGCGCGGTCCTGCTCGGCGCGCTGATCGAACTCGGTCGCCGGCTGAGAACCGACGAGCCGAGCGAGCACGGCTTGCCGCGATCGGGGCGGAGGCGTTCGGCCGTGACGGCGAATAGGCTCCTTCTGCTGATCGTGCCGATGGCCCTGATGCTCGGCGCGATCTTCGGGTTGACCGGAATCGGGCATGGGCTTGCCGGCCTCGGCAAGACGGAGGCGCAGCGTCTCCTGTTCGCCCGCGCCGGGCTGGCGATGCCCTATATCGCGGCAGCAGGGATCGGCGTCATCTTCCTGTTCGCCACCGCCGGCTCCGCGAGTATCCGCGCGGCGGCGTGGAGCGTCGTCGCAGGATGCGTATCGGCGATTTCCATCGCCCTCGCGCGCGAAGCGATGCGCCTGTCCGGGGCTCCCGAGACCATCGTCCCGGGCCGATCAGCGGTGGCCCAGATCGACCCGGCGACCATGGTCGCAGCCAGCGTTGTGCTGATGGGCGGCATCTTCGCGCTCCGCGTCGCCGTGAAGGGCAATGCCGCCTTTGCGGCGCCAGACCCGAAGCGCGTTCGCGGCCGTCGCGCGCTGCACGGCGACGCGGACTGGATGTCGATGCCAGAAGCCGCACGGCTCTTCGGCAACGCTGGCGGCATCGTCGTCGGCGAGCGTTACCGCGTCGATAGGGACAGCGCGGCAGCTCAGCCGTTTCGCACCACGGATCGCCAGAGCTGGGGGTTCGGCGGCCGCCCGCCGCTGCTCTGTTTTGACGCCTCTTTCGGCTCGTCGCACGGCATTGTCTTCGCCGGTTCCGGCGGCTTCAAGACGACGTCGGTGACGGTTCCGACCGCACTCAAATGGGGCGGCGCGCTCGTGGTCCTCGACCCGTCCAACGAAGTCGCGCCAATGGTGATCGCCCATCGGCGCGCGGCGGGGCGCACCGTGCATGTGCTCGATCCACATGCGGGACAGCGAACCGCGCAAGGTCGTCCGCCAGAAGCAGCCCAGGAAGCAACGAACCTGCCGCGAACCGGCTTCAATGCTCTCGACTGGATCGGTCGTTTCGGCGGCACGAAGGAGGAAGACATCGCCGCCGTCGCCTCATGGATCATGAGCGACAGCGGCGGCGCCCGCGGTGTGCGCGACGATTTCTTCCGCGCCTCGGCGCTGCAGCTTCTGACCGCGCTGATCGCCGATGTCTGCCTGTCAGGGCATACGGAAGACAAGAACCAGACGCTTCGCCAGGTCCGCGCCAATCTGTCCGAACCGGAGCCCAAGCTGCGCGCTCGTCTGCAGGCGATCTACGACAATTCGGAATCGGGCTTCGTGAAGGAGAACGTTGCCGTCTTCGTCAACATGACGCCGGAGACGTTCAGCGGCGTCTACGCCAACGCCGTCAAGGAAACCCACTGGCTTTCCTATCCGAACTATGCCGCGCTCGTGTCCGGCTCGACCTTCGTCAGCGACGATCTCGCCGGCGGCCAGACCGACGTGTTCATCAATCTCGACCTGAAGACGCTGGAGACCCATGCCGGACTCGCCCGCGTCATCATCGGCTCCTTCATGAACGCGATCTACAACCGCAATGGCGCGGTGACGGGACGGGCTTTGTTCCTGCTCGACGAGGTGGCACGCCTCGGCTTCATGCGCATCCTGGAGACCGCCCGCGACGCCGGCCGCAAATACGGCATCACGCTCCTCCTGTTGTTCCAGTCGATCGGTCAGATGCGCGAAACCTATGGCGGCCGCGACGCGGCAAGCAAATGGTTCGAGAGCGCGAGCTGGATCGCCTTCGCGGCCGTGAACGACCCGGAAACCGCCGACTACATCTCAAAGCGCTGCGGCATGACCACGGTCGAGATCGACCAGGTCAGCCGCTCCTCGCAGGCGTCCGGTTCGTCGCGGACGCGCTCGAAGCAGCTGGCCTCGCGGCCGCTGATCCAGCCGCACGAAGTGCTGCGCATGCGCGCCGACGAGCAGATCGTGTTCACCGCCGGCAACGCACCATTGCGGTGCGGCCGCGCCATCTGGTTCCGGCGCGACGATATGAAGGCTTGCGTCGGTCACAACCGATTCCAACCGGAAGAAAAAGCATGACGGCGCTGCGCTTTCTTGTTGTGGGAGCCAATGGCGATCATTGCGATCCTGGCGATCGCCATCGGTGTCCCCTCGCGGCATTCGCCGGATATGCCGGAGCGATACGAGACCACCACTTTGGTCATCCCGCCGCCTCTGCGGAGCGATACGCTGAGGGCCCGTTTCACGCTTTGCGACGGGCCGATCCGCGTGAACTGCGTCGTCGACGGTGACACATTCTGGTTCAGGGGTGATAAGATCAGGATCGCCGATATCGGCGCCCCGGAAATCTTCACGCCGCATTGCCGCGACGAGAGGCAGGCTGGCGAAATCGCCCGCGATCGGTTGCTGGTCCTACTAAACGCCGGCAGCTTCACGCTAGTCTCGGGCTAGCGCGACACTGACCGGTACGGGCGCAAGCTGCGCACGGTCACGCGCGCGGATCGTTCGCTTGGCGCGACGCTCGTCGAGGAAGGTCTCGCCCGGCGCTGGAACGAGCCGCGACGCGATTGGTGCGCCCTCGATTGAACGCGGCAGCCCGCCGCACACGCTACGATCATCGGTTTTCTCGACCGTGCCACCTACCGCGGGAGGATCGTCACCGGAGGACGAAACCGCATCGCGGATTCGGTGCGCTTGGCGCATAGAGCCGTCCGCTCGCCAGAGCTGCCCGCCCCCAAAAGCCACCCTTCGCAAAAATGAATCAATATGCCCCTGATCGATTCAAAAAACTCATTGGACGCGGATTCTCCGATGCGGGATTCTGTCGTCATGATCGCGCAGCCCTACCAGCTCTATATCGAACGCACCGACGCCTCGAAGAACATGGCCCGGTTCTACGCCATGGCCATCGAACCGACGCTCTTCGGCGACATCTGCCTGACACGCCGCTGGGGACGGATCGGCGCACAAGGTCAGATGATGAAGCACAGCTTCGCGCGCGAGGACGAAGCGGTCAGGCTGTTCCTCGACCTGCTGCGCCAGAAGCGCAATCGCGGATATCATCCGAAAGGAAAGAAGGCGGCGACGTAACCAGATCGCTGTCTGCGCAGACGCGGTAGGCTCCCACCGGTTGGGTGGCGGCACCCACGGAACAGAGCCTCCGCGAAAGCGAAGCCGGCTCAGTGAGCCGGCCGTTCATCGTGCGGATTATATTCGTGGATGATGTCGAGGCCATCACCTTCGTCGATCTCGTCGCTGGGCATGACGCCGTATTCGCCGTCGACCTGGAAGAGCGTGACCGGGACCATCAGGGTGCGGGCAAGGTTGAAGGCGTGGTTTTTGTGCGAGGCTGAGATAGGACATTGTCTTGAGGCTCCATCCGGAGCGGGGGAATTCCCGCTCGATGGCTCCTCGAAGGACCGGCCCCGGTCGCGATCACCGCGCCGGCATAAGCCAAGCGGCGGCACGCTTCGCGTAGCCGACCCCGCGCGGGTTGATCGTGGAAGATCCGGGGGTGGACCAGGACGCCATCGCGCCCGCTTCGAGGAGCGCTTCTCCGCGGACCGAATGGCGCGCGAGTATGAAGGCGCGTACCGCGGATTGATTTCTGCCGCCGCCGGGAACTCGGCTGCGGCGTTCGCGGCGCCAAACGCTGAACGTCGGCGCGAAACGAGGCCGGCCGACGAACTGCCAGCGTCCAGCTAACCGATTTTCGCTGCCCCCTTGAAAATAGCTCCTGAACATCCATATGAAATCCCTACGCCATCCCGATGGATGGTGAAAATGGATGCTTTCATGGTCGACAATGTGCGCGAGCTGCGACCTCGGATCCCCGATACAGAGAAGATCACGATCAACCTTGGCTATGTCGATCTGGGTCAGGTCGATCTGATGGTGCAGGAAGGGTTCTATTCGAACCGCACGGATTTCATCCGGACGGCCATCCGCAACCAGCTCGAACGCCACGCGGACGTCGTGAAGCAGTCGACGGTCCGAAAGGGCTTGGACTTGGGCGTGCGGAACTACAGCCGCGAGGATCTCGAAGCGGCGCGGCGCGCCGGTGAGATGCTGCACATCAACGTGCTGGGTCTCGCGACCATCGCCCAGGACGTCACCCCCGAGCTGGCCGGCGCCACCATTGCTTCAGTCTCGGTGCTCGGTGCCCTTCACGCCACTCCCGCGGTCAAGGCCGCCCTCTCCGACAGAACAAGGTGAATGCGATGCTGAGCCAGAACTTGATTTCCGAGGCCACGCGCCTCACGCTTACGGGCCAACTGGTCGAGGCCACCGCGCTCCTGCAGCGCATGCTCCGCGGCGAGTCGCCAGAACCGTCCCATGCTCGTGTCTCGCCAGCTCGGCTCGAGCCGCCGACCATCGACGTGAAGGCCAGCATCGTCGAGGAGAAGGAAAGCCGACGAACCACCCGGGTTTCTCCCGCTCCTTTGCAAAGCTTCGATCGCTTGAAAGACTTCCCCGGACTCAACCTGCGTGGTCCGATGACCCGCGCTCCGCCTGCCACGACGGATATCGCGCCCCAAGGCACGAGATTCATCGCAGGCGCCTTCCGCAGCGCGAATGGAAGCCGGAATTACAAGCTGTTCGTCCCAAGCCGCTCCCAAGAAAAGCCGCTTCCTCTGGTCGTCATGCTTCACGGCTGCACCCAGTCGCCGGACGACTTCGCGGCCGGGACCCGGATGAATTTCCTGGCGGAAGAGCGAAATTGCTTCGTGGTCTATCCGGAGCAGCCCAGCGGAGCCAACCAGGCGAAATGCTGGAATTGGTTTCGCACGGGCGACCAGCACCGGGACGGCGGGGAGCCTTCGCTGATCGCGGGCATCACTCGCCAGGTCATGCGGGACTATCCGATCGATCCGAAGCGGGTCTACGTCGCAGGTCTGTCGGCCGGCGGGGCGCTCGCCGCCATCATGGCAGCGACCCACGCCGATCTGTACGCGGCCGTCGGGATCCATTCCGGCCTCGCCTGCGGGGCGGCAAGCGATCTTCCCTCCGCGTTCGTCGCCATGCGGCAGGGAGGCGGGTCTGAAATTGGCGATGGTGGACCGCCAGTGCCGACCATCGTTTTCCATGGCGATCGCGACACCACGGTGCATCCGAACAACGGCGACCGGATTGTCGAGCAGTCCATCAAGGCGGCAGGTTTGAAAGCGAAGGTGAGCGACGGACGAGTGCCCCGTGGGCACGCCTACACCCGCACGAACCTGACCGACCCGAGAGGGCGGGCCATCTCCGAGCATTGGAACGTTCACGGCGCCGGCCACGCCTGGTCGGGAGGCAGTCCCGCCGGCTCCTACACCGATCCCCGCGGGCCGGACGCGACGAGGGAGATGCTGCGCTTCTTCCTTGAGCATTCGCTCCCGGGTTAGTCGGGCTTCACAAAGCGCTCAGGTCGTCCGGCACGTCGCCGAATTTCCGGATCAGCTTGGCGTCGCCGAACTCGCCGGTCGCCGGATCCCCGCTGCGGCTGAACGCGATCGCGCCGACGCAGCCGGGCTTGCGCGAGAGCGCCTCCGCCCGCATGACGGCCGCATTGGCGCTCAGGTCTCCACCGCTTCGCCGGCCGCTACCCCGTCGTCTGCCAGGAAGCGCGACCTAGCAGTTTACTGAAAAATCCAAGGAATTGGGCGTTTGTTCTGTCGCGGGTGCCATTGTTGGGATGATTTGTTTGAGAGTTTGAAGCGCTTTGGTGGTCTGGACGCCAAGTTGGCTACGCTGCAACCAGTTTGGGGATGAGGATCAGGTTGTAGGCGAGCCGCCAATTGCGACGTTGAAGACGCGACCTCCGCCCCCTGCGGGCCTTCCCAATTCCCCGAATCACCATTCCGGCGTGCCGTGCCCACCCCGGCAGATCGAGACAGGTGCTCGTGTCGGTTGCTACCTGTCCCACGCTGCCTTCCCCGAATCTCAGGCGGGTTGGCATCTGCAATTTCACTTTCGATATCTGCTCAGGCTTTCCTCACGTTACGGCCCAATGGATGCTCAACCGCCCTCGGCGGCCTTTGCTCAGACAAGCCGCTTGCCAGCTACCAGATCAAACCTACTGTCTGGGTGGCACCTTCCTCCATTGGTGATCCGCGCCGTTGGGCACACCGAGAATTGCGAGTTACCCGAGTCCTTGCAGCACCAGCTGGTTCAACCTCGCCGCGAACGCAGCCGGGTCTTCCGGCAACTCGCTGTCGAGGATCTGCGCCTGCTCGAGCAGTAGCAGGCTGAGGTCGTCGACGACCTCTGAGCTAGCCTGGGCCCTGGTGATCGCCGTCACCAGCGGATGGCGCAGGTTGATCTCGAGGATCGGCTTGGTCCGCATGCCGCGGTTCTGCTGCGACAGGATGCGCTCGAGCTCGCGGCTCGGCCCCTGGCTGTCGGCAACGAGGCAGGAGGCCGAGCTGGTGAGGCGCGTCGAGGCCTTGACGTCGCTAACGCGCTCGCCGAGCGCGGCCTTGATCACGGCGATGGTGGCGGCTTCGTCGGCGGCCGGCTCGTCCTTTTTCGCCTCGTCCGCCTCGTCGACACGCGGGATCAGGTCGAGATTGAGATCGCCCTGGCTCAGCGACTTCAGCGGCTTGCCCTCGAACTCCGAGGGCATCGAGGTCCAGAAGGCGTCGACGGGATCGGACAGCAGCAGCACCTCGATGCCGCGCGCGGTCGCAGCTTCCAGCCGCGGATTGGACTTCAGCCGCTCGATGCTGTCGCCGACGAGATAATAGATCTCGGTCTGGTTCGGCTTGAAATCGGCGATGACCTGCTTCAGCGACCGCTTCTCGCCCGACGTGGTGGTGAAGCGCGACAACGCGAGCAGCTTTTCGCGACGCTCGAAATCCTCATAGATGCCTTCCTTCAGCACCGCGCCGAAGGCGTCCCAGATCTTGGCAAAGTTCTCCGGATCCTTCTCGGCGAGGCTTTCGAGCTCGGACACGACACGCGTCGCCACGGCTTTGCGGATCTGTGCGAGCTGCGGATTGTTCTGGAGCATCTCGCGGGAGATGTTGAGCGGGAGATCCTCGCTGTCGACCACGCCGCGGATGAAGCGGAGGTAACCCGGCAGCAGATCGGCATCATCGGTGATGAAGACGCGGCGGACGTAAAGCTTCACCCGGCCCTTCCGGTTCGGCTCGAACAGGTCGAACGGTTTCGTCGACGGCGCGAACAGCAGCACGGCGTAGGAATAGCGGCCCTCGGCGCGGTAGTGCAGCGTCATCGCGGGATCGTCGAAGGCGGAGTTGATCTGCTGATAGGCCTTCTTGTAGTCCTCCGCCGTCAGCTCGGATTTCGAGCGCTGCCACAGCGCGCTCGCCGAATTGATCTGGCGCGGTTCGCCCTCACCGGGCACGAGCTCAATGGGAAACAGGATGTTGTCGGAATAGGCACCGACGATGCGCTCGATCTCGTAGGTCTCGAGATATTTCTTCGCGTCGTCCTTCAGGTGCAGGACGATCTCGGTGCCGCGCACCACACGTGCCGCGTCCTCGTCGCTGGCCCGGGCGATCTCGAATCCGGAGCCGCCGGACGAGGTCCAGGTCCAGACATCGCTCTCGCCGGCACGGCGGCTGATCACGACGATCTTGTCGGCGACCATGAAGGCGGAATAAAACCCGACGCCGAACTGGCCGATCAGGCCGAGGCCGTCCTTGGCCTCCTTCAGCTTCGACACGAACGCCTTGGTGCCGGAGCGGGCGATGGTGCCGAGATGGTCGATCAGCTCCTGCCGCTCCATGCCAATGCCGTTGTCGGCAATGACAAGCGTTCCGGCCGTCTTGTTCGGGATGATGCGGATCTTGAGCGCCTCGCCCTCGCCCAGCAGTGCCGGACTTGCGATCGCCTCATAGCGCAGCTTGTCGCAGGCATCAGAGGCGTTGGAGACGAGCTCGCGCAGAAAGATGTCGGTCTCCGAGTAGACGGAGTGCACCATCAGGTGCAGAAGCTCGGAAACCTCGGCCTGGAAAGGCTGCGTGGGCGCTGTCGTATCTGTGCTCGTCATGCGTTCACCCGGTCAATCGAAGAGGAGGAAACCCGGATATAGCGCTAGGATCCGGAGGATCAAGTGGATGTGATGGGGTAGCCCCACCTTCCGAGACCCACCGCCAGGCTCAGGACTCATTGATAGAGATAGAGGCGACGGCTGCTGCGATGCAGATTGCCGAGAAGAAGGTGTGAGCAGCATCGGTCGTAGCGTGTGGCGAAGCGGCGCCAATTCTTTGAGTTTGGCGACCGGTTTTCGATTCTGTAACAGGAACGATTGAGGCCTTTATCGTAGGCGAACGGCTAGGCGAGTCTGCATCGCGCCGCCTCCGGCGGCATGAAAGATGGGATGGTTGCCGTCCATCCCTGACGGCATCGCAATGTGCCAAAAGGGTGATTCACAGCCACAGACGTCGGATCGCGGGAAGAAGGCGCGGATATTGGACGAGTTTGTCGATATCGCCGGATTCCATCGCAAGCATGCGATGCGGCTTCTTCGAGGTTAGGAAGACGCACGCCCGGGGCCGGCGGGCGCGACGCCGGGGTCTAATGAGGCAGAACACCAACGCGCTCGTGCTCCTTTGGGAGGCGTCAGTGAAATGGACCCCGATTTTGGGACCAGAGGTTAAGTTGGAAAAGGGCCGCTCCGTTTGATAGACGGAGGGCATGATGACGACGAAGACGAGACGC
>NZ_AUGA01000094.1:0-15204 GCF_000426785.1 Bradyrhizobium sp. th-b2
ACGATGGCGTGCTCCGGTGGCGAGACGTAGAGGCCCACAACGTCGCGCACTTTGGGCACGAAGTTTGGATCGGTCGAGAGCTTGAACGTCTCCATTCGGTGCGGCTGGAGCCCGAAGGCCCGCCAGATGCGTTGCACCGTCGACACTGATAGGCCGCTGGCCTTCGCCATGTCGCGAGAACTCCAATGGGTGGCGTTCTCAGGGCAACTCTCCAACGTCCTCACGATCACGGCTTCGATGCGGGCATCGTCAACCGTACGTGGCGCCCCGGAGCGCGGCTCGTCATGCAGCCCGTCCACGCGCCGCTCCACAAAACGCCGCCGCCACTTGCCTACCGTCGATCGGTCCAGGCCCAGCTTGGCCGCGACTTCCTTGTTCTGACCGCCCTCCGCGCAGGTCAGCACGATCCGGGCTCTCAGAGCCAGCGCCTGCGCTGTCTTCCGCCGCATCGTGAGCGACTTCAGTTCGGCACGCTCTTCATCGCTCAATGTCAGGGCGCAAGTTGCTGGACCGCCATCAGATCCTCCGTCGCTGCTGCAGCCTCCATCCTTGGCACGGCGACGCGAATCTACTGCGAATCTACGATTGCGAACTTGTGACTCAGGACACTAGCTTCGCTTGAGCACCATCACAAGACGGTCCACGCGTTTGCCTTGTACGAGATGAGAATTTACGATTTCGTCCACGTCCTCGGGCGTGGTCGCGCGGTACCAGACTCCGTCGGGATAGACGACCATCAAAGGGCCGGAGTTACAAAAGCCGAGGCAGCCCGCCACCGTGAAGCCGACATCGTTCAGACCTTGCGATTCGATCGCCTTGCCCATCCTATCCCACAGGGCTTGCGCGCCCGAGGCGCCGCAGCTGCCGTGCGGATGATTCGGCGGACGCTGCGTATGGCAGGCAAAGGCATGATGCCTGTAAAGTTGAGGAAGCTCGAATTCGGTTTCTGCATTCATGCGCCTATCCTGCAATCAACGGGTTCATCTGAAAAGCGGCAACGCCGGAGTACTTGCCGCACAATCTATTCTTCAGTTGAACGCCGGATCGATCAATTGAAGCAGCTGACTCCCACTCGTGCTCGCGAAAGCAGCCGAAGCGAGCGGACATCATCGTGCTTGTTAGTCGTGCTTGTTATCGGAAAATCCGCGAGCAGATACCTCCGCGTCTGACCGGCCTCCTTGATCAGTTTCAACGCCTTCTCCCAAATCGTGACCGTTTCTGCTCACGCATCATTTGCTCAACCATCCAACATGTTCAAGCAACTTCCACGCCAATGCGTAACGCTCGTTTCCGCAACGATCCCTTGCCCGCCTCCGGCGCCACTGACACTCATTGCCGCGGTTACGACAATGTCGTTCTCTCCTGTTCCGGACATGACAAACGTCGCATCACGTTCAACGCTTCAGCTTCAGCTTTCCGCAGTCCGCTCCTGCGATTAGACGGAAGATACTCGCTCGGTCTGTTCAGACCTTGCACGGTCATTTCGCGGAATGAACCGCGATCTTCGTGATCTGCGTACCGTCTATCGAGGAGCGCGTATGGCGATCGGCCCAGTGAATAGAGCGCTCTGCCCAGGGGAGTCGGCTAATTGCATCGTTCGACCGCGAACCAAAGAACTTCCTCGCCGAAAGGTTAAGCGCCGCGCACGTGCCGCTGCCCATCCCGCGTTTTCGTCAAAGATAGCGCCCAATCGCGACGGGGTCCGAGCGAGGCACAGGTGATCACCGAGCTTACGTTTGAGGCGACAGGGCTGGCCTGCCGCAATCCCGATTGGCAGCAGCGGCAAAACCGCCCACACAACGATGTCGGCTTGCCTCAACCGCTTCAAGCGCTTCAACTCGAGATTCGCTCGCCGCATCTTGCGGAACGATGAGAATGACCACGCGCACGTGCTCGTTAATGCATTTGACCTGGAGCGATGCCGTCAGTGGATCAAGGTGACGAAATTCGCCAGGGCGTTGGATGTACAGAGGGTTGGCATTGCAATTGCAACGCAGACACGAACGCCGGCGGCGCCCGCGGACATCCGATCGTTCGGCGTGCGTTGCGCGCTGCGTGTCCCGCGAACATCGGATACAGGATCGTCATTTCTCTGCTCAAACGGTCCTGTCAGTCTGGGTCTCCCCATTCTTCCAGCCCAGACGGTGTCCTCGGTGGGCTTGCAGCCGCCGAGGGCATTTCTTTCTCGAACCTATTGTCATCCACCGGCAGCCAGAAGCGGTTCTTGCATGCCAGGTCCATTTGGTGAGTTAGCGCCAGAGCCCTTCCTTCGTGCCACGGAGATCGCCGGGTGCATGACCGGGATCCGGATGCGTGCCACTGAACTTGCGGGTTCAAAACGTTCTGCTCTTACAAGTTCAAAAAGCGACGACACGCACCTGCGCCAACGCTCACAAGGCTTTATCCGGCGCCAAGCGCCTAAGGCAACTCGAGCAATAGCTAAGCGATGCAGCTGTTAATCGGGGTGGATCATAACATCCATGGTTTCGCCGCTGTCCTCGAATAGGTCGGCACGCCGATCATCCGCCAGCAGCTTGACGCCGCGCAGGCAGACGTCACCATCTATCACGGTGAGTGCGACCGGCTCAAGCGCTTGTCCGTTGCAGGGCCCATCGATGCATACCCCAGTGTCGATCTCGAATCTCGCACCATGCCGTCCGCATCTGAGAAAGGAGCGATCTGGAGAGAAAAACTCGCCGGAGCCGATGTTGAGCCAGGCACTGCGATGCGGACAACGGTTGACATACCCGAAATAATCGTTCCCGAAAGTGCGCAGCACAATAATTAGAAACGGCCGGCACTCGCCGCTAGCATCGATCCGCGACAGGCTAAAGCCCTTGGCGCCAGTCCGCTCGATAGCATCAGCGAGACATACGGCGAATACCTCGATCTGATCGCTCAGCAGGTTGCCGATTATACCTTCGCTCATTCCCGCCTCGTGGTTTCCTGCTTGAAGGTTTCGATCGCGGTCCGCGTCAGTCGAAAAACACCACGACCACGAGCGATCGGGCGATAGCTTGAACTGGCACGGGCGTTAAGGACATCAAACCATTGGTTCGGCGTGAGCTTCGCCGGGCACTCGCTGATTTGCACCACCCTCCCGTTCGGAGCGAAGCGGACGTGAACAATGACCCTGTTGCGAGTTCACAGCAATTCCTTACTGGTCAATCTAAAGACCCGAACCGAAACTGAGGATCTGGATTATGACGTGCTCGGTTCCGAGGCCCTGGCGCGGGCCTGGACCCTCTGGTCGGAGACGGCGCCTTCACTACTTTGCCAGTGTTTTGCACGATCGCTGTCGGAGAGCATTTCTCCTCCGGGATTTTCGGACGAAGATGTGGCATCCGGCCTTCCTCAATATTCGTCGGGGTGGCGATCTGCGCGCCAAATGCCGCCACAGACGGCCCGCCATCGCGTTGCTGATCTAGCGCAATGGCAGCACGGCTCATCGCAACTCAACCTATTGTTCCTTCAGTAGTGGATGACAAGCATCTTAGTAGATCGCTGCACCCGCGCCCACATTGATCGACGCATCTTTCGTGGTTTCGACGATAAATTCGACCTTGTCGTTCGTGGGATGGGTGTGAAACGGCAGCGCCAGGGCGCGATCGGCGATCTTTTCCGCAACCGGGAAATCGCCCCGCCGATAGCGGAGATCAAAATAGTGACGTTGCAAATGCAATGGATGGCTATAGGCGGCGGATTCAATCTTGGCGGCACGCAGATCATCGACAATGACGTCACGGCCGGATCGCGTGAAGCGCGTCCCTAGATGGACGAGATAGAGCATCCAGTTCACCTCGGTCACATGGGGGCCAACGTAAGGCGGTTTGATGCCTCCAAATGATTGCATATGCGCGTTGTAGAGCTGCTCGACCAACCGGCGACGCTCCAGGCTTTCGTTGAGACGCTTGAGCTGTGCCAACCCCAAAGCCGCGGTGAGATCGCTCATACGAGCCTGGTAAGGTGCGGTGGCACTGACGACAACGGAGGAGCGTTCGTCCAGTCGATGGGCGCAATACCGACGCAAGCTAACCGCGATATCGATATCATCGGTCACGACCATGGCGCCTTCGCCGCAACTTATGGCCAGGGGCTGAGCAAAGTCGAATACCGCCAGGTCGCCAAACCTGCCGACGAGCTCGCCCTTATAGCTCGATCCGATCGCCTCGGTGGAATCCTCCAAAAGCGGTAGCTGATGGCGTTGGGCAATCGCACGCAATTCCGACCATGGCGCCGGATGACCGTTGGAATTGCTGGCGACAATCGCCCGCGTGTTTGCCGTGATGCGTTCCTCGGCCTTTGCTGGGACCAATGTTCCCGACCAATAGTCGATGTCGGAAAATACCACCCGTACGCCTGCGAGACTGATGGCATGGACCGTCTCGCGAAAGGAATAGGGCGAGGCGATGACTTCCTGCCCTGATTCGATCCCGAGCGCCTTGAGCGCAAGCAGGAGCCCGATGGTGCCGCTTGATACGGCAACGGCATATTTGCGGCCAAGATACGCTGCGAAAGCGTGCTCGAACGCCTCAGTGGTACGTCCATTGGAGATTTGCGGTGAACATAGCAATGTTTCCACGGCAGAGAGCTCGGCTAAGGTGATATCGGGATCGGACAGTGGAATAAAGGATGGATTTGCCTCAACACTATCCGCGCTATCCAGGGGGTGCGCTGCGAGTTCAATGCCGCTCACCGTCCTCAATTCCTTTTCGCCAGTACAATGCCGGTCGCCCGTGTCGGATCGGCCGTAATCCGCACGCAGTGATCCGAGCCATCCAGCAAATGCAGGTCGAAATGAGGAAACTGCCGGAACGGCTGGTCCGCAACATCCGACGCATCGCAACGTACCCAGGCAAGCTGCGGGAAGCGGCGCGGCAGCTCGACAAAGGAGCCCGTATCGGCGCCATCGTCCGCAAGCAGCCGCTCGATTTCGATCAGTTCCTCCGCACTGAGCGCCATCGTGGCTCCTTATGGCTCGTCAAAGTTCGTTCGTCATTGCCAGAACAGACGTTCCGGATCGGTGTTCAATTCGTCGATTGCTGAAGTCAGACGGTGGTAAAGGCTGTAGAACTCCCAGATTCCCTTTGCGTGGTTCTTGCAAAACAGCTTCCAGATCCCACCCACGGCATCATAAAGAATCAAGGCAACATCAATCAGACCGCCATCCTTATCGATATTGCGCGAGCAACAGGCGCTCTCGATGAGATAGCCCCCCCTCACCGGCGTCACGTTCGGTGAAACATACAGATAACGCTTGCGCGAACTCAAGCCGCGCTGGATCCGCTTGCGATCGAGTTCGTTCGGGTGAGGAATCAGCCCCGTCTTTACCTTCCTCATCAGCGCGGCATTCATCGCGAACTCCTCCCTTCAAAGCACTGTGATCTCTTCTTCTAGACAGCCGATGAGCAGGGCGTTCACCAAAATCGACAGTATATATCGGCACGTTCGCTTCGTTATGGATGGCTACCCTGATGATCTCGCCAGTCGCTCCGGCGCCGAGCAAGCACTCCTCGGGCTCCGTATTGGGAAAAGAGCCGTCGTTGATGAGGTCGACGACGGCTTTAACGCGCCGGCCCCGGCGATATTTCGAAAAGCGGAACTCACTCATGACACAGCCTCTTCCGGCAATGGCAGATCATCGGTCTCCTCGCACGTGTCCACCGGCTCGAGCTCCTTGCGCTTCATGCCAACTCGGTAGCCCGTTTCCAGAAACTCGACCCCGTAAATGTAGAATTGCTGCAGGAACGTGCCGATCGAGACGACGTAACCCACCTCTCCCTTCGAGACCAGAATGTCGCCAACCTGCTTGCCGGGATAGGTGCCATCATTGCGGATGGTGCGATTGGCTCGTACCTTTTCGCCAAAGCTGAAGACAGGCGGCCCGCTGAGCTCGACGACGTCGCTGTCGCGAACGATGTTGCTCATGCGCCGCTCCCAAGCGGACATGCAGGCATGCCCGAGCCATCGCAGGCGAGGTCCCGCATCACTTCGCCCTCACCTCCGGCGCGATTTGTCAATTCAATAGCTGAGATGCAGCTCGCCGCTTCTAGGTAAACCTGCCGATCAGGGCCGTGCCGTAGAGCAGTTGGCGCCTCTGGCAAGGGCGATCGCGCGATCTCGAACCCCACCGAGGCATCTGGGCCGTTCACTACGGCTGGCAACCACTGATAGGGAACATCGCGCGCCACCATGTCGCGGAACTCGACGTCCGTATCACTCATCAGCTGACCGAGCAGCTGCGGCGCGATGCGGCGCGCCTCGATCACATTGCCGACTATTCGATTCGGAACATCCGCAAGGATCCCCGCGCCGTTCTGGTCAGTCGGCTTGAGTTCGGGACGCCTGTTCGCGGCGGCGGGTCCTTCGTCGCTTTTGCCGAGCCGCATCCGACGGTAGGCGTGAGGATTCGCCCCCACGGCTTCGGAAACACGGAGCTTTTCGAGCTCCGGCGCCTCCGAGAGGCGCGTTGTGCAAAGATAGAAGCCGTAGACGCTGTTCAATGCGGCGGCGCGGTCCGAGGTGAGCGCACGCGCTTCGACTACATGTTGGTTTGCAACCTCGTCAAGATGATCGAACAGCCGTGCCTGCCGCAGCCGAGCCTCGGTCGCGCCGGGGAGATCATCGCCGGTCGGCGTGGACAAGATCAGCGCTCTCTGGCTGCCGGACGGCGGGTTGGCTGTTAAATCAAGGTTCATCGGCAGCTGTGCTCTTGGGTGTGCGCCGTCACGCTCCGCCGCGGAGCGCCTGGTCCAACCAATGATGGACTGGCGTGCGCAGCAGCATCAGTCACATCGACGATGACAGCACCGCCTGGAAGGCGGCTGCCGGCGTCGAGAAACGTCGCTGGAGCGCTGCACGGGACGAATTGTCCACAGCGTCCTTTCTGCCCGCGGGCAGCGGCCAATCCAAGGCGGCCGCCGTTTCTGAGAAAGGCCCGAACCTCGGCGCCTACGGCGCCGCTAACGCGCAGCACGACGCTTTGGACGCTTTCAGCAGCAGCTCTTGGCATTCTGATCATGGGCTAATTCTTTAGGATGGCGCCTGGTAACGCGGCAAGGAGGTGTCAATGACGCAGGTGCCGTCGACGGGACAAGCCGCGACACATTGCGGCTCATCGAAATGACCGATGCATTCGGTGCATTTCGCCGGTTCAATGACGAAGCGCCCCGCGCTCTCCGAGATCGCAACATTCGGGCACAACGGTTCGCAGGCTGAGCAGCTCGTACACTGCGAGGCAATGATCTTGAATGGCACATACGCCCCCTTTACCCCGCAGAGATCAGGGACCCATACCGAATGTCGGCGTCACCTCGCTGGGCATGCTGGATTTCTCCGCGTTTTACCTTCTCGAGATAGGACCTGAACCAAGCGATCGCCGACTTCTCTATGAACTCATGCGCGTATCGATCGACCGGTTCGATTCCGGCCCTGATCAGATTGCTCTTCGGGCAACCGCCGATCTTGGCCACGAACACCGCATGGCAGTCATTTACGCTTCGGATGATGGTCGAAAGCCTATCCCCCTCGCCATAGCCGCCCTGGCAGTAGACATCCACGCGCCGGTGGCCGACAAATTTGGCGCCGGATGTGGAAATTTCGTACACCTGAAACTCTTTTGCATGTCCAAAGTGCTCGTTGATCAGCCCCGAGCCTTTGGTTGCAACCGCGACCAGAACGGTGATTTCGCTCATCTCGCCGGCGAACTCCGCGAGGCCCTCTCGGCTGGCCGCGACTTTGGCGGCACGCTCAGCCTCTACCTTTTCTTGATAAGCCTTGCGCATCTCGGGGTCATATTTAACATCCATTTTCATGACTCGGTCGATGTTGAACTCGCTTCCGCGATCCGCGCCGACCAGCCCCACCGCATCGGCGCGGCACTGACGGCAATGCCGCATCATGTTTACCCCTCCCTCACAAGCATCCTGCAGTCCCTTCAGTGCCTGAGCCGTCGGACCTCGTTGACCGTTGAGGCCGAATACTGTGCCGTGCTCGGGCGCCGAGATCAGTGGCATGATGTTGTGAAGGAAGGCTCCGCGCGACTTCACCGCCTTGTTGACCTCGAGAAGGTGATGGTCATTGATATGCGGGATCATTACCGAGTTGACCTTGCATAGGATACCCCGCTCGCTAAGCATCTCGAGACCCTGTAGCTGACGATCGGTGAGTATCCTCGCCGCGTCGATGCCAACGTAGCGCCTGTGGTTGAAGAAGATCCACGGATAGATCTTTGCGCCGATTTCAGGATCGATCGTGTTAATGGTGATGGTGACGTGCTCGATCTTGGACTTGGCGATGGTGTTAACATAGTCCGGCAGGGCCAATCCGTTGGTCGACAGACACAGCTTGATGTCGGGAGCCGCCTTGGCGACCAGGTCGAACGTCTTGAATGTTTTTTCTGGATTGGCCAACGGATCGCCGGGACCAGCGATGCCAAGCACAGTCGTCTGCGGAATGATGGTCGCGACCGCGAGCACTTTTTTCACCGCCTGCTCGGGGGTAAGCTTCTCGCTCACCACGCCCGGACGCGATTCATTGGCGCAATCATATTTGCGGTTGCAGTAGTTGCACTGGATGTTGCAGGCCGGAGCCACCGCGACATGCATACGGGCGTAGTGATGATGTGCCCCTTCGCTGTAGCATGGATGCTTCTTCACCTTTTCCCAAATCTCGGCCGGCAGTTCGCCGTGGGCCGCCCGTGAGCGGCAGCTCGCCTGGCCTGTGTTGACCGACGTGCCGCAGCCCCTGTGCTCGGCGGTGGGCCGCATCATCTTGTCCAATGAACCTTCGACATATCTACCGCGCCCAACGACCGCGTTCATTTTCATCTCCCCGTGCAGGCATCATCGGCTTTCCAAGACCAATCCTGAGAACGCCTCATGAGGGGGAGTAGCAACTCACATGCCATAGCGGAAACGGTGACGTTGCAGCCCTACTTAAACAGTCAGCGGTAATGATCGATATTGATACTAGAATAGCAACGAAGCGCATGTTGGAAATGCGGCAGGTACGTCGTGATTCAGACACAGAGATCCGTGGATGGTGCATTCATACTCGCACTAGAGGCGCGCGGGATCCTTGCTCTATCTGCATGGTTTTGCGCGCTGCTGCCGGCCACAAATGGGTCGATACTTCTGGCGATCCGACGTCACAGCGCCGTTAATTGATGAGCATTATCCCCAACGCGCGAGGGAGCCAAATCGGTGTCAGGCCTTGCTTGAGCTGAACACGGCGCTCGTTGCATTGAGAAGACGCTCGGATCGACGATTGCATCGTGGTATCGGCGGGAACGCCTGATGATCTTCGCCGCATTGCTTCGCAATAGCGATAGTTGAAGCGAGAGCAAGAAAGCTCCGTTCGGTCCGCCTTTCCTTGATGGCGTCTGGCAACTGAACCACGATGCTGCCATAGCGAGCAGCCGCCAAGAGCTTCCTGATCTCTGGCTGCGAATATGTCGAGGCACCGATCGGAATCGAGATCGAGACACCGAAGCCCGGCAACGATACTATCGACCTCCTGGCCAAGCAGGTCAGCGAAACGATATTAGCAATTCTCTCCAATGCCGATGTAGAAGATTGGCCTCATGTTCATGCATCTTTCCCGTTCTCGCCCCGTTTTTTGGCATTGATTGTGATCGGCAATGGTGTGTCGCTCGCCATCTCGGGTAAATCGAGCACCCAGCCATTAGCTATCTTGATCCAGCCGCCCCAGAGCGACTCGTACTCAGATTCCACGATCGGCTCTTCGAGATCCTTTTTTGGCACGTAGATCGACAGGCCCGCGTCCGACGAGCGGCGGATCATGATTTTCACAAGCTCAACTCCCTCGACTGTGACGCATAGCTGGGCGGAGCGCCAGACTCCCGCGAGGTGGCACGCAAGCGAGCAACAATGTCTGACAGAGCGCACACGACCTCGTCAACCTCCGCGACGGTGGTTTCACGCGAGAGAGAAAAGCGCACCGCGCCGCGCATCCTCCACGCCGGCACCTGCATGGCGCGCAGAACGTGCGACGGCACCATTGAGCCGGAGCTGCAGGCTGATCCGAGCGACACGGCAATGCCCGCACGATTGAGATGATGGACGACTGCTTCGCCCTCGAGATGATCGAAAGCGATATTGGCTGTGTTCGCTAACCGGTTGTTGACATCGCCGAGCGCAAAGCATTCGCCATTATGTAAGATCCCCTGCTCCAGACGGTCGCGCAATGCACCAATGCGAACGCGCTCCGGCTCGAGCCGCTCCACAGCAAGCTCCGCAGCCCTTCCAAGACCGACGATGCCGGGAATATTTTCCGTTCCGCCGCGGCGCCGCCTTTCCTGTGATCCGCCCCAGATCAGGGGCCGGAATTTTGTCCCTTTGCGCAGGTAGAGCGCGCCCATTCCTTTGGGACCGTGCAATTTGTGTGCGGACAGCGACAACATATCGATCGCACTGTCCCTTAGGTCGACGCGCAGCTTGCCTATGGCCTGGACCGCATCGGTATGGAACAGTGCGCCCGCCTCACGTGCCAAGCCGGCTAAAAACTCCACGGGAAAAATGGTGCCGGTCTCGTTGTTCGCCCACATAATCGAGGCGATCGCTGTGCGTGGCCCGAGCGCGCAGCGAAAGGCCTCGACGTCAAGCCAGCCGTGGGCATCTACGGGTATGATATGCGTCTTGACACTTCTTGTCGCCAGTTGCTCGACCAGCGCAAGCACGGCGGAATGCTCAACCGAGGTCGTGACGATCTCGTCGCGACCATCTTGGGTGGCAAGCGCAGAAAGAATGGCGGCATTATTGGCCTCGGTTCCACCGGAGGTAAAAACGATTTCATGATCGTAGGCATTCCCT
Organism: Bradyrhizobium sp. th-b2; assembly: GCF_000426785.1. NCBI lineage: Bacteria > Pseudomonadati > Pseudomonadota > Alphaproteobacteria > Hyphomicrobiales > Nitrobacteraceae > Bradyrhizobium > Bradyrhizobium sp. th-b2. Next base: position 10,833 of record NZ_AUGA01000094.1, read on the forward strand.
AGCAAAGCCTGCAAGCTACGCCGCGCCTGCTTCAGCGCGGCCGCGGCCTCGCCGCCAAAGGTGTGGGCCGAGGAGGCATTTCCGAACTGCTCGGTAAAGAACGGCAACATGGCTTGCACGACGGATGGATCGGTCCGCGTCGTCGCATTGTTGTCTAGATAAACCGGCATTTGATCCCCATTCAATCCCGCGTTTTGCCTGCAACAACAACCGTGATCAGGCGGACGAATTCGACGAGCCTGTCGACCAGCTGCACTTGAACGCCTTCCAGCGTCATCCTCAAGAGCTTAAAGAGCGCGCAGGCACGGGTTGCGCCTACCATGATCTTGCTGCCATCAATTCCAATCAACTGATAGTCGGCGCCACTGCGTTGCAGATTGGCACGGATCTCCTCAATTACAGCGCGGATGCGTCCCGCTCGGCCGGTCGAGATCGCCGTCAATTGCCTCAGTTGTTCGGGGTCCGCCAGCATGTTTTGACGCCTTTTCTTATCAGCTGAACGATTTGCCGCAGGAGCAGCTCGAAGTGGCGTTTGGGTTATTAAAAGTGAAGCCTGGGCTCTCCAGCGCCATCACGAAATCGATGGTTGTGCCGACCAGATGGTCATGGCTCTTGTTGTCGACAAACACCTTCACACCGTCGCACTCGATCACCGTGTCGTTAGGCTTCGGCTCCTTGGCCAGACCCATCATGTATTTGAGTCCGTTGCAGCCGCCTGCCTCGACGATAATGCGCAGCCCGCTTGCTGGCTGCGCCGATGACGACATTGCGCCCCTGACCGCATTCACTGCGCTATCCGTTAGCTTGATCATGGCCTCTCTCAACTGCTTAGCTTTGCCTGCTGAAGGGCAAGTCATGTGCCAGCGAGAGGACGCTTGATGATGCTTACCTTTCCGGATCGCACCTGTTGGCTTTTGAACTCGTGTCGGGTTTCTTTCAAAGCTACTTGAGGCAATCGCAGCCCACTTACGCCTTTTTTATCTAAGATACGCCGAAGGCCGCCACGCATGCGACGGCAAGCAATTTGCATTGCATTCGCACCGGCCAAGTCGTCGGTGAGGAGCTTAGATCGAGGACGATTTTAATGACTGCAATCGAAAACACCGCACTCGGCAGACTTGAGAAGGAGGGTCGCCTGCTCAATGCCGTACTCAAAGGCGGGACCACCAAGCCGGACCGGTTCGGCTTTCGCGGCGATGTCGCACTGAAATTCCAGACCCAGGTCGCCGACGAGAAGCGACCGCCGGACTATTCCATCGAGCAGGTTCTAACGATCGCGCAGGAAGGAGAACGCACTATTCCGGTGCTGGCAGGGTATCTGCATTCCTTCGCGTATCTGGCTGACGTCGCAGCCGTCCTTGACGGCGCCTTAAGCCCGAATGGCAGCTATTTCATATTCTGCAACAACATAGATTTGCTGGCGAAATACCGAATCAAGCTCGGTGATGTTACCTTCCACGTCTTACCGTGTGATGAATCCACCGTTTGGAAGGAGATGATGGACCTGGTCGGAGTCAGCAAGGACGACATCAAGAAGCTCGATGCGGGCGGCAAGCTTGATTACCTGCTCGATGCGGCAAACGACATCGAGCTGTCCGATCTTGAGCTATCCTATGACGAGATCTCGTACGAAGACGGGCTGAAGAGGATGGAACCCGTGAAAAACCGTAACGAAAACCGGCCGGTCTGAGCGCGGCCTTCATTCGTTGGGAAGCGCATCGTCTTCGACAAGAGGCATACCGACGACACAGATATCGCCATCCAGAACCGTCAACGCGATCGGCGTGAGCGCGCCACCCTTACATGGACCTTCGACGCATCGTCCCGTGGCGAGCTCGAAGGTCGATCCGTGCTTGCCGCACATCAGCCGGATGCCGTATGGATCCAAGAATTCGTTCCAGTTCCAGTCCAGATTGACGCTGTTGTGCGGGCATTTATTGGCATAACCAAACACCTGCTTGCCCCACCGCACTACAACGATGGACCACGGCCGGTGACCGCCCTCGTCATCGACGACCATCAGATGGAAACCCATGGCCCGGCGGCTTGGAATGTCGTTAATGCCACAAATCGCATAGATTGCATCTGGCTGCATTCATTGCTCGTTTATTGCAGGACGCTCTTCATTTCGCGGGACGATCAAACATGCAAGAACCGTAGAAGAGCCAGAACCGCTCGGCTTTCTGACGATCCGACCTTAAGGCTTCGTCACAGCTGATTGGCGCAGGTGCACGATTGGGTCGGCTCCGCGCGAGCATCGAGGCTTATTGCCTACTCCTTGCCCATTCGCAGCTGCAACTTTCGCGCGCAAACTTTTCCGACACCTTACTGAACTAAACGCAGTGGTTGCTCACTGATCGCCACAGCCTTTCCACTTGCGCCAACTAGACCAAATACGCTGCGAATTGTGTCGCGATCGTCACCTTGGCATATAGTTTGATCCGAAGCTTCCTTGAGCACATACCGCCCTCAACCTGCTCATATCATGACGCGCCGTTGCATTGGCTACACGATTGGGGCGCGGATTCGTACTCGATCTTCGTTGCACCGATTCCAGCTGCACGGCCCGCAAGCGCGAGAATATCATTACTTTCTGAATAGGATAGGCAGGCGAATGGGGCCGCACGCTGCTAACGTACGCCCCCCCCCTCGTTTAACGCTAGGACCTTCGCGGCGGCGCGTCCATTCACGAAACAGCCGTCATTTCCTGCCCAGGTCTCTTTATTGCGGCTGTTCTACTCCATGCGCAATCCTTCGAGAGCTTGCTCCAAGTAGAATGACGGATCATCATCTGAAGAGGCCGCTTCGGCACTTTCGACACTTGCTTCAGAAGCGGTGTCACTATCCTCGACCTTAGTAAGATACTTCGTAGGCTTGTCTACTCGCTGCCACTCGTTGCTCTCGTTTTTCGTCCACACTTCTGGATGCTGGTTAGGATCAAGCGCCCAATAATTACGCCCCATGTGAACAAAACCCATTTCGGCCAGACGGGGTTCCATGCCCTCCAAGCCAGGACGTGACAAGACCAAGGGATGGTCGCCGTCCTGTCGCAGTTGATGCTCCAGCAGAATATCGCCCGCGTTCTCGACCAACGGATGAGTAACCCGAAGGTCAACCACGGACGTGATATCATTGCGTCCAAACTGTTGCCGAAACTGCTCCCCCTTGATTCGAGCCGGCCCACCTGCTCTTAAAAGCCCGACAGTTTCGTCACCCAACTGATAGCTGTAGAATCGTGCTGGCTTGCTTGGATCATCGTAAGTGTGGAGGTAGCTTCCAGCAACCATTCCTGCGCGCCGAGCCTTCCCGGACACGAAATCCGAGTACTCTTCTGGGTTACTGGCGATGTGCCTGATGTCACCGCCCAAAAATCTCCTCACTCCCTCCGTGAAGGAAGATCGATCGATCTCTATGATCGGCGGATCGGAAGCCAGAGAGTATGGCGTCGTTGTCACCGACGACGACGCACCGGGCTCCATGCCTGCAACTGTGTCCGCAAATCGCGGGCTCTCTCCCTCATCTCCAGACTCATCAACGTGGCTGGCGCTTCCAGACTGGCTGGACGATCCGACGATTCTGCCATACATCAGATTCGCTCTCCTCTCGGCTCAATTGCACGCTGTATGAGCTCGTGCCGCACGAGCTCTGCGGAGGATGATATACAGGTTAGCTGACCATAACCTGACGCATAGGCGGCCAATTTAGGCTCTTCCAATCCTCAAGGGAGCAGGCAAACAAATAAAGACGGTACCGTTCACCCGAGAAGCGTGCTCCCTCATCGGGATCAGCATTGCGCCATGCGTTATGACCTGAATCGCAATACACCTGCACGAAACGCTGACCCCACTGCTAAGAGACTGATCTTCGAGACGGTGTTGTCACCCAAGGGTATGCGCTTGCCTTGCCGATCAAACAGCCTTAGCTGCAACGTCTCCGCTCGCTGTGTCTTAATAACTGAAGCCGTCAGAGCATGCGGGTCTGATCTCCATCGCAGATCAAGTGATCAACAATGGATCTATTCCATTGCAAATATAGCGCCTGCCGCAAGCGGGCTAGAGCGGGATGGGTCTAGCTTGAATCGATTTGGGATTCCCAAATCGGAAGGCTTCTGATTCAACATGCTGGCTGGGAAGGAGGCCAGCATGGATGGGACGAGCCTATTCGGACGACCTTCGTGAGCGGGTAGTGAGAGCTGTCATCAAAGGTGGCCTGTCGCGGCATCAGGCAGCGGCTCAATTTGGGGTGGGCATCAGCACGGCGATCAACTGGGTACAGCGCTTCCACGAGACCGGTAGCGTCAAGCCAGACCAGATCGGGGGCTATCGGCCAAAGAAGATTGCGGGGCCGCACCGCGAATGGCTGATGCAACGGT